>CAZQYA010000059.1:0-17095 GCA_964597325.1 uncultured Desulfovibrionaceae bacterium
CGCGGATGCACTGCGTGTGCAACCCGCTGGTGAACATGAACCTGCAGGGGCGGCATGACACGTATCCGAAGAGGCGGGGGCTCATGCGCGTCCCGGAACTGATGGATATGGGCATCAACGTAGCCTTTGGCCATGATGATGTCATGGACCCTTGGTACCCCATGGGCTCGCACGACATGCTTGAGGTGGCGCACATGGGCGCGCACGCTCTGCATATGACGGGCATGGGCGGCCTGCGGAAGATGTTTTCGGCGGTGACTGAGAACGGCGCGCGGGTGCTGGGGCTCGAGGGCTACGGCATTGCGGCGGGTTGCAAGGCGGATTTCGTGGTGCTGCAGGCGGCGGACGAGATCGACGCGTTGCGGCTGCGCCCGGCCCGGCTGTGGGTGGTACGTCGGGGCAGAGTCATCGCCAGGACCCCGAAAGTGGCGTCCATCGTTGAGTTGGACAAGGGCGAAGAAGCGGTCGATTTCACCTGACGCGGCCGGGCAGGGTAGCGGTCATTCAGATGCGACAGGAGCCGGATCCCCGATCCTCCGCCCCCTGCCGCGCAGGCGGATCACGTGGTGGCCGTGACCGTATGCCTCCAGATCAAAGGATCCGTCGTTGTGGTTCATGCGGCCCTTGACGCCCAGAATGGCCGTCTTGAACATGCCCAGAAATGGCGGAACCTCGGAATTCCATTTCCGAAAGCACAGCTCGCCGCGCACCTGTCCATCCTCCTCGACCAGCCGGCCCTGCCACAAATAGGCGGGGCCGCCACCATCCACCACGCCGCGCCTGATCACGGCGACGCCTTCTTCTGATGCCTCCACGCCGTCCACGCGCAGCCAGTACACACCATCCTGCATGAGCAATCTCCATTGTTTTACCCGCGCGGAGAACTCCGGCGAAAGGACGGTTGTGCATCAACAGCGCTCCAAAGGCAAACGGGCCAGCACTTGACACCCTCATCTAACCGGCCCATGCCGACATGCGTCGGCACACCGCAACACATTATTCACGCCAGGCGGCGTTACGAGATATATCCATGAACACCCCACAGAACCGGCCCATGTACCTCTTCCTCATCGGTCTGGCCATCCTGAGCGCCCTGGGCTTCCAGGGTTGGCGCACACTTTTCAACAATTACGCCGTGGAAGTCGCCCAGGTCACCGGCCAGCAGATGGGCGTCATCCAGGGCCTGCGGGAATTACCCGGCTTTCTGGCGCTGCTCGTGATCTACCTGCTGATCTTCGTACGCGAACACCGCCTGGCGGTCCTATCCCTTATGGTCATGGCCCTGGGAGTGATCATGACGGGCCTCATGCCCACCTATGTCGGACTGGTGACGGCAACACTGATCATGTCCTTCGGTTTCCACTACTACGAGACCCTGAACCAGTCCCTGACCCTGCAGTACTTCGACACAACCCAGAGCCCCGTGGTCATGGGACGTCTTCGCGCCATTGGATCAGCCGCCAACATCGCCATTGGTCTGATCTTCCTGGTCGCCGTGAACCACTTCAGCTACCAGACCCTGTATGTGGTCCTGGGCATCGTCATCCTGGCCGCCGCGTCCGTCTTTCTGCTGTCCAACCCCACGCGTCGCGACCTGCCCCTGCAACGCAAGAACATGGTCCTGCGTTCCCGCTACTGGCTCTTCTACGTCCTGACCTTCCTGGCCGGGGCAAGGCGGCAGATTTTCGTGGCCTTCGCCGTGTTCCTGATGGTCAAGAAATTCGGGTATTCCATCTCCGAGATCACGCTGCTGTTCATGCTCAACAACGCCATCAACTCCTTCCTGAGCCCCATGATCGGCCGGGCCGTGAACCGTTTCGGGGAACGCAGGGTGCTGACTCTGGAATACGCGAGCCTCTTCTTCATCTTCCTGGGCTACGCGTTCACGGACAGCAAGCTCCTGGTGGCGGGCCTGTATATCCTCGACCACATCTTCTTCAATTTCGCCATGGCCATCCGCTCCTTCTTCCAGAAGATCGCGGACCCGCGCGACATCGCCCCGAGCATGGCCGTGGGCTTCACGATCAACCATATCGTCGCAGTGGTCATTCCCATTCTGGGCGGCCTGCTGTGGATGGTGGACTACCGCATCCCCTTTGTGGGCGGTGCGGTGCTGAGCCTCGTGTCCCTGGGCTTCGTGCAGTGCATCCGCACACCAGGAAAACAGCCGGCACGGTCTGCATGAACATGTCCCCGGTCCTGCGCGGCGCCCTCTTTGCCCTGGGCGCGACCGTCATCTGGTCCGGGAACTTCATCGTGGCCCGGGGGCTGAATCAGAGCATCGAGCCGGCCACCCTCTCGCTGCTGCGCTGGTGCCTGGCTTTTGCGGGACTTCTGCCTTTCGTCTGGAGGGAGGCCTGGGGCGCCCGGGCTGAAATCCGGCGGTGCATGCCAGCCATGATCCCCATGTCCGTACTCGGCGTGTCGCTGTTCAACGCCCTGTTGTACACCGCGGCGCACACCTCCCCGGCCCTGAACCTGGCGCTCATCTCCACGACCGGCCCCATTTTCACCGTGCTGCTGGCCCATTTCTTCCTGCACGAGAAGATGACCCTGCGCATGGTTCTCGGACTGGTCACGGCCCTGGGCGGCGTGCTGCTGCTCATCACCGGCGGCGACCCGGCCCGTCTGGCCGGGCTTGAATTCACCGCGGGGGACCTGTGGATGACCCTGGCGGCCGCCCTCTTCGCCACGTACAGCATACTGGTGCGCAGGTTCAGGGGAGCCTTGAGCCCGCGCGTGTTCCTGCTGACGCTCATCGGCACGGGCATCGTCTTTCTCCTGCCCTGGGCCGGATGGGAGATGGCCCGTTTCGGGTTTCCGGCCGTCACGCCCGGCATGGCCGGCGCCATCCTCTACGTCGGCCTGGGCGCGTCCCTGGCCGCATATGCCATGTGGAACAGCGCCGTGGCCGTCATCGGCCCGTCCCTGGCCGGGCTGATCTACTACACCCTGCCGCTTTTCAGCGGAGTGGCCGCCTTCGTGTTCCTGGGCGAACCCATGGGGCTGGTGCATCTGGTCAGCGCGGCGTGCATCATCGGCGGCATCGTGCTGGCCACCCGGAAATAATCGGGGTATCGAGATCGCTCTTGCCTTTCGGCCGGTACGGTCCTAAGGACGGCTCGTCCCGGCATCCGGCCGGGGCTCTTACGCTCAACCGCGCCGCACGGCGCACTCGGATACATCCATGATCAACCTTTTCATCAGCCTGAGCATCAAACTCTTCTTCCTGCTCACGCCCTTTTTCGTGCTGACCGTCTTCCTGTCCATGACGGAAAACATGACCAAGGCCGAGCAGCGCAAAACAGCCATCCGCACGACCATGGCCGTCATGGTCATCAGCCTCATCCTGTATTTCGCCGGCAACCCCATCTTCTCCACCCTGGGGATTACGCTGGACGGCTTCCGGATCGGCGCGGGGAGCCTGCTGTTCCTTTCCGCCGTGTCCCTGGTCTCGGGCAAGCGCACCAGCCAGGAGGCTTCCCCTGATATGGATTTCGCCGTGGTGCCCCTGGCCATCCCCATCACCGTGGGTCCGGCCACCATCGGCACCCTGCTCATCCTCGGCGCGGAGTTGGGCGGCGCCACCGAGCGCGCCGTGGGCGCAGGCGCCCTGGTCTGCTCCTGCCTGGCCGTGGGCGTGCTGCTGCGCTCGGCGCGCCCGCTCAAACGCATCCTGGGCTCCGTGGGCCTGTCCGTCATGACCAAGATCACGGGTCTGGTCCTCTCGGCCATGGCTGCCCAGATCGTCTTCACCGGAATCGGAAACTTCCTGCAGCAAGGGTCATGAGCCAGACATCTCCAGCAGCCGAACTCCACGACCTGGCCCGCAGAATCTCCGAAAAATGCACCGAATGCGGTGTCTGCATGCGCCGCTGCGCATTCCTGAAAGAGTATGGGACACCCAAGGCCATGGCCGATCTGCTGCTGACCACCGGCCAGGGACGGGTCAGGGCCTTTGAATGCAGTCTCTGCGGGCTGTGCGCGACGATCTGCCCCTCACGCCTGCCCCTCACGGACTTCTTTCTGGCCATGCGCAGGGCGGCCATGGACACGGGCCGCGTCAGTCTGGTGCCGTACCGCCCCCTGCTGACCTACGAACGCATGGGGTCATCGCGTCTCCTGAGCACGTTCCGGCTGCCTCCCGGCGGGGACACGGTCTTCTTTCCCGGCTGCACCTTTCCGGGGACGAACCCGAAAACCGCCCGACTTCTCCTGCGGCATCTGCGGGAGCACGTCCCGAACCTCGGGCTGGTCATGGCCTGCTGCCACAAGCCATCCCACGACCTGGGCAGGCAGGAGTTCTTTGAACGGCGTTTCGGCGCCCTTCGCGAACGGTTGCGCTCCATGGGCGTGACCACCGTGCTGACGGCCTGCCCGAACTGCTTCAAGGTCTTCTCGGAGTACGGGGACGGCATCGCCGTAAAGACCGTCTACGACGTGCTGGCCGATCATCCCGTGGCCGGCATGGCGCCCGCCGCCAGCCCGGCAATCGTGCACACGCCGTGCCCGTACCGCGGGCACGCAGCGTTGCGCGACAGGCTGCGGACCATGACCGCGGCAACCGGCCTGGATGTGGAGAAAACGCGTCAGGACGGCGCCTTGAGCCCCTGTTGCGGCGAGGGGGGCGCCGTGGGGGCGCTGCGGCCGGACCTGCCGGCGGCATGGGGCGCATCCACGGGCAAGAACGCGGCAGGACGCCTCGTGGTCACCTCCTGCGCGGGCTGCGTGAAATTCCTCTCCAGGCACGCCAGGGCCGTGCACCTGCTGGACCTGATCTTCCAGCCGCAGGCCGCCCTGTCAGGCGCCCTGCGCAGGCCCGAAGGGCTCCTGACGTATCTGCACAGGCTGCTTTTCAAATGGCGGGCCGGTTCCTGAATTGCCGGACGCCCAAAGGCTTCTCGACATGAACACCCCATCGAAACGGCGCATGCCCATGCCATTGTCCCCGTCCGTGTTCCAGCGCATCATCCAGTCGGTCTTCCTCGTCCTTTGTTTGCACACCGGCTGGCGATTTTACCTCTTCGTACTTTGGGCCACGGGCTCAAGTCCGCACTTCGTGCCGCGTCCACCGTCCGTGGAGGCCTTCCTGCCCATCGCGGCCCTGATGAGCCTGCGCCGCCTGCTCCAGACCGGCGCCTGGGACATGGTCCACCCGGCGGGGCTCTCCATTTTCCTGGCGGCCATCGTCACGGCGCTGGTCCTGCGCAAGGGGTTCTGCGGCTACGTCTGTCCGGTAGGGCTCGTGTCCGGGCTGCTCAACACCCTGGGGCGCCGGCTCGCCCTCTCCCGCGTCCCCGGCCCATGGGTGGCCCGGCTGCTCGCCGCCCCTAAATATCTGGGGCTGGGCTTCTTCCTGTTCACGATCTTCATCGGCATGGACCTGAACAGCCTCGAGCAGTTCGCGAACGCGCCCTACAACTATGTGGCCGATGCGCGCATGCTGAACTTTTTCCTGCACCCTTCCCGCACGACAATCATGATTCTGGGAGTTTTGCTGGTGCTGGGGACAGTCCTGCGCAGCTTCTGGTGCCGCTACCTCTGCCCCTACGGCGCCCTGCTTGGCCTGTTCAGCTGGCTGAGCCCCACGCGCGTGCACCGCGACGCGGCGACCTGCGTGAACTGCGGGCGCTGCACCGCGGCCTGCCCGGGATGCATCCGGGTGCAGGACCTCAAGCATGTGCTGTCGCCCGAGTGCCTGGGCTGCATGCGCTGCCGGGAAGCCTGCCCCGTGGACGGCTGCATCACCGTGCGCACGGCTGGCAGAACCATTCCGCCCTGGGCAGTAGGCACGGGCGCCGTGGCCGTCATGCTCGGGGCGTGGTTGCTGGCCCTGGCAGCGGGCCTGTGGCACCAGAACGTGCCCATGCCCATGCTGCAGCGGTTCTATCAGATGTTTCTCGAGTAGAAATCCCGGAGCAGGCTGCCCAGGATTTTGGCCACGCGGGCCGGGGAAAAGCGTTCGGCCACGGTTCGGGCCCTGGCGCACATGGCCGGGTCGGGGCCGCGCCGGAGCAGACGCAGCATCTCGCGCTCCAAGTGGTTTTCGTCCACCCTGGCCCAGAGCATGTCCGGAGAAAAGTGCGGCAGCAGGCCGGCCATGCGGTCCCCCACGGGTTCGAGCGCGTAGCGCAGGGGGATGGAATTGACGGCGTCCATGAACTCCATGTTCCCGGACCAGCCCGTGGCCAGGACCGGCACGCCGTGGCTCATGGCTTCGCTCATGCCCAGGCCCCAGGCTTCGCCGCGGTGCGGGGCCACGTAGGCCAGGGCGCCCCGGTGCAGGGCCGCCAGACGCCCCTCGGCCAGATCCCCTTCCAGGCTGACCACGCCCGAAAGATTCCGCAGCGCCACGGCTTTGCGATACTGCTTGATCACCAGCCGGACGTCGGGGAAAACCGCGTGCACGCGGGCGAAGACGCGAAGCAGGGCTTCCATGTTCTTGCGCGGGTTCATGGCGTCCATGATGGAGAAAAAATACGGTCCGGACCCGATCCTGTCCGCAGCCCATCGCATATCGGCCTCTTCCGGCTGCACCGCCTCGACCACATGAGGCAACACCGCCACGCGGGGATGCCCCTGGGCCAGGGCCCCGGCGGAAAAGGCGGAGGCCGTCCACACCTCGCGCACCAGTCCGAGGCCATCCCGGTACACCCCGGGCAGAGTCTCCCCCTCCCATACGGCGTACCCGGCCACCGGCATGTCCCGCAGCACGGGATGCCGCGCGAACAGTTGCGGCCAGAAAATCGGATCCTCGTGCAGTACGGCCACGTCCGCCGCGCCCGGGCCGTTGGCAAGCTCGAACCCGGCCGGGCGCAGGCAGCGGCGGTAGGCCTCGCCCGCCCGTCTGTGGCTGATGTACGTCGAGAGGTGCCACCACACCCTGGTCACGAGGCACTCCGCCGCCAGGGCAGGGGAAAAAGCATGGGCGTGGTTCTCTGATAATCGCGGTAGGCCGAGCCGTGGACATACACCAGCTTGCGCTCCTCGAGACAGGCGCCGACCAGCACATATGCCGTCAAAATCACACTGGTGACCAGTTCCGCGGCGTCAAAAGCGCCCGTGCGCGTCCACAGGATGAGGATCGCCCCACCGTACCACGGATGCCGCACCCGCCCCAAAATCCCGTTGGTGCGCAACTCTTCGGCATACGCGCTGCCCGCGAAGGAACATGCCGAACGCAACTGCGCCAAGCCCCCGACCACCCCCAGATCGTACTCCCTGGCCCCGGCCACGAAAAGCCACAGGGAGATGCCAAGCAGCAGGAACCGGGGCAGGACCAGCCACCCGTCCAGAGCCAGAAGGGTCTCGCCGGCCAGGGCTTCCTTGAAAAACAGCATGGGGAGAATGGTCAGCACGGCCAGGCCGTTGAAGCCCAGGCGGTACCACGGGCACAGACGGGGAAACCGGGCCGAAACCATGCGCATCCAGGCCGGGCTGATGAGCAGGCTGTGCAGGCCGCCCCAGGCGGCCCAGCCCAGGGCGAGCAGCATAAGATCCGTCACACCGTGGAGTCCCCTTCGCCGAGGTTCACGGCGAGCGCGTCGTTGTCCCTGTCATGGGCGTGGTCGCGGGCCACGAGCACGTAAATGGACGGAATGACGAAGAGGGTGAACATGGTGCCCACGGTCATGCCGCCCACCAGGACCAGGCCGATGGAATTGCGGGCCGCAGCCCCGGCGCCGGAGATGAGCACCAGGGGAAAGAACCCGGCGATGGTGGAGCCGGCTGTCATGAGGATGGGCCGCAGGCGGGTCATGGCCGCCTCGCGCGCGGCGTCGATCTTGGGCCTGCCCCGCAGCTGCAGCAGGTTGGCGAACTCCACGATGAGAATGCCGTTCTTGGCCACGAGGCCCACCAGGGTCACCAGACCCACCTGGGAGTAAATGTTGAGGGTCGTGGTCCACCCCGCGGTCCAGAAAGGCACATTGGGGTCGGGCATCTTCAGGAAGGTGAAGATGAGCGCGCCGAACATGCCCAGAGGCACGGAGCCCGCCAGGATGATGAACGGGTCGCGGAAGCTGTTGAACTGTGCGGCCAGGGTCAGGAAGATGAGCACCACGGCCAGGCCGAAGGAAAAAAGGAAGGTGTTGCCCTCGGTGCGCAGCTGCCGGGAATCGCCGGTGTAGTCGATGACGTAGCCCTGAGGCAGGATCTTGGCAGCCTCGTCCTCCAGGAAACTCAGGGCCTCGTCCAGGGGCCGCACGGACACGCCGCTGATCTTGACGGCGTTGAGCTGCTGGAAGCGGTTCAGGGACCTGGCCACGGTGGACATCCTGACCTCGGCCACCGAGGACAGGGGGACAAGTTCCCCGTTCGGGCCGGTGACGTGGATGTTTCCGAGCTGTTCGGGGGTGAGCCGGTCCACGCGCTGCACCTGCGGGATGACCTTGTAGCTGCGGCCGTCGATGTTGAAGCGGTTCACGTAGGCGCCGCCGGTCATGGCGGCCACGTCCTGCCCCACGGAAGCCAGGCTCAGCCCCATGGCCGCGACCTTGTCGCGGTCCACGACCAGTTCGGCCTGGGGCTGATCGATCTTCACGTCGATGAGCGGCGGGAAGGCGAACATGCCGCTGGCGATGGCCTTGCCGCGAAGCTGCTGGGCAAAACCCAGGATCTCCTCGGGCTCGGCCGTCGAGGCGATGACGAACTCCACGGGAAAATCGCCGCCGCCGGGCAAGGCGGCCGGCGTCACCGGAAACATACGGATGCCCGGAATGGCGCCGAGGCCAGCCTGCACCTCGGGCAGGATCTCAGCCACGGTCCGCTCGCGATCCTCCCAGGGTTTGACCACCAGACCGCCGAAACCGCTGGAGGGGAAGGTGATCTGGAAGGTAAACTCCGCCTCGGGCACGCTCATGAAGACATCGTTTGCCGCGGCCGCATACATCCTCGTCTGGTCCAGGGACGCATCGGCCGAGGCGTCGAGGATGCCGAAGATGACGCCCTGGTCCTCCATGGGCGCCAGCTCCTTGGCCGACATGACGAACATGGGCACGGTCAGCCCGGCGATGACAAGCCAGACCAGGTACACTGCGGGCCGGGACGCGAGGGTACCGCTCAGCATGCGGCCGTAAAAATTCTTGAGCCGGTTGAAATCACGGGCGATGCGTCCGGCCAGCCCGCGCTCCTCGATGCCCGCCACGAGGATGCGCGAGGTCATGAAGGGCGAGAGCGTCAGGGCCACAAGCCCCGACATGGCCACGGTCCCGGCCAGGGTGAAGGCGAACTCCCGGAACAGCGAGCCCGTCAGCCCGCCCTGCAGGCCGATGGGCGCGTACACGGCGATAAGCACCACGTTCATGGCGATGATGGGCCGCACCAGTTCCCGCGCCCCGATGAGGGACGCCTCCAGGGGCGTCTTGCCCTCGCTCAGGTGCCGGGACACGTTCTCGACGATGACAATGACGTCGTCCACGAGCACGCCCACCGAGAGGACAAAAGCCAGCAGCGTCAAGAGGTTCACGGTGAACCCGAACACCTGCATGAGAAACACGCCGCCCACCAGGGAGATGGGGATGGCCACGATGGGGATAAGCACGGAACGCACCGAGCCCAGGAACAGGAAGATGATGATGACCACGATGCCCAGGGTCTCCACCAGGGTGGTGCGCACTTCCTTGAGGGCGTTGTTGATGTATTCCGTGGCGTCGTAACCAACCCGTCCCTCCATGCCCGTGGGCAGGGACTTCTGAATATCCTTCATCTCGGACTGCACGAGCTTCAGGACGTCGATGGAGTTGGCGTTGGGCAGCGGCCAGACGCCGATGAACACGGCGGTCTGCCCGGTGAAGCGCACCTCGGCGCCATAATCCTCGGCGCCAAGAACCACGTCGGCGATGTCGCCCAGGCGGACCACGGCGCCGTTTTCGGCGCGGATGGCCAGACGCCGGAACTCGTCGGCGGATCGCAGGTCCGTATCAGCCGTGAGGTTGATCTGGATGAGACTGCCCTTGGTCTTTCCCAGGGCCGAAAGAAAATTGTTGGCGGCCAGGGCCTGGCGCACGGCCGCCGGGCTCACGTTCATGGCGGCCATGCGGTCGGGCTTGAGCCAGATGCGCATGGCAAAGGTGCGGGCGCCCAGGATGTCGGCCCGCTGCACGCCTTCCAGGGCCGAAAGGCGGGGCTGGACCACGCGCATGAGGTAGTCGGTGATCTGGTTCTGATCCAGGTCAGGGGAGGTGAAGCTCAGGTAGGCCGAAGCGAACTGGCTGTCGGCCGACTCCACGTTGATGATGGGCACCTCGGCCTCGGGCGGCAGGTCGCCGCGGACCTGGTCGACCTTGGAGCTGATCTCGGACAGGGCCTTGATGGCGTCGTAGTTCAGCTTGAGACGGACGTTTATGGTCGAAAGGTTCTGGGCGCTCTCGGACTGAATGTAGTCAATGCCGTCGGCCGCGGCGATGGCCCGCTCCAGGGGCGTGGTGATGAACCCGCGCACGAGCTCGGCGCTGGCGCCCACGTAGGTCGTGGTCACGGTGACCATGGAGTTCTCACTGCGCGGATACTGCCGCACCGTGAGCGTGAAGGCCGCCTGAAGCCCGGCGATGACGATGAGCAGGCTGACCACGATGGCCAGAACCGGCCGATTGATGAAAATGTCGGTGAATTTCATGCGCTGATCCCGTGACGGTTCGCGTTCCGGACCGCCCGCCTCATGAGTTTTCCGGGACGGGTGAGAGCTTGAATTCCGGGGACAGGCTGTTGTCCACCACCACGGACTGCCCGTTGCGGTACTTGAAGACGCCGGTGCTGACCACGGTCTGTCCGGGACGCACGCCCCTGGTCACGGCCACGAAATCGCCGCGCCGCTCGCCCAGGGTCACGAACTGCTGCCTGAGCCGCAGCCCCTCGCCTTCTTCGGCCGGTTCGACCACGAAAACCGAGTCGCTGTAGGAGGCATAGAGGATCGCCGTGGCCGGGACGACCGTCACTTCGCGCTTTTCGGGCAGAACTACGCCAACGTTGACGAACATGCCCGGACGCAGGACCTCCCCGGGATTGTCCAGCTCGGCCTGCATGCGCACTGTTCGGGTGGCAATGTCGGCCAGGGGCTCCACGGCCGAAAGCCGGCCTTCGAGAACGCGGCCCGGCAGCACGTCGCCGGTCACGCGCACCGTGGCGCCAGCCAGGACCGCTTCGACCTCTTGCTGGGGCAGGACGAACTCCACGTTGACCCGATCCAGACGCTGCAGCGCCACGATGACGTCGGTCTCGCCGAGATTCTGCCCCAGATTGACCCTGCGGATGCCCAGGGCCCCTGCAAAGGGCGCGGTGATGGTCTTCTTGGCGATGACGGCCCGCAATGCGTCCATCTCGGCCAGGACCTGGCGGTGCTGGGCCAAGGCCGCATCGTATTCGGACTTGGCCGTGGAGCGCTGGGCCACAAGGGACTCGATGCGCTTCAGGTTCAGGCGGGCCAGATGCTCGGAAGCTTCCAGGGCCCTCAGACGGGCCTTCTCCTCGGCAACATCGAGCTGCACCAGGACATCGCCGGCCTCGACGCGGTCCCCCGAGTCAAAGTCGATACGTACGACCTTGCCCGGCATCTCTGCGGTCAGGGTCACGCCCTGGACGGCGGCGACGGAGCCCACGGCGCTGATGACCGTCTCCCACGAGGAAGACGTGGCATTGACCGTGGAAACCACCGCCGGCGGCATGGTGAAGGATTCGTCCTGGGCGATCATGGCCTTGATCTGCATGGCCTTGATCCCGGCAAGGACGCCGGCCACGACTGCCACGAGAAGGATGGCGAGAAGAATTTTCTTGAACATGACGATCCGGTCTTTGAGGTTGCGCAATCCGCCCGGGAGGGGGAGCCAATGCAAGCATCTACATGCAAACCGTATCATTCGTAAAGAACCCAACCCCGCCGGGTAATAACCAACTGAGGAAAAACGCGTATATCTATTCCAAGAGGTATAACGAGAAAATCTTATTCATGAGGCGGGATTGACTTTATCTCACCAGAGATAAACAGCATGAACAGAGAACCACTCACCGAATCCCGGAGGCCGTCATGAAGAAACTCGCCCTACTCCTCGCCCTGCTGCTGTCAGGATGCGTCACCGTTCCGGAAAACGTACAGCCCGTGAGGGGCTTCGATCTGGAGCGCTACCTCGGCACCTGGTACGAAATCGCCAGGCTCGACCATTCCTTCGAACGCGGCCTGAGCCGTGTAACCGCGCAGTACAGTCTGCGCGAGGACGGAGGGGTGCGGGTGATCAACCGGGGGTATTCGGAAAAGGAAGGCACATGGAAACAGGCCGAAGGCAAGGCGCTCTTCGTCCAGGATCCGCAGACAGGCTTTCTCAAGGTCTCCTTTTTCGGCCCGTTCTACGGTTCCTACGTGATCTTTGAACTGGATCACGAAAACTATGCATACGCCGTGGTCAGCGGTCCGGACACATCCTACCTGTGGATCCTGGCCCGGCAGCCGGCCATGGACGAAACCTTGAGAAACGAGCTGGTATCGCGGGCCGCAGCACGGGGATTCGACACCGACGGCCTGATCTTCGTGGAACACGAATGAATGCCGCCCGCCAGACAGGCGGGCGGCTTGAAGTCAGGGCACGAGAAAAAGGTGCATCTCGCGGGGGCCGTGGGCGCCGTGGACCAGGGTGGCTTCGATGTCGGCGGTCTTGCTCGGCCCGGTGATGAACGTCATGTTCGAAGGCAAGGCCTCCCGACGCGCGTCGAAAAGTCGCATGACCTCCCGAAAGGAACGCACCATGCGGCCCACAGGCACCACGGCCACGTGAATGGACGGCACCAGGGACACGGACCGCCCGCGGCCCTTCCCGCCCAGCACGACCAGCGTCGCCGTGTCCGCGATGAGATGATCCGCCGTGGTCACGCCCATGTAGGACTCGACCACCTGCTCCCGGAATTCCGTCCGCTCGACCTCGTTAAAACTGTCCTGCTGCGGGACATAGCGCAGGCCGATCTCCGCAGCGAGCCTAGCCTCAAGCCCGAGTTCCCGCAGGATCGGATCGTCCCAGCACATGATGCTGCGCTGGGTGCCCCACTCGGGGCAGCTCCCGGCCGCCAGGGCCGCCAACTCCTCCCCGCACGTCTCCAAAGAAGAACACTCATGCACCTGCAGGTTCAGATGCGCCGCCTCTTCCCGGATCTGCGCGACCAGCCCGGGAATCTCCCCGGCCTCGACCGGGGCCACAGGCTCGTCCCAACCGGCGCTCTTGGCGAAGACACGACCGGCGCGGGCCGCCTCGCCCTCCCGGCCAGCCACGCCCAGGGCCTTGCGGATATTCTCCATGACCGTATTCATGACGTCTTCCCCCCTCTGGTCCTGGACCAGCGCTCCGTGAAGCTTTCCCGCGCCAGCGGCGGAAAATCCCTGCCCCTGGTCCACCCGGACAGAGGACCGGGCAGCCTGCGAATCCAGCCCGAAGGCCTGGACGCCAGCCGCTGCGCCAACCGCCCAAGAACCAGCAGCGCGTTCAGGACCGTCCGACTGCCCATGACCCGCGACCAGACCACAAACCCGGCCTTCATGGCGCGACTCTGGGGACGCACATCCCAGCGTTCGTCGCCGTCGGCCAGCTTGGAACGCAGCAGGGAAAGCATGCGCGGCAGGTCGTTGTCCACGGGGCAGACCTGCTTGCAGGCCCCGCACAGGGTTTCACCCTGACACAGATGGCTGCATTCGTTGATGCCCCGGGTCAGCGGCGTGAAGACCGCGCCGATAGGCCCGCAGTAGGGCGACCCGTAGGTATGGCCGCCGATGCGCAGATAGACAGGGCAGACGTTGAGGCATGTCCCGCAGCGGATGCAGTGCAGCACCTCCCGGAAATCCGGGTCGGCCAGAATGCGGCTGCGGCCGTTGTCCACGAGCACGAGGTGGAACTCGTCGGGCCCGTCGGGCTCCTCGGGCAGACGCGGGCCGCCCACGTAACTGATGTAGGTGGAAATCTTCTGTCCGGCCGCGGCGCGGGTCAGCATCCGAAGCAGCGTGTCGTGATCCTCGAGGGTCGCGGCGACCTTCTCGATGCCCAGCAGCACCACATGCACCCGGGGCATGGTCGAGGACATGCGGATGTTGCCCTCGTTGGAGACGATGGCCACATGCCCGGTCTCCGCGCAGGCCGTGTTGCCGCCGGAAATGCCCATCTCGGCGGTCAGCATCTTCTCGCGCAGGGCCTTGCGGGCCATGGCCGTCAGCGTCGGAGGGTCATCCGTGTACTCCCCACCGAGCTTCTCGGCGAAAAGCTCGCCCACCTGCTCGCGGCTGTAGTGGATGGCCGGGGCAATGATGTGCGACGGCGCCTCGCCCTTGAGCTGGACAATGTACTCGCCCAGATCCGTCTCCACGGCCTCGATGCCGGCAGCTTCCAGTGCCTCGTTAAGACCGATCTCCTCGCTGACCATGGACTTGCCCTTGACCACACGGCTCACGCCATGGCGCCTGGCCACGGACAGGCAGTACTCCACCGCGTCCGCACCGGTCTGAGCAAAATGCACATGCCCGCCCCGGGCGCGGATCTTCTCCTCCAGCCCGGCCAGCACCAGGTCCAGATTGTCCACGACCCTGGCACGCACCGCCTTGGCCCGACTGCGGGCTTCGTCCTCGGCGCCCACCTGCCGGTACAGGGTGCGGGCGACGCGTCCAACCTTGTCGCGCATCTTGCCCAGCGCATAATGCAGGCGCTCGTCCTGGACCGCCTTGGCGGCAAGTTCCCTGTAACGGGAGGGATTGTTCTCGTTCATCTGCCCTCCCCGTCCAGAATCTCGGCAATATGACGAATTTCGATGGGCAGTCCGCGACGCTTGATCATGCCCTGCATGTGCATCAGACACCCCATGTCGCAGGCCGTCACGGTCTCCGCCCCGGTGGTCTGGATGTTGGCCAGCTTGGCCTCAAGCAATGCCTCGGAAATTTCCGGGTACTTCACGGAAAAGGTGCCGCCGAAACCGCAACACTCGTCCGACCGGGACATCTCCACAAGCTCAAGACCACGCACCTTGCCAAGCAAAGCCCGCGGCTGATCGGCGACACCCAGGCCGCGCAGGAGATGACAGGAGTCATGGTAGGTGACCCGACCGTTCCAGGTGGCGCCCACATCGGTCACACCGAGCACGTCCACCAGGAATTCCGTAAACTCGTACGTCTTCGCCGCCACCTTCCCGACCCGGTCCAACTGGCGCGGATCGCCGGCGAACAGCTCCGCGTAATGATGACGGATCATGTTCACACACGAACCCGACGGACACACGATGGCCTCGGCGTCCTCAAAAATATCCAGAAATCGCCCGGCAAGTCGCCGCGCCTCCTGCCTGTAGCCAGCATTGAAGGCCGGCTGGCCGCAGCAGGTCTGCTCCGTGGGATGGACAAGCTCCACACCCTGCTTCTCCAGGACCCGGACCATGGCCCAGGCCGCATCGGGAAAACAGGAATCAATTATGCACTGGATGAACAGCGTCACCCTCTTTGGCTTTGTCATTACAACGCTCCGATGCTCGCGCTCGTCAGTATTCCGGGACCTCAAACGCCCCGGCCCGTCCGGGCGCACGCAACCCATTATCGATAGCCCGCCAGCCATGCAACGTGAAATTCCCACGAAAACAAAGAAAAAGGTTTCCCATACCGCCTCCTTTACGAAAAAAGAGACGTGTCTTAAAAAGAGAAGCCGTAGGCCTCCCCCCCCTTTCACAACACGCGAGGTGCAATCATGAGTGTACACGGTTTTACCGCCGAAAACCTTTTCGAACTTGTGACCGGAACCACGGACTTCCTGCTCCTGGATGTCCGCAACCCCACGGAATTCGACCGGTTCAAGATCGAAGGCCCCCGGCCCATCGATATGATCAACGTCCCGTACATGGACTTCATCGAACACGAAGAAGAATCCGTGGCCAAAGTGCCCACCGGCAAACCCATCCGGGCCATCTGCGCCAAGGAAGGCTCCTCCAAGTTCGTGGCCGACATCCTCGAAGCGCACGGATACGACGACCTCGGACACCTCCTGGGCGGCATCAAGGCCTGGGGCAACCTCCTGACCCCGGTCCTGCTCCACGGCAAAGGCTACGAACTCTACCAGTTCCGACGCCCAGGCAAGGCGTCCTGCAGCTACGGCGTGGTCTACGGCGGAGAAATGGCCGTTTTCGACCCGTCCCGAAACGTCGAATTCTACCAGCAGTTCGCCGCCGACCACGGCGTGCGCATCGTCAAATCCTTCGAAACGCACAAACAGGCCGACTACATCTCCGGCGGCCCGGCCCTGGCCCGCGATCACGGCGTGGAAATGCTCGGCAACGAGGCCGACTTCGGCGGCGCAGCCTTCCCCTTCACCCCGGTCAAGAACGGCGAAACGTTCCGCCTGGCTGGCGATGGACCGGAAATCAAGGCCCTGCACACCCCCGGACACACCCCCGGCAGCACCTGCTACCTCATCGACGGCAAATACCTCGTCTCCGGCGACACCGTCTTCATCGAATCCGTCGGACGCCCCGACCTCGGCGGACAGGCCGAAGCCTGGTCCAAATACCTCTTCCACACGCTCATGGACGTCATCAAAAACCTCCCTCCCACCACCCAGATCCTGCCGGCGCACTGGATGGACTGGAGCGAAGCACGGTCCGACCTGGCCTTCGTCGCCACTCTGGACGCCATCATCAAACGCAACCTCGATATCTTCTCCCTGGACAACGAAAGCGCCTTCTACGGCTTCATCAAGGACAACATGCGCCCACAGCCGCCCGAATACGCCATCATCCGCGAAATCAACGCAGGACTGCGGGAAGAAACCCCCGAACAACAGGAAATCCTGGACCTCGGCAAAAACACCTCGTTTAAGAGTGCCTCCGGCGGGCAGGGGGCGCACCCCCTGCACCCCTTTCAGTTAAGCTATTGTCACAAAAAAACGCCCCGAATCAGGTCGGGGCGTTTTTTTATGACATGACAAGAACAATATTGCCGGCAGAGGGCAGGGGACTCACCCCCTGCACCCCTTTCGTGAAAAAAATCGACACGCTACACACCCCTAGCCCCAATCAGTCAAACTCGAACCACACCTACAAAAAACGTCGTGTGCCTGCTCAAGCAGATCGTCCCCGCTCCTCCAACAACCTTCCGCAC
>CAZQYA010000060.1:0-16928 GCA_964597325.1 uncultured Desulfovibrionaceae bacterium
CCCCTCCAGCAGAATCTCCGCCACGGCACGGAATCTCCGCGGCAGCGTGGAGAATCTGCGCCGCCACGGAGATTCTGCGGGGAGGCGGGATGCCGCCGGGCGGCGCTATCGAGAAGCCGGACGACGGGCGGCGGCCGGCGCGACTACCCGCGCTTCGATCGGGGCGTCACGTCGAAGACGACCTTGCGCTCGACTGGGTCGGCCCGCACCAGCCAGGCGTCCACCTGCTCCATAAGATCGTTGCGCTGCTGGTTGAGGCCGTCGATCTCACGTTTGCACGCGGTGATGACGCTATCGTCCACGTCCTTGCGCCGGGCGCGGTCCTCCACGTGCCAGAGCAGGAAATTTTTAAGGTGCTGGCGCAGGACAAGCTCCACCAGCCCGTCGCCGGGGCGGGCAGGGATGTCCGCCGGCGGATCCTCCCGGTGCCACAGGGCCACACGGTCGAGCTGGGCCGTCCAGGCCTGGCGCAGAAGGGCCTTGAGGGCCTCGGGTGTCGTGAACTGCATGATGGGCGTCCTATCAGGTCGTTGGAAATCGGCGATCTGCTGCGTCAACGAAAAAAACCAGACCGCTTATGCATACGCAACACACTGCGCGTCCAGACGTTTCTCGCATCCTTGCATCTCACCATTTTTGAATGGCCTGCAAATTTTGTTTTTTCAACAGTCAGCTATCTTTTGAGCAAAAGAAAAACACGGCCGCGGACCTTCAGGTGCCCGGCCAGAAACTCGGCGTCCTCGCCAGCCCCGCAAAAGAGATCCAATCGCGAACCCGTGATGGCCCCGCCGCGGTCCTGGGCCAGCCCGAGCAGTGCGGTCGGGACAGGGGCGCTGTCCGGCCGCGGCAGTTCGGCTTCCAGGGCCAGCACGGAACCCAGCGGCAGAAAGGCTGAATCTGTAGCCACGCTGACCATCGGCGTCAACGTCCGCCCCATGGCGCCGAGGGGGCCGTCTTCGGCGATCCGGAAGAACACGTAGCTCGGGTTGGTGTTGAGCAGTTCGTGCAGCAGGTCGGGATGGGCTTCGAGATACTGCCTGATACGTTGCATGGACATGCCCTCTCTGGGGAGATGACCGCCCTCGATCAGAACCTTGCCCAAGGATACGTACTCATGCCCATTCTTACCCGCATACAGGACATGCCGGGTGGAGCCGTCGGGCAGACGCAGCCGGCCGGAGCCCTGCACCTGCAGGAAGAAGACGTCCACAAGGCTCCCAGTCCAGGCCACGGGCGTCTCCGTGGCGTTCAGGGCCCCGTGCGTGTCAATCTCCTCGCGGGTGTAGAACGGCAGGACTTCGCCGTTCTCCACGCGATAGGTCAGGGTCTCGCCCTGCCAACGCGGGTGGAATCGCCCCAGGTCGACGCTCTTCAGGCCGCCCGGCCGCCCGTAAAGGGGCACGGGATACCGGGAGTCAGGCGTCAGGCTCCCTTCCAGTTCCGGTTCGTAGTACCCGGTCATGAGAGGTCCCGGGCGCACCTCTCTCCAGACGAAATCCCTGCCCAGCAGGTCGGGATCCTCGCCGAGGCGCGGCAGCACGTCCAGCAGGTGTTCCAGGGTCGCGGCCAGGTCGCCCCAGGTGGCTTCGGGCCCGTCCGGTCCAAAGGCCGATTCCCCGGCGGGACGGGGACGCACATACTCGAGGGACCGCTCCACGGCGCGGGCCATGCCCGCCGGATCCTCGGCCGCCCGGACGGCCACGCGGTCCCACAGGGTGGATTCGACCCGGCTTTCGATGAGGGCCGGACGGTCGAGAGGAGCGGTACATGCGCACAGCAGGACCAGGGCCCCCAGTGCGACGAAAAGCGCAGCCCTCACCGCACGCGCCCCTTATCCGGGATGCGCGCGTCAAAATACTTACCTACACCATACTCCATACGCCGGAAAAAGCGCTTGGGCTCGGGACCGATGATCTGCATCTCCGGGTGCCTGCCCTGCATGTCCAGGGCGATGTGCATCTCCTTGGTGCACCCCGTAGAAAAAGTGGCGTCCTTACCGTGCCATTCGGCCGGCACGGGTTCGCCCATCAGTTCAAAGCTGGTCTCGATGTCGGCCACGGTCTGGAACCGCCAGATGTCGATAAATCCGCTACGCTGCACACGCTCCCACATGTACATGAGGTCATCCCCGTCCATGCCTTCGACGAAATGCTCGGCGGGGTTGATGATCAGCAGGTTGGAGTGCTTGGCCCGCAGGTGGGAGACAAAGGTGTTGACCACGCGCAGGGCCACCTTCACCTGGCCCGGGATGCTGCCGATGATGGCACTGTAGAACATGACCTGGCTGCCCATGCTCCGGGCGCTGCGCATCCGGCCGATGATGGAATCGGCCTGGGCCACGACCTGGGACTCGGTGATCTTGGTCACCCGCGGCGACTTCTCCTTGAAGCGCACCCGGTCCGTGCCGTCCTCGTCTCGGTAGAGACACAGGACGTCACGCGTGAAAAGGTGCGAATTGCCAACGAGCCGACGGTGGTTGGCGAAACCCTTGGCAATGACCAGGTCCGCCTCCTTCCAGGAACGGGCAAAGGTCACGCTGGTCCGCCAGAGATTGAGTCGTTCCCGGGTGCCGTCGGAAACGACCACAAGAGAACTCTCCCGCTGCACACGCAAAAGCTCATTCTTGCTCATGCGGCTGTTTTCCACCAGCAGCGCCTCGCCCAGGGCCGCCTGAAGGGCGCTGTCATGCTCCACATCCCAGATCACCGGGCTGTCCAGGCAAAACCCCTCCTTGAGGGCCAGAATGACCTTGTGTCCCAGACGCAGCAGCACCTGGATAAAACGCAGATCAAAGATAATCTCGCCGCTGCTGGACGGCAGAAAAAGGATTTTCAGAGATTTCTGCTCGCTTTGTGGCCCGAGTATGCGCGTCATCACCTCGGAAAATTCCGGCCACGGGGAGCACACCTCGTCGAAGAAACCCGGATCCTCGCAGGTCGCCGAGCCGCTCTCCCAGATGCGGGGACGCAGGGAAAGGCGGCACAGCCTGGCAAGTTCCAGAAGGTCGAGCTCCCATCGAAGGTTCTGGATGGACGTGCAGCCCAGATTGGACTCGGGACAGGCGTACAGGCAGCGGTTCATGGCCGGACGGGCCATGAAATCCCAGGCGCGCTTGTTGGCCAGGCGCTTCTCGGTGCGCTGCGGGTCGTGCACCCCGCTCATGGCCATGAAGATAGTCAGCAGCTGCTTCAGAAAACGCGACGGGATGAGAAAAGGCGCGTGCAGGACCTGACGAACCTTGTGCCGGGACAGGCCGAAAATCTTGCGCCGGGTATAGCGGTCCTTGATGTTGATGCGCACCAGATGGACCAACATGCGCCACTTCTCGCGATACTCCCTGCGCAACACGTCCGAGAGGCGGCTGTTCAGGAGATTCTCGAACATCTCGTCGGAACAGGGCACGAAGACCTGGTCGTCATCCACGTCCACCATGAAACGCAACTGCTCCTGCTGCGCGTTCTCCACCGGGTTGACGTTGGGCTCGATGTTGTTCTCGGTCATAAAATGCAGCAGCCATGCGTCGAGATACGGGTCGCGACCGTAGCGGAGTTCGCGGACCGAAAAAAAATCGGGCAGCTTGGACATCAGCTCTCCCTCACGAATCCTTTGGATTTGAGTTTGTGCGCGTAGTGGGAATGCAGGGGCCGGACCAGGTTCAGGGGTTTTTCGGCCCGGGAGGCAAAGACGTTGTCCCCCGGTGCCAGGACCACGCCGGTCTGTCCATCCTGGGTCAGGTAGACGTCCGCATCTGCGTCGCGGACCAGTACGCGCAGATCGTTCTCAAAAGGCAGAACCATAGGCCGAAAGGCGTGCAGGAAGGGACAGATGGGCGTCAGGGCGAAAACATTGAGCTCCGGATAGATCAGGGGGCCGCCGGCCGAAATGGAATAGCCCGAGGAGCCCGTGGGCGTCGAGACGATCATGCCGTCGGCCCGCACCGTGCCGAGATGGTCGCTGCCATACCACATGTCCAGACGGATCATGCGCGCCAGGCTTCCGCAGCTGATGACCAGGTCATTGATGGCGTACCCCCGGAAAAACTCCTCGCCGCTGCGGATGGCGTGAAAACTGATGACCAGCCGCTGCGACATGTCGTATTCGCCGCGCAGGATTGATGTCAGGGACTCGCGCCAGTCCGTGGGCGAGAGCTCCGTCAGGAAGCCCACGGTGCCCAGATTCAGACCGAGGATGGGTATGCCCAGCTCCTGTACGTCGCGAGCCACGGCCAGAAGCGTGCCGTCTCCACCCAGCGTCAGGATCATGTCGGCACCCATCCAGGTCGACGCCGGGAGGGTCTGCTCCCGGGAATTTTCGATGATTCGTGCGGAACGCCCTTCGTTTTCGAGCCATACGCGAATCTGCACAGCCATGTTGGCAGCCAGGGAGTTCTTCCGACTGTGGACGATGACGATTTTCGTGATGATTTTGCCCATTTGAACAAGTGTATGCAAAAGCAGACACGGATTCAAGAAATCCTTGCCCCCTTCGCCGGCCCGCAAGAACGCTGTTTCTCCATTTTTTCTTCCGGATTCACGTTAATTTTTCTAAAGTTCCCCTGAGCGCTGCCGATAGAATGAAATAAGAGGTATAGTCTGTGACAGTTAATCCCTTTCTCGTCAAAAATGTGGTGCGAACCTACGACCAGCACCAGGACACCGGACGGCGCATAGCTCGGTTCAAGAAATACATGGACCGTGCCGGCCAGGGGGATTCAGTTACCATTTCCAAGGAAGCCAAACGCCGCCATCTCGTGGAAAAAGTTGCCAGGGAAATCGTGGACAACCTCATCGGCTCGGACAGCACCAACCCCGTGGTTCGCGATATCAAGCAGCAGCTCATGGACGAATTCGGCGGGGACATGGTCTTCCGCTACCCTTCGGACGGCAGCGGGCTCCAGATATTGAAAAAGACGGACCAGGGCATCGCTGAATTGACCAACGGCCAAAAGGATGCTTTCATGCGTCGTCTCTGGGAAATCGCCCTGAACCGGGTTAATGAGACGATGCTCTGATATTTCTGGATAGCGGCGGGCAACCGTCGAGACTGCCGACAGGGTCGGCGCAGCCGGGATACCGGCGGGAGTTGAACATGACCATCAACAACATCACGCACACCAACGGATACGAGACGCATCGTCTGGAACAGCTGGAGCAGAAGCACCAGGAGGCCCAGAAAGCGGCCGCCCAGGAATCCTCTGCCGACCGCATCTCCATTTCCGAAGAGGGACGACTCAAGGCTGGCGCCCTCAAGGCGGCCCAGGAAGGGGACGGGGTGCGGGACGACAAGGTCGCGGAACTCAAGGCCAGGATCGAGTCCGGCGAATACAAACCCGAGGGCAAGGACATTGCGGCCGCCCTCGTGCGCCAGGAACTCGACGTCTGGGGATAATATCTGACAAAAAAAGCGCGAAAAGCCCGACCGGTTCACCGGTCGGGCTTTTTTCATGAATTGGCCAGCCTTTTCTCGCCCCCCCCAAGGTCGCGCAGGAGCACCTTGGGCGGAAAGGCCAGATCCGTCTGGGGGGATTGCAGCCCCAGGCGCGCCTGAACATTGACGCAGATGGGCCCCGTGAGGTTGAGGGTGCTGCCCTCGGGGTCGCCCTTGGGCACGGTGACGCTGACGAGAATGATCAGATCACGGATGCTTCTGACCTTGAGAATACGCTCCTCCACCGCGGCCAGCCGGACCTCGTAGCCGGGCAGGAAGGAAAAGGGGTCGGCCAGCATCATGCCCATGCCCGGCAGTTCCATGCTCTGCAGGAAATGAAAGGCCGAGCCCGGCTTGAATTCCACCAGAGCGAACTCCCTCAGGGACTCGAAACCGATGAGACCGCGCGGAAAACGGATCGCCTTGTCGGTGGAGACCGAAAGTGGGCCTATGCGGGAATTTATTGTCTGTCTGTGCTTGTCCATAATGCAGCCGCCTTCATGAGGTCGTGGTTGTCGAGATCGAGGGCCGAGGCGTTCTGACTCCGCACCTTCACATAGATTTCCTCCCGGTACACGGGCATGGTCTCGGGCACGTCGAGGCCGATCTTGATCTGCTGCCCCTTGACGCTCAGAACCGTAATCTTGATGTCGTCGCCCACGTGGACGCTTTCCCCGGGACGACGCGATAATATGAGCATAAATCCATCCTACAGGTAATTGACCAGACTCATCTTCATGATCATGGATGACGACTTGAGCACCGTCTCATAGGATAGCTGCTGGTTGGCCAGTTCCGTCAGGAGCGTAGCCAGGTCGGCGTCCTCGATGTTGCTCATGCGCTCGGTTTCATTCAGTTTGAGCCCCGAGAGCACCGTGTCGGCCACGTCGAGCCGGTTTTCCCTGGCGCCCACCGAGGCCAATTGCGTGGTGAAATGTTCCTGGGACGATTTCAGGCTCTCCAGGGCCTTGGCACATCCCTGCTGGTCGTTGCCTTCCAGCGCCGCCACCAGGCGGCCCACGGCCACAAAAATATTGTCCTCGCCCGCAGTCTCGCCGAACGCCGGCTGGGTGCCGTATTCATAGAAGCCGCCAAAGATCTCCGAGCCGAAATTATTGAGCTGCAGATATTCCCCTGCCGATATCTCGATCTCGTGAGCGGCCGTCTGCGGGTGGATGACGAACTGGGCGCCCTCCACCAGGGCGGTCGTTCCAACCCGCTCGGAAAGCATGAGCTTGCCGCCGGGCACGAGCAACTCCGCCGGGCCGCCTGCGGGGTTGGGCGTGGTGTGTCCTTCGGACCAGTTCACGCCCCCGTCGGTGCTGTAGGAATAGGTGAATGCCGTCCCGGAGCCGATGACCGCAGCCTCGTCCACCCGGACCATGACGTCCCCATCGAAGAGCCCCCGGCCCTCGGCGTTGACCTCGGCCCCCATCTGCATCACCCCCGTGGACCCGGCGTGGACCGTGAAGGCCAGGCCGTCGAGGTTGCCCGTGGCAGCCGAAACCTGCACCCCGCCATAGGGGGTAGGTATGACCGGCGTGGTCGTGGAGTTGTCCACGGTCACCTCGGTCCAGGTCGTGCCATCCAGGGAATACTCGGCCGTAAAGGTCGCCGGCGAGGTCCCGGGGACCACCCCGGCCGTGGTCATGCGCACCTGCACGTCCTGCTCGAAGCCGCCCAGGGGCAGGGCCGTCACGGCAGCGCCGCCGCCCGTGAAGTGAACGGCCGACTGGGACTCGTGATCGCCCTTGTACACGGCCGCGGGCGCGATGGTCAGCCAGGATCCCTGGCTGGTCTTGGTGTTGGACGCCGGCGAGAGGTCAAAGGTTTCTCCGTCGGCCAGACGCACGGTCACCCCGCCCATGTCCAGCACGCCGTCGGTGTCCACGACGGCGTCTTCCCAGGTGGCCCCGCCGTCGCTTGAATAGCGGCAATTGATGGGCGCGGCGCCCACGGCGGCCGTTGCGCCCTCAGCCCCCACAAACTGGACGATGACGCTTCGGTCGCTGGCGCCCTCGGCCAGCCCCAGGGTCCTGCCATCCTCGTCATAAACCATGAGGCTTTCCTCGAAGGCGCTCTGCTCGAACTTGTGCCCGCCGAAAATGGACTTGCCCTCGTACCGGGTGTTGGCCAGGTTGATGAGCTGGTCGAAGAGCTGGCGGACCTCAAAGGCCGTGGCCTCGCGGTCGGAACCGGTCATGGTGCCCGTGGCGCCCTGCTCGGCCAGGCCCTTGAGCTTGGTCAGGATGGCGCTGGCCTGCAGCATGGTCTCGTCGGCCAGGTTCAGCCAGCCTTTGGCCGTGTCGATGTTGGCGCGGTACTGATCGATGGCCGCCAGGGAGCTGCGGTAGTCCAGCACCCGAGCCGTGCCCACGGGATCGTCGGACGGCTTGTTGATGCGCTTCTGGCTGGATGCATGCTGATTGAGCTCCATCAGACGCGACTGGGTGCCCTGCATGTTGTAAAGAAAATTGCTGTACTGATTGCGAAGGGATACACGCATGGCCGGGCCTCCTACTGTTTGATGCCCAGCAGAACCTGCAGCATGGATTCCGCCGTTGTGATCAGTTTGGCCGCCGCCGTGTAGGCGTGCTGAAACTTGATCAGGTTGGTCATCTCCTCGTCCAGGTTCACGCCCGAAACGGACTCCTGTCGGGATCTGAGATCGTTGGCCAGGGCCTCCTGGTATTCGAAATTGAATTTGGCGCTCTGGGTGTCGGAACCGGCCTTGGCCACGATGGTGGAATAATAGTCGCCCAGGGCCTGACGCGTCGTACCCTCGGAAAGGGTGCGCGTGGCCACGGCCTTGGACTGCAGGGCTGCTATGGCTGCGGCCGTGGTGTTGTCGCCCTCGTTCATCTCCCCGGCGCCGTTTACGTGACCGGTGTTGATGTAGGACACGTTGCCACGAACGGTGGAATTCACGGCCAGACTCCTGGCGGCGGAACCCTCGAAAAATGTATTGATGCCCAAGGCCGCGAGCAGGCCTGTGGAGTCCGAACCAAAGGCGAACTCATATCCGTCAGCGGCAGTGAGCTGCAGTCTGCCGTCGATAATCTCGGCCGTCACGGCCCCGCCGAAAGAGCGATCCACAGCGGCCTGCACATCTTCCAGAGAGTGCGTCGCCGGATCGAAATTCTGCACTCCGGAAGTGGTCCCGTCGAAATCGAGGGAGTGCGTCTGCATGACCTTGCCCGTGGACGAATCGTAGACGTTTATGACCAGGTTGCCTTCCGCCAGCTTGTCTCCGAAAATCAGACCCGCCCCAGTGCCCAGAGAAGCCCCGGAATTAATGACCTGAAACGTTCCTGTCGCCTCCTCGAAACGCATAAGACTTGCACCCTGGGAATGGATGCGGTTGACCTCCCAGGCAAGGCTCTCGGCAAAGGCGTCCAGCTTTTCCAGGTAGCCGCCTATGGCCGAATCCCGAAACTGGAAAAGACCCGTCAGGCCGCCTCCGGTCAGGCGCCGTTCGTTGTCCTGCCCGTTGGCCAGGATCTGCGGCGTGACGTTGACCTTGGAAACGGACGTCTCGTACCAGAACAGGGATTTTTTGGGCAGAACCTGGAAGGTGTCCCCGGCCGTGAGCACATTGGATCCACTGCCGGTCTCGAAATACACGCTCAGGTTCCCGTCGGGCAGCAACACGCGGCCGGAGTACTCGTCGGCGGTAAAGGTGTCGTTTCCAGCCTCGTCCTTGACCCAGGTCGCGCCGCCATCCACGGACACACGAAACTCAGCCGTGCCCAGATCCCCGCCAGTGACCACCTGCACGAGATATTCGTAGCTGCTCTCCCCTTCGAAAAGCAGCTTGCCGCTGAAATCACCGGTAATGTCCGCCACGACCTGAGGGGCCTCAAAGGCCAGACGAAAGTGGTTGGTGCCGTCCACCAGGGTGTGGCCTGCCGTGGTGGTGATGGTCAGATTGCCCAGACCATTGTCGATGACGTTGATGTCGACCTTCTCGGCCAGCTGCCGGATGAGCCCCGCGCGCTCGTCGCGCAGCCCGTTGGCATTGTTTTTCCCGGTTTCCTCCACCACGGTGATCTGTCCGTTGAGATTGGCGATGCTCGACAGAATCGTGTTGACCTCGGCCACCTCGGCGGTGATGACATCGTCGGCCCCGTCCTGCAGGGACTGAAGGTCCTCCTGGACGGCCTGTATGGCCTGCTCCAGATTCGTGGCGTGGCCGAGCAGCGCCGCCCGAGCGCTGGTGTCTTCCGGATTGGCGGCCAGGGTCTGCCAGTCGGCCCAAAAAGCAGCAAGGGCGTCGTTGATGCCGCTTGAATTGGACTCGTTGAGGACCATTTCGACGTTCTGCAGGTTCTCGTAAAGTTTTTCCCAACGCTGCTTCTCAGCGCTCTTGTCTAGGTACTGGGTCTCAATGAACTCGTCGAAATAGCGAACGACCTCGACGGCATCCACACCCGTTCCGAGTTGCCCCGGGACGTAGCTGATGTAATCGCCGTCCTCCAGACGAACGGCCTGGCGGCTGTAGCCCTCGGTGTTGGCGTTGGAAATATTGTTGCCAATGACCTCGATAGCCGCCTGATTGGCGAACAGGGACCTCTTCCCTATCTCGAGCATGGCACCTATGCCGGGCATCTAGAGCCTCCCGCGCACCAGGGTTGCCGTGGCCGTACGGTCCTGCCACCTGCCCTTGGCAGTGTAGGTGGTCCGTTCCCTGGGCGCCACCCGGTTCTGGAAATGCGTCAGCAGGGAGCCGCTCTGCTTCCAGAGGGCCATGGCCAGGTCAGCGTTGATGGTAGCCTGACGGGCGCTCTCCTGCTCGCCGGTAATGACGCGGGCACGCCACGTCTCGAAAACCTTTCGCTCAGCCTCGCCCAGGCCGTCGAGAAAGACGGCGAGTTTTTCGAATCCCGCCAACTGCAGGCGCTCGGCCAGAAACTCGCGTTCCCGCACCAGCTGGCGGATAAGGTCCTGTATGGATATCTCCAGTCCCGCGACCGTGTCCGGCTGCCCCTGGCGCAGCAGGGCATGCTCCTCACGCAGAAGCGTGCAGAGAAGCTCCGTTCCCTTGGCCTGTCGAACAAGACTTCCGAGTGTGATCTGTCGCATGGTGCCGTCCTTGATGAAGGGTGTTCTTTTGTCTCCCGGGCAGGAAATACCTGCAGGGTGACATTCCCCTGTCCCAGGTGTTGCAAGTTTCCGACCAGTCCTTCATGCCGCCTGCCTGCATGTCTTCAAGGGGCATACGGCCGCGCCGGGCGATCCCGCCCCACGCTCCCCCGGCAAGAATTTCCGCGGGGAAGGGGTCAGCCCTCCTCCTCGACGTCCATGCGCACCAGGCGCAGGGCCTCCTGGAGTTCGCGCTCCGCGTCGTCCGGGCCAGGTGC
The DNA here is from genome assembly GCA_964597325.1 of uncultured Desulfovibrionaceae bacterium. Taxonomy (GTDB): domain Bacteria; phylum Desulfobacterota; class Desulfovibrionia; order Desulfovibrionales; family Desulfomicrobiaceae; genus Desulfomicrobium. The sequence continues at coordinate 10,788 of CAZQYA010000060.1, forward strand.
CTCAGCAGTCGCCCCGGGATTATGGGCACGCTCGATGCTCAGCGCCAGCTTTTCGGCCTCGCGCTGGGCCGCGAGAGCCGCCAGACTGCCCGCCGTGGCGGCAGACATGCGTTCCCCGGGACGAACGTCCCCTTCCCGGTTCAGGGGATTGAGGGGGCCGGCGGCTTCCGTATCCTTGCTGGCGTTGAGAAGACGCTGGGAAAGGTTGTCATAGAGCAGGTCCGAAAGGCCGATGCCCCCGCTGCGAGCCATCTTGATGGACATTTCCTGGTCGAACATGGACAGGTAGCTCTGCTCCTCCTTGGAATGGAGCATCCCTTCGCTGGGCACGGAGGAACGCATCTGTTTCCAGATCTGCCCGATGAACACGGCCTCGAAGTCCTGACAGGCCTTTCTGAGCTTGGCCTTGTCCTGGTCCGGACGCTGTTCCAGGCCTGAGCGCAATTCGCGCAGGCGGTTCTGCAGGCTCTGATCGCTGTCCGTCGGGGGCAGCGCCGCAGTGTTCAGGATATCGCTCATGGCGCCTCCGGTGCTAGAGAACCTCGAGATCGGCGTGCAGGGACCCAGCCGACTTCATGGTTCTGAGGATGGATATGAGATCACGCGGCGTGGCTCCGATGGCGTTGAGCCCGTCCACCAGTTCCTGAATGGACGCCCCGTCCATGAGGATGAGCCGTCGCTGCTCCTCGCGCACTCCCAGCTGGGTCGATGGCGTGACCACGGTGCGACCCGGGCTGAAGGCTCCAGGCTGGGAAACCTGGGGCTGTTCGGCCACGACCACGTTCAGGTTGCCGTGGGACACGGCCACCCGCGAGAGGGTGACGTTGGCCCCAAGGACCACGGTGCCCGTCTTCTCGTCGACCACAACCTTGGCACGGCTGTCGGGACGGACCTCCAGATTTTCCAGGGAGGCCATGAGGGTCACGATGTCACCCCGGAAGCGGGGCGGCACTTGCAACATGACGGTGGAAGCGTCCCGGGCTGAAGCGAATTCCCCGCCCAGGGAGCGGTTCAGGGAGTCGGTGACCTGCTTGGCCGTGGAGAAATCCTCCACGCCGAGCTGGATGGACACTTCCTGCTGGTCATTGAAGGCGAAAGGCACGCTGCGCTCGATGACCGCTCCGCCGGGGATGCGGCCCACGGTCGAGATGTTCTTGGAGGCCGAAGCCGCATCTCCGCCCGCCGAAAAGCCGCCAACGGCCAGGGGGCCCTGGCACAGGGCATAGACGCTGCCGTCCACGCCCTTGAGGGGGGTCAGCAGGAGCACGCCGCCAAGCAGCGACGAGGCATCGCCCACGGAGGAGACCGTGGCGTCGACGCGCGAGCCGGGCCGGGCCGAGGCGGGCATCTTGACCGTGACCATGACGGCCGCCACGTTTTTGGGTTTCAGGGCGTCGCGGTCCACCTTGACCCCCATGCTCTCGAGCATGTTGGCCATGGACTGCATCGTGAAGGTCGAACTGCTCTTGTCCCCGGTGCCGGGCAGGCCGACCACCAGCCCGTAGCCCACCAGATCGTTGGTGCGCACGCCGCTGAAGGTCGCGATGTCCTTGAGGCGGGCGCCGGAGGCGGGGGCGGCCAGGGCCATGAGGGCCAGGGCCGTGATCAGCAGCCGGATCACGACGGCGCTTGGTCTAGAAGGGCCATACATTGTCAAGCAACCTCGCAAGCCACCCGGGGCGTTGTTTTTCGGCCAGGATGCCCTCGCCGTAGAGTTCGATGCGGGCATCGGCCATGTTCATGGAGGAAATGGTGTTGTCGGCGTCGATGTCGCGGTCCCGGATCAGGCCCTGGACCAGCACGATCTGCGTCTCGCCGTTGACCCTCGTCTCGCGGGCGCCGAGGACCTCCATGAGCCCCCCGCCCATGACCCGGGTGACCCGGGCCGCCACGGTGGTGCTGATGGTGCTCTCGCGCGTGGTCTCGCCGTCACCCTCGAACTCGCTCAGGGAGCCGGCCTTGACCAGGGAATCGGCGCCGACCGTGGCCCCCGGAATCAGGGGCAGCTTGTCCTTGCCCAGGTAGGCGCTGGCCTGGAGGTCCATGGAGCTTTCCTTGTCCGCCGTGGTCGTGGCCTTGTTCTCGGCCAGGGTCGATTCCATGACCTTGATGAGCACGATGTCCCCCACCCTGCGGGCGCGGGCGTCGGCAAAGAGCATGGTCGCCCCGTCGGGGTCGTACAGGGAGCCGGGGTTCCGAACCGGGGCCTCCCGCTCCTGGGGCGGCGGCGTGACCACGGCCGAGGGCATGGGCGGCCTGCTCGTGGCCCGGCACCCGGACATGGCCGCCACAACGACGACCAGCATGACCATGAAATATGAATATGAAATCTTCTGCATTGTCCCTCCCGGACTACGGCACCAATGCTGTCTCCGCATCAACGATCCGTGCGACCACCACGCGGCGGCTCTGCACGTTCCGGACCCGGATGGTGCTGCCGATGCCCCCGTCTTCGAGGCTCTCCACCGGCACGCTCAGTTTCAGGTAATCTCCCTCGTAGACCAGGGTCAGCTTCTGCCCCCTGGAAACCACGGGTATGGGCTCCACGGATTCGGCCGAAATGACCTGGCCTTCGCCCACGGGACTGGTCATGCGCAGGGGAAGCCCCCGTCCGTCCCAGGGAGGACGCGACATGTAGGCCATGTTCTTCCGCACGAAACCGACCAGTCCGGCATCCAGCACATCCCCGCGATTCAGCACCCGGGCCGCGCAGGGCACGGTCTTCCAGACATCGGCGAACACCGTGCCCGTGAAGCTCTGCACCACGCGCCCGTCTTCGGCCAGGGCCTCCAGGCGCAGGCTGATGCGCCCCGGGGCAGGGGTGCCCACGGGCGCGACCCGCATGCGCACGGGGGTCTTTTCCTCCAGAAAAAGATAGTCCGCGATGCGGTGATCGCGCACCTGGACCTCGCCCCCAAGGTGCGCCAGGCTTTTCGTCAAAATTTTGTCGATGGCCGGATAGAGGCCCGCCGCGCCGATGACCTGGCCGCCGCGCTGGACCTGCACCCTGTCCGGCACCGACACGGACGGCAAATTCGGCCCCAGGAGCTTAAAAATGAGATCCCGGAGCCGGGGCCCGTTCAGATTGACCCTGGCGCCCTCGAACCTGGGGGCGGCCATGAGGGGCCTGTCCCCGGCACCGGCCAGCACGGCCTCGGCCTGCGGCCCGTCGGCGCGGGCCAGATCCTTCAGGGTGATGACCGGACCGTCCACGCAGACGGCCTCGGCCACGACCAGCCCGCCCCGGGCGGACGCGATGCCCGGCAGGGCAAGAATCGCCATCAGGACCAGGAAGAATCGCATGACTACCTCTTGAGCTGGTTGGCGATCTGCAGAAGCGTATCGGCCGTGGTGATGGACTTGGAGTTGGCCTCGTAGGCGCGCTGGCCCACGATCATGTTGACCATCTCCTCCACGATCTCCACGTTGGACATCTCCAGAAAGCCCTGGGCCAGGGTGCCGGCGTTGTTCTGGCCGGGAACACTCTCCACGGCCTCGCCCGAGCCGTCGGTCTGGACATACAGGTTGCGCCCCGTGGCCTTGAGTCCTGCGGGATTGATGAACGTGTAGATGGGAATATCAGTGGCCGCGATCTCCGCCCCGGACTTGTCCACGCAGGTCAGCTGACCGTCCTCGGTGACCACGATATTCTGGGTATCGGACGGCACGATGAACTCGGGCTGCAGGGGATGGCCGTTGTCGGTCACGATCCGTCCGTCGCTGTCGAGCTTGAAGGCCCCGTTCCTGGTGTAATGCTCCTCGCCGTTGCGGTCGACGCGGAAAAAACCGTCCCCTTCGATGACCAGATCGAGTTGATTGCCCGTATTCTGGAAATCGCCCTGGGAAAACATCTTGTGCACGGAGACCGGACGCACGCCCATGCCCACCTGCATGCCCACGGGCAGGCGGTTGCCTTCCTGGTTGGGCGTGCCGGCGATCTTCATGTTCTGGTACATGAGATCCTCGAACTCGGCCCTGTTCTTCTTGAAGCCCGTGGTATTGACGTTGGCCAGGTTGTTGGACGTCACGTCGATGTTGAGCTGCTGGGCGATCATGCCCGAAGCGCTGGTCCATAAGGCTCGTATCATGCTTGACTCCTTGCAGCCGGAACCGGCCGCGACCGCGGCGCCCATACGCGGGCGACGCAGACTTCAACCATATGATTATCTCGGCGCACCGACCTCTGCGATGGCCTTCTTGTCCTGCTCAAAGGATCCGCTGATCATTTTCTGATAGGCTTCGAACGCCCGCAGGGTCTCGATCATGTTGACCATCTCCGAGACCACCTCGACGTTGGCCCCCTCCAGGAACCCCTGCTCCACGGTGGCGTCCTCCGCCGGGACAGGCTGGGCCCCGGATTCAGGCCTGACGCGAAGCATGGAGTGACCGACCTTTTCCAGATCCCGCGGGTCGTCGACCCGCACCACGCTGAGAAGATCAATGACCTCGCCGTCCACGGAGACCTGACCCTGAGCGTCGATCAGCAGATCCGTGCCCTCGGGAAGTTGCAGGGGCCCGCCCTCTCCCAGGAGCTGATTGCCGTGGCCGTCCACGACGAACCCTTCCGCCGAACGATGATAGACGCCCTGGCGGGTCAAAAATTCCCCATCCGGAGTCTGCACCCGGAAAAATCCGTCCCCGGCGATGGCAAGATCCAGGGGGTTTCCCGTACTGCGCATGGCGCCCTGCGAAAGATCGATGACCTTCTCGCCAACCCTCGGCTGTGCCAGAACGTTGCCCTGGGGCCACGGCACCTTCTCGCGCAGGGTGGTGTTGGGGTCCAGCAGATCATGGGCGTAGCGGCGGAAGGTGTCGCGGAAGGACAGCTTGTCCGCCTTGAAACCCGCGGTGTTCACGTTCGCCAAATTATTGGCGATGGTGTCCAGCCTGTGCTGCTGGGTCAGGGCACCGAATACGGCGCTGTAGCTGCTTTCTTGCATGAAATGTCCTCCTCAGTACGGGGCTTCGAGCAAATACCAGGCCATACCTCGAACACACGGCACGCGAGACACGGCCTTTCAGAAAAAAAGACTTGACGGCTATCCCCGAGGTCATGCAAGGAAAACGGTTGCAGAGCGGGTGTAGCTCAATTGGCAGAGTACAAGCTTCCCAAGCTTGGTGTTGCGAGTTCGATTCTCGTCACCCGCTCCACTCCTAGATACGGTTGTACTGATATTCGGTAGCTGATGGGGGTGGGCCTTTTCGTGGTCCACCTTTTTTTTTCAGGCGGACAGCAATGGACAAAAACGAAATACACGCAAAAATTCTGGAAATGGTAACCCCGCTGTGCCAGGCCAAGGACATCGACGTCTGGGGCATAGAGCTGCTCTTCGGAGCCGGGGGCCGTCACAATATCGTGCGCCTCTACCTGGACTCTGCCGGGGGAGTGGGTATTGATGAATGTACGGCCATAAGTCGCCACCTGAGTCTGACCCTGGATGTCGAGGATGTCATCCCCGGGGCGTACACCCTGGAAGTCTCCTCGCCCGGGCTGGAGCGCCCATTCTTCTCCCTGGAACAGATGGGCGCCTATATCGGCCAGACGATCCGCGTCCGCCTGCATACGCCACTCGAAGGCAGAAAAAATTTCAAGGGCAGTCTGGTTGCCGTCACGCCACCCCGGTTCACACTGTCCGACGACGGTGGCTCGTTCGAACTGGACTGGGAAAATGTCGGCAAGGCCAATCTCGTCTACGAACACCCGGACCAGGCCAAGCCCGGAAAACGCTAATTTTCGGAACACGGCGGTTTTTCCGCACGGAGAACGGAGGACGTTCATGAATTTGGAACTCAAAAAAGCCATCGATCAGATCAGCAAGGACAAGGGCATCGACCGCGAAATGCTGGTCGACACCCTGGAAGAAGCCATTCGGGCCTCCGTGACCAAGAAGTATGGCGACAAAATGGATATCGAGGTTACCTTCAACGAAGAGACCGGCGAAATCGAAGTCTATCAGTTCAAGATCGTTGTCGACGAAATCGAGGACCCCGACATGGAGATTCTCATGGCCGATGCCCTCAAGCACGACCCCAACGTCGAACTCGAGGACGCCATCGGCTTCCGCATGCAGGTCGAGGATCTCGGCCGCATCGCGGCCCAGAGTGCCAAGCAGGTCATCATCCAGCGCATGCGCGACGCCG
>CAZQYA010000061.1:0-16630 GCA_964597325.1 uncultured Desulfovibrionaceae bacterium
TTTCCGGACGATGCACCCTGAGAAAAGAGGTAGATCCAGGTCCAAAATGAAAATGTAGTTGCCGGACGTCATACTGCGCTGAAAGCAATTCCCAACTCGGCTTGACGTACTCAAAAAGCTGTAAACGAAGATATGAGAGATCCGCGTTATCTGCTTCAAGCGGGAATTGCTCGTGAACCGTCTTTGCCTGGTAAAAAAGCTCCTGAACCCTCGGCAAGTTCGCGACAAAAAATGCAAGTTGCTGCATCCCCGTCGCCTTCGCATCCAGTGCTAGGGAGAACACATGTTGCACTTCCGTTCCCCATCGTTTCGTGTCCGATTTGATGGCGTCGAGAGTGGAATAGTAGTTAAGTATGATGAACAACAGGTCGGAGAGGATAAGAAATGCCGATACGACGAGCAGCGGTCTCACCCTGAAATTGTTAGCCATAATGCGCTCTCGTTTGTAACAAACCAATATCATTCATTGTGCAGCGTTGAGTACTTTGAGCTTGCCCTGGATGTCCAGTTTGGAATTCACTCGATTCAAGGATAGAATCGGAACAATGACGGATTGGGCACCCACCCGGCCAAGCCCACAAGACGAACGGCTGGAATGAAAGATTAAGATGATTTCGCTATCGGCAACCGGGGGGAGGCACTGGCGGACCTTATTTCAAAAAATCATATAATAACATATAGGTAAAAAATACCGTCAACAAACGCTTCCGAATTCCTTCAAAATACAAAAAGGATTTGGAACGTCATGTCCAAACCCTTTTGTTTTTGTCGACTCCCTTATCCCTGCCATTTCCTTTGATTTGCCGAAAAAATCGCCGGGCCGAATGACAGAGTACCTGCTCTGAAAAAACAGGATGAATTTTCCGGAAGCCGGCTCTTGCGACAGCCCCCTTGCCGGATGGCGTATCAGCCGTCCTCGGACACCCCACTTCCGTTCCCGGCGAACTTCACGTTGGCGCTTGCGATGGAAAGGTAGCAGGTCTGCCTCGGTTCGAGGCCCATCTCGCAGATGGTGCTGCTGGCCTGCATGCTGCGCATCCTGGTTCCCCCGGCCTCCCACACGCACAGCGAGAACAGTCCGTGATGCTGCACTTCCTCGAGCTGCGCCGCGAAGATATTGTGATTCTCGCTGCGCGCCGGCGCCTCCCTCGATATCAGGACGTTCTCGGGCCTGATGGCCACCACGGCATCGTGACAGCCGTTGGCGCCCGGCGCGTCGCTGGTCCTGAGGCGGACGCCGCCGATATCGACGGACAGCCCGTCACCGTTATTGGAAATCAGGGTGCCCCGATACCTGTCCGCGCCGACGAACTCCGCGATGAAGTCGTTGCACGGTCGGTTGAACACCCTGCGCAGCGTGTCGTACTGGACGACCCGCCCCCGGCGGATGACCGCGACCTTGTCCGCAAGTTTCCAGACGTCGTCCAGGTCGTGGGTGACGTGCAGCACGGTGATGCCCCTGTCCTTGAGCACCTTTCGCAGCAGCTCGCGAAGGTTGTAGCGGGTTTTCGGGTCCAGGGCGGAGAGGGGCTCGTCCATGAGCATCAGCCGGGGTTCCACCACCAGGGACCGCGCCAGCGCCGTACGCTGCTGCTCCCCGCCGGAGAGGGTCCCAGGCCTTCTTTCGAGGAGGTGGCCGATATGCAAAGCCGCCGCGATGTCCCGGATCTTTTCGCCCCGCCGCGTCCTGTCCCTGTCCACCTTTTTCAGGCCGTATTCGATATTCTGGAACACGCTCAAGTGTGGCAGCAGGGCGTAGTCCTGATAGACGATGCCGAAATGACGCGTTTCCGGAGGGTCGTCGGTGATGTCGCGACCATCCAGGACAACGCGTCCCGCATCGGGCCTGTAGAACCCGATGATGCACTCCAGCAGGATGGACTTCCCGGCACCCGTGGGGCCCATGACCGTCACGTAGTCCCCGCGCCCGATATCCAGGGAGACCGAATCCAGACAGAAATCACCGAGGCTGATGGACAGGTCGCACACCGAGAGAAAGCTCATAGCTGCACTTCCGTTTTCTCGAAGATGAATATCGCCACAAAGGACACCAGCACCAGGGTGATGCCGCTGGTGAGGGCCATGCCCATGTTGCCGTAGGAGATGTTGAGGTACAGGGCGATGGGCAGGGTCTCGGTCTTCATGTGCGAGCCTCCGGCCAGGATGAGGACCGTGCCGAAGGTGCCGATGCACCTGGCGAAGGCGATGACCGTGGCCGCGAGGATGCCGCTTCTGGCCAGGGGCAGGGAGACCTTCAGGAAGGTTTCGGCGGGGCCGTAGCCCAGGCTGCGGGAAACGAACTCCATGCGCGGGTTGATGTAGTCGAACGTGGATTTCATGATCCGTATGGAATACGGCAGGGCGGTGAAAAACTGCGCGACCACCACCCCCTGAATCGTGAACACGAAATCAAGCCCCACGGCGCTGAGCGCCCTGCCGAATCCGGTCTTGCCGAACAGGAGCAGGAGGCACAGGCCCAGGACAAGCTCCGGAAAGGCCACCGGCAGATCCACGATGGTCTTGACCAGCCCCTTGCCCCAGAACTTGAACCGCGACAGCGTATACCCGATGGGGAGGGCGAAAAACATCACGAGCGCCGTGGACACGCCCCCGGACCAGAGGGAGAGCTTCAGGGAGAAGCGCATCTCCTCGGACCAGATGTTTTCCACGATATCCGCCCAGCTCGGCACCAGGAACAGGGAGCCCACGGCCAGCAGCAGGATCGCGGTCACCCCGAAGGAGAGGGTCAGAAGCAGCGCCCGGAACAGCCGCACCTAACGCCACCTTTCAAAGCCGTGCGCTTCCCAGATGCGCATGCCTTCGTCGGAAGCGATGTACTGGTTGAGCTTGACGGCCAGGGGCTTGTCCACGGCCGAAACGTGCAGGGCTGTGGGAATGTCCTTGATCAGATTCTGCTCGGGAGCGATCCTGATGATCCGGATCTTGCCCTTGTCCTCGGCCCAGGTGCTCACATCCTCCCAATTGATGGTGGCGTCCGCCTGCCCCAGTGCGGCATAGATGAGCAACTGGTTGCACGTGGGGGCCAGGACCACGATGTTCTTCTGCACCGCGTCCCAGAGCTTCGATTTTTCCAGCACCTTCTTGGCGACCTTGCCAATGGCCGGGGCCTTGGGGTCCCCGAGAGCCACCTTGACGCCGGGCCGGGCCAGGTCTTCGAGCCGTTCGATTCCTGCGGGATTTTCCGCGGGCACCAGGATCACCGGCACATGCTTGACCACCTTGATCATGCTGGACTGGTCGATCCAGCCGTTCTTCACGCCGTCCATGGTATACTTGGCGGCGCCCGGAATGAACACATCGCAGGTCTGGCCCATGGACAGCATGCCGAAGATTTCTCCGGAACTGCCATAGTGCACTTCGATGTCCACGTTGTTCATTTTCTCGAAATTCTCGCACATCTCCTTCATGGGTTTCATGAGGCCCGCACCAGCGAAAACCCGAAGATCTGCGGCAAAACCTGAAGAAAACGGCAGGGAAAGGAGCATCAGACACAATGCGGGGATGACGAGCAGAAAACGCATGAGGCCTCCGTGATGTTTTGACCGTTGCCACCTTTGCTCCGGGCAGCGGCGTACCGTTACGGCCCACCAGCTCACCCGCCTTGCGAAAGGTGTCTCCAAAGGTTATGAATATTAAGTTCGAATATTTGAACTCTTAACAAGCGAAACACGTTCAAAACAATTCAGGCGCGCTTTTCAGAGAAAACGCGCCTGCACAGGCAAAACCATACCACCCATGAATCCCCCCTCCCGCGACATCCCGCCCGACAGCCGCCCGGCCATGGACACGCGCGTCCCGCCACCGCGCAACATGTCCGCCGTGCTGTTCGATCCCCCCCACGACTTCAAATGGCTGACGCAGGAAGAGATGAAGCGGCTGACCGCCGCTTTCCGGCACTGGAAAAACGCCGCACCCTCCCCCGGCATCCAGCTCTCGCGACAGCGGATCTGGCTGATCTTCCTTTTGCTCAGGCACACGGGAGCCAAGGTCGGCGAAGTGCTCAATCTGCGGTTGCAGTGCTTCAGCCCGGCCAGGGGCACCGTGATCGTGGACGAAAGGCCCGATTCGTCTTCCGGCCACATCCGGGAGATCTACCTGCCGGACGACGTGCTGCGGGAAATGAACGACCTGCCCACCCTGGGACACATGTGGGGCGAGGCGTGCTTTTCCCTGAATCAGGGATACCTGCGCCGCGTCTTCCATGCCCGGGCGCAGGAAGCCGGCCTGGAAAAATCCAGGGCCGCGCCCGGCATCCTGCGCAATTCCAAGGCCGTGGAGATGCTCAGAAACGGCACGCCCATGTCGGTCGTCCAGAAAATCCTCGGTCTGGACAGCCCCATGCCCGGGCTCAAGCAGTACTCCACCGATGCCCTGGAAACCCTGCAACGCTACCACGCCCATGCGGCCTGCGTCTCACAGGTCAGCGCCCGCAACACCTTCGTCTGCGCCGTGGAGGACATCATCCGCGGCCAGGTCATCAGCGAAGTCCGCATGCGCACCAGGCACGGAGCGGGCCTGGCGGCCTGCATCACCTCCTCCCCCCTGGAAAATCAGAGATTCTCGCCGGGGGCCCTCGTCACCGCGACGGTCAAGCCCGTTCTGGTCAACATCGCGGCCGCCGGCACCCTGCCCGTGACCAGCGCCCGCAATACCTTTGCCGGCACCGTGAGCGACATCCGCACCCAGGCGACCGTGTCCGAGGTCGCGGTCCGGCTGCCCTGCGGCGACATCCTGTGCGCCCTCATTTCCTCGCAAAGCCTGAAGGACCTGAACCTGCGCATCGGGGACGAAGTCGTGGCCTTCTTCAAGGCCCTGTCCGTTGTCGTGCAGTTCGATTTCAAAGATCCGGACACCAATCCTTCCGTCTGAGCGCCCGGAGTCATCCAAAGCCAGACGGACCACCCCGAGCCAAAAAAACAGGGCCGGACTTTTCACCCCGGCCCCACGCGTGTTCTCCACGCCCGCAGCGCAATGGTCGCGGTCAGCCCGCCCGCACCAGCGTGAACCCGACGCCGCACACGATCCCGATCACCTCCGGGCACCCCGCGTCCCGGAACTTCCGGCAGAGGTCCTCCACGTGCCGGTCCACGAGAACGGGATCGACCTCCTCCCCGAAGGCCACGACCATAATGCTCTCACGGCTGAAAAGACGCGAGGGCTGGCGCATCATCATCTCCAGGGTCAGCATCCCGGTCCTGTCCAGGGGCACGGGCGTCCCGTTCCAGGACGCGGAGGTATCGCCAGGGCGCAAGCAGAGGCGGCCGTGCCGCAATGTTTCGGGATAAAACGCAACGCCCGCATCCGAACGGCGCAGGGCACGGACGCGTCCCCGCAGTTCCGGGGGACTTAAGGGCTTGGCCGCGTAGTCGTAGCCCTTTAAACCCTGGCGCAGCAGGCCTGCGATCTCCTGGTCGCGGCCGGGCAGGAACAGAACCGGGATGTCGGCCGTGGCGCGGATGGCGCGACAAACTTCGAAGCCGTCCATTCCCGGCATGGCCACGTCCAGCACCACCAGATCCGGAAGGCATGCGCCGGGGGCCCGGAGGGCTTCCAGGGCCTCGGCCCCGCTTCCGGTCAGGACGACGTCGTGACCCTCACGGTGCAGAATCGAACCAATGGAAGCCAGGGCCCGCGGGTCGTCGTCGACAACGAGAATATGCATGATCAGAATCCTTTCACGGCAGGATGCGCACCCCGCCCGGTTCGTCCCGCGGAAGCCGGAAAACGGCGCGGACGTTGAGCGTTCAAGGAACCACGGCATAAGCACCCGGTGGAAGAAACTCAAGCTCGCCGGGCAGTCCGCCGCGCAACGTTCCACGGGCGGACGCGGCCCCGCCCGCGTCGATGGACTGGTGAAGGCGCAGCGCGATGTCAGCCGTCTTCGTCCACGCGCCGGAACGAAACCGGGCGAGGGGCAGGGAGAGGCAGGCGCCGCAGCACGGCGTTTCGCACGCGCATGGCCAGGCGTCCGGCGCGACCGGTGCGGAGCATGGAGATGCGGGCGTCGGCGCAGTCGAACTCCACGGTGAGCATGCCGAAAACGGGCGGCCTGCCCGTGGGCTTCCCGATCCTGCGGAACATCTCGAAAACGCCCACCGTCCTCGCCCCCAGGCGCAGCCGGATGCCCTTGCGCAGGTCCAGAAACGCGCCGGCGGCGGCGATGTCGTCGGCGCTCCACCACGCCTGGGCAATGGCGCAGCGCTGGTGGTACTCCGCCCAGCTGCGCGCGCCGTCCCCGCGCGCATCTTCCCGAAGAAGCCCGGCGCAATGCAGGGGCAGGACTTCCCGGATCATGACGCCCATGGTTGCGGCCAGCACAGCCTTGAAACGCTGGGCCGAGCGGTAGTCCTCAGGCAAAAACTTCGAACGCGCCAGGATCTCCCCCCCGTCGAAGACCTCCGTCATCCTGTGCATGGTCAAACCGCCGTATCGCCCGTATGTCCCGTCCGCCACCATGCAGCGCGTCGGATGCGGCCCGGCGCAGGCAGGCAGCAGCGCCGGGTGGAAATTCACACCGCCATGCCTGAACCGCGCCAGGAAAGATGCCGGGATGAGGCGCATGAACGCCCAGCAGACCAGCACATCGGCTTGCACGCCGCCAAGGCGGGCCTCCAGGGCGTTCCAATCCACCGGGTATTCCACGATGACGACCGGCACCCCGGACTTTTTCATCCGAATAAGGGCGGGGCTGAGGGGCTTTCTGCGCGAGGCCCCGGCAAGGACCACTGCCGCGAGCTTCACGCCGAGATGTCGCCATGAGGCTGCAAGACGGTCGCAGACGTCGCCTGCGGAGCAGATCAGGACAGCACTCGGAAAGGGGGAGTTCACGGCGTTTTCCATACGCGCATGATTCCACGATCTCTCCATTCCGCGCAAGCTCCGAAGACAGACCGGGAAACGGGAAAACGCACCGCCTCTCATCCGTGCTTGCGCATCCTCGCACCGTTCGTCTAAAGACATGACGTGCGCTTTGAGTCACGCGGCAGGATCGTGCTCTCCGCCCTTCTTGAGGCGCCACCCGCAACACTTTGACCATGCTGCCCCATGCCCATAAAAAAGCCTAGTATTTCAAACGCATTTCTGCGTTTCACCCTCATCGTTTCCGCCGTGAGCATCCTCGTCCTGGGCATCCTCTGGATTGTCGACGATATCTATCATTTCGAGGATGACAGCAATCGGATCCGGGATGAATTTCTGGAACAGCGAAAAATGGAAGTGGAGCAGGAAGTGAAGCTTTTTTCCGATCGCATCGCCACTCTCCGGGCCCAACTCGACGCTAACCTTCGCAGGGACATCCGCGCCCGCACAGACGAGGCTTGGGCCATTGCGGATCATCTCTATCGGCTCCACGCCGATGACAGGGGGCAGGCCGAAGTGGAAGCACTCGTCCGCGAGGCCCTTCGCAACGTGCGTTTCAACGACGGCCGGGGCTACTACTTCGCCGTCTCCCTCGACGGGACCGGTCAGCTCCTTGAGGATCATCCGGAATTCGAAGGGAGAAACCTCCTGGACCTGACCGACGTCATCGGCAACCACGTCATCCGCGACATGGTGCGCATCGCCTCGGAAGAGGATGAAGGCTTCACCCAGTATGTCTGGAGCAAACCCGGGAGCCGGCACCGCGACCATCTCAAACTCTCGTTCGTCAAGCGCGTCCCGGGCCTCAACTGGCTCGTGGGAACGGGTGAATACCTCGAAGACGTCGAAAAAGACCTCAAAAAAGACATCCTGCGCAGGATGGAAAACGAACAGTTCGGCGACCACGGCACCTTTTTCGCGGGAACGCTGGACGGCAAGTCCCTTGTGGGACCGGCCAAGGGCAGGAATATGATCGAGGTCACCGACATCACCGGGCGCAAGGTGGTCCGGGAACTCATCGATACGGCCAAGGACGGCGGCGGATTCGTCGAATACATGATGCCCGCCGTGGACAGCACCTCGCCCTTCCGCAAGATGAGCTACGTGACCATGGTCCATGACTGGGAGTGGTACTTCGGCGCGGGGGTCAACGTCGACGCCGTGGAAAAGGATATCGAAGTCCGGCGGCTGCTCATGAAATCCAACGCCATCAAGCACACCACCGGCCTGCTCGGGTTCGTGGTCCTCGTCTTTCTCGTCCAGTACCTCGCGGCCAGACGCGCCACCGCCAGGCTCCGCGGCGGCATGGCCATGTTCATGGACTTCTTCCGCAGCGCCGGCGAAACCGGCGCAACCCTGGATCCCGAAGCCCAACCCTACTCCGAAATGCACGAACTCGCCCTCTCGGCCAACGCCATGATCGATGGGCGCTCACGCGCCGAAAGGGCACTGCAGGAAAGCGAAGCCCGGTACCGCCGCCTCGTGGACAACACCCTGGACGCCATCTTCCTGGCCGACCAGTCCGGACGCATCCTCGACGCCAACGACCAGGCCTGCGCCCGGCTCGGCTACACCCTGGAGGAACTCACCTCCATGAACATCTGGGACGTGGACAGCGATGACTCCCCCACGAGGTACGCCGATTCCCTTGCCTCGCTGGAAGCAAAAGGGTCCGCCGTCATCCAGAGCTTCCATCGCAGAAAGGACGGGGTCGTCTTCCCCGTGGAGATCAAGGCCACGGCCTTCCACGAGGACGGCAAAACCCTGGTCATCGGCGTAGCCCGGGACATCACGGAGCGTTTCGAGGCCGAAGAGCTGCTCAGACAGTCCGAAGCCAAATTCATTCACCTGTTCCAGTCCTCGCCGGAAGCGATCTTCCTCATCCACCTCGGCAACGAACGCATCAAGGAGGTCAACGAGTCCTGTGCGCGCCTGTTCGGTCATCCAAGGGAGGATTTCCTGGGCCTGACCACCCGGGAGATGAACATCTACGAGCGCGAGGAAGACCGCGAATTCATCCTGGGTGAACTGCGCCTGGGCCGGCCCGTGATCAAGCACGAATTACGAATGCGCCATGCGGACGGCAAACTCATGGACTGCGTGCTTTCGAGTGAGGTGCTGACCATCGAGGGCGAGCCCCACTCCCTGACATCCATCCACGACATCACGGAACGCAAGAAAATGCAGGAGATGATGATCCAGTCGGAAAAGATGATCTCCGTGGGCGGCATCGCCACGGGCATCGCCCACGAGATCAACAACCCCCTGGGCATCATCCTCCAGGCCGCGGAAAACCTGAAGCTGCGCACCCGGCCGGACTTTCCCAAAAACATTGAAGCGGCCGAGGAAGTCGGCCTGGATCTGAAGCTCATGGAACGCTACATGAAAGCCCGCAAGCTCGACGTGTTCATAAACGACATCCGCGAAGCGGGCATCCGGGCCGCCTTCATCGTGCGCAACATGCTCGACTTCAGCCGCCGGGGCCAGTCCAAGCGCATCATGTGCAGCTTGAGCGATGTCGCGGGCAAGGCCCTCAGTCTGGCGCGAAGCGACTACGACCTGAAAAAACACTACGACTTCCGGAACATTCGCGTAGACATCAGCGAGGATCCGAACGTCCCGGCCGTCTTCTGCAACGAAACCGAGCTGGAGCAGGTCTTTCTGAACTTCTTCCGGAACTCGGCCCAGGCCATGGCTTCGGCCCCCGAACCCGTCAAGAGCCCGCACATCAACGTCCGGGTCTCAACCCCCCGCGAGGGCTGGGTACGTATCCGCTTCGAGGACAACGGCCCAGGCATCACACCTGAAGCCCAGCGCCGCATCTTCGAACCCTTCTTTACCACCAAGGCGCCCGGCGAGGGCACGGGTCTGGGCTTGTCCGTGAGCTACTTCATCGTGACCCGCGGACACGGCGGCACCATCCGCGCCACCAGCAGAGACGAAGGCGGCGCCTGCTTCACCGTGGAACTGCCGGTCCAGCCCAACACGACCGGATAAAACCCGGCATGAAGCAGACCCCGGCCCGCGGGACCGCATCCGACTTTTCGCTTTGCAGAATGTCAAAAGCGCGCTAATTTCCGGAGGTGATCGGGAACAGCGTCCCGCACAAACATCCAGAGCACCGGAAATGCGCCCCACCATCAGACCAGGTTATCCCGTGACCATTCACGGCAAGGAATTCACCAAAGTCGGCATCGTCTGCGACGCGTCCGCCTACGACCTCGACGGCACCCTGCAGGTCGTCTACGTGGACCCGGCCTTCAAGGCCCGCAGAACAACGGTCGTCTGGCGCGAAACGCGCTTTGAATGGAACGACCCCGCCTCCCCCGGCGTCAACGCCGAGAACGATCCAGCCCTCGAAGCCTACGTCACCACCATCAAAAACGGCCGTTACTGACTCGCCTCCAGGCGACAACGCTGCTCGTAAAAGGCGCTCCCCCCGCCCATATCCGTTTCCACGGCCTGCACGATGCGGTTCACCCCGCCGCCGAACTTACCCCATGGGCCGCGACGGTACACGGCGCAGTCCGGATGCGCGGACTCGTCCGCGGCCAGGGTCACGTCGAGGCTGCCGATTTCCGTGACCAGCTTCCCCGGACCGGGCCCGAGGCCCATGGCCGCCAGGGTGCCGGGGTGCACGCCCACGACGGGCCGCGCGCCCTGCTCCTCCTGCGGGATCTGGGAATGGACGAACCGGCGGTTGATAAGCGTCAACAGGTACAAAGGGTAGCCATCGGGAGCCGGCAGGGGTCCATCCAGACGTTCGGGAAAGCGGTACAATCCGTCGGCGTGTCCGAAACGAAGCCCCTTGAAGGCCACGGCCGGGTGCGTGGTCCGGGCGAAACCCCTGGCGCGCAGTTCCTCCAGGGACGTGTCCAGGCTCGGGGACCTCAGGGCATCGCGCAAGGCCTCCTCGGGCGACGGCAACGTCACGGCCGGGTCGAGCCGGCCGCCCAGTTCCGAGAGGATCTCGTAATCCGTACGCACCCCTTCCGGAGGCTGCACGGCCTTACGGCTCAAATGGACGTACTCGTGCATGAAGGAGCCCACCAGGTCCTCCTGCTCCAGCATCAGCGCCACGGGCAGGATCAGGTCGGCGGCCTCGGCCGTGTCCGTCATGAAGGCGTCGCAGACCACGACGAAGTCGAGGCCGTCCAGGGCCTCGGCCACGGCCCGGGCCTCGGGGAACTGGTTGGCCGGGTTGATGCACTCCACCCAGGCCATGCGCACTGCCGGGTCGGCGCGCCGGATCTCCCGGGCCAGTTCGGGTATGAGCAGCGTCCGACCATAGCTCGTGGATGACTTCCAGGGCAGGTTGAAATTACCCATGGAGCTCAGATTGTAGTAGGCGCCGCCGCCCGAACGGCCTACGTGCCCCGAGAGCATGGCCAGGGCATTGACGAAACGCACGTTCTGCCCCCCAAAGCGGTAACGCTGCATGCCCCAGCCCAAAAGCGAAGCCACCGGGGCGTCCCCGGTGTAGCAATCAGCCAGGAAGGCGACATCTTCCGGGGTCGCGCCACACCACGCAAGAAGTTCAGGGCCGCAGCCGTCCAGCAGCGCCAGAAAGGCCGGCAGGTCATGACAGGCCGCGGCCACATCCGGCGCGGGCTCCCTGCGGCGCAGCACCTCGCGCAGCACGGCCGCGGCCAGAAAGCGATCCGTGCCCGGCCGGATGCGCACGAAGCGGTCCGTGAACCCCTGGGCCGTGTCCGTACCCGGCGCGATGGTCACCACGGGCACGCCCTGCCTGCGCAGCTGCCGGACCAGGGCCGCGGCGTGCACGGAGCCGCGCGCCAGGTCCCGGCCCCAGTTGACCAGCATGGTCGTGTTCAGGATGTCCGTGATGTCATTGTGACGCAGGGCCCCGAAATCCTCGACACAGGCCGTGATCCCGGCCTCGTCGCACAGGGAGCCGTGCAGGCCCGAGGCGCCGAGACGACGGAAAAAGAGCGTGGACAGAGCCTTGACCACACCCCGGTTGCCGCCACCTCGCACATGCAGGATGGACCGCGGCTCCGCCCGAAACTCACCGATCTTCTCGACGCACAACCCCAGGGCCTCGTCCCAGCCGATGTCCAACCACCGGCCGCCCGACCTGACCCGCGGGGAGCGCAGCCGGTGCGGACTGACCAGGCGCCTGCGATGCACATTGAGCTTGCGGCAGGCAAAACCGCGGGTGAAGGGATGGTCGGGGTTGCCGCGCAGGTGCGGCCCGCCGGGTCGTTCCTCCACGACCAGGGAGCAGGCATCGGAACAATCCAGGGTACAGGCGCTGATTACCATGTATTTTCCTCACATATCAAATAGATATAATTAGTTATCCTTCACGTTCATGTCGTCAGTAACACTCCTAGTCCCGACATTGACGGAAGCCAAGCCCGGCGGCATGGTCGTCACATGACGAATCTTGCGCACATCAATCCCGCCCGCCGGGACAAGGTCGAAATCCTGGGAAGGGCCGTCAGCGAATCGGACCAGACCACGCCCCTGTACCTGGAACGCATCTCGGCCGGCTTCCCGTCCCCGGCCGACGACTACATCGAAACGGCCCTGGACCTGAACACCTACCTGGTCCGCAACCCGGCCGCCACCTTCATGGTCAAGGTCAGCGGAGACTCCATGACCGGCGCAGGCATCAACGACGGCGACATCCTTGTGGTGGACCGCTCCGGGGAGCCAGGCAATGGAAAGATCGTGGTCGCAGTCCTGGACGGCGAACTCACGGTCAAGCGGCTGGTCAAAAAAGAAGGCCGGATATTCCTCGCTCCGGAAAACCCCCGCTATCGCCCCATCGCCGTGGCCGCAGAGCAGGACCTGCACATCTGGGGCGTGGTCTCGGGAGTGGTACGGAGGCTCTGATGCGCGACTTCTACCTCATGGTGGACTGCAACAACTTCTACGTCTCCTGCGAACGGGTCTTCGACCCGGCCCTGGAAGGCCGGCCCGTGGTCGTCCTGTCCAACAACGACGGCTGCGTCATCGCCCGCTCCAACGAGGCCAAAGCCCTGGGCATCGCCATGGGCGAACCGGCCTACAAACACGAGGATTTCTACGCCCGCCGTGGCGTTCGCGTCTTCTCCTCCAACTACGCCCTCTACGGCGACATGTCGGCCCGGGTCATGCGCACCCTGGGACGGTTCTCCGGCGAGACCGAGATCTACTCCATCGACGAGTGCTTCCTGCTGCTGCGGGGCATGAGCAGCGCGAGTCTTCTCGAAACGGCCCGGGAAATCCGCCACACCGTGAAGCAATGGACAGGCATCCCCGTGGGCGTGGGCATCGCCCGCACCAAGACCCTGGCCAAGGTGGCCAACCGCCTGGCCAAACGGGGCGACGGCGTGCGCCTGCTGGAGGACGAGGCAGACATCGACCGTATCCTGGCGGCCACGGAGACGGGCGACGTCTGGGGCATCGGCCGCCGCGGCGCCCGGTACCTGGCCGCCTGCGGCGTACGCACGGCCCTGGACCTGGCGCGCCGCCCCGACGACTGGGTCCGCCGTCACCTGACCGTGACGGGCCTGCGCACGGCCCTGGAATTGCGCCAGACCCCGTGCATCGCCCTGGAGGACGCCCCGCCTCCGACCCGTTCCCTGGTCTGCTCGCGCTCCTTCGGCCGGAGGGTGGAAAGCCTGACAAGCCTTGAGGAAGCCCTCTCGGCCTACGTGCAGCGGGCTGCAGAAAAACTGCGCCGCAAGGGTCTCGTGGCCCAAGCCGTGCAGGTCTTTCTCGAAACAAACCGCTTTCAGCCGGACCCGAAACACGAGGCCAGCCGCTGCCGCGCCCTGCCCGCGCCCACCTCGGACACCCTGGCCCTGCACGGTCCGGCTCTGGAGATCCTGCGGGACATCCACAGGCCCGGCTACAAGTATCAGAAAACGGGTGTAATCCTGCTGGACCTCTCCCCGACGGGCAACCGGCAGCTCTCCTTCCTGGAGCCCAGCGGCGAGGAGCGACGCAAGCGGGACGCTCTCATGCGCGTCATGGACCGCGTCAACACCATGTACGGCCGCGGCGCCCTGACCCTGGCCGCCTCGGGCGTGGGGGAAAAGGAGTGGCACATGCGCCAGGAGCGACGTTCCCCGCGCTACACCACGTCCTGGGCCGAGCTGCCTGTCGTTCATTAATCCTCTTCACCGTCAAGGATTCCCCATGCGCTTTGGTCTGTGCTGCCTCTTTGTCGCCGAACCCGTATCCTTCCGCACCACCACGGCCAAGACCCTGCTGAGCATGAGCCGGCGCGACGCCCTGGCCAAGGCTTCGGGAGTCTGCCTGCACAACGCGCAGAACCTCGTGCTCGCGCTGAAAACGGCCCAACGCCTCGGCATCGGGGCTTTCCGCATCATGTCGCCCCTGTTCCCGCGCATGACCCACCCCGAGGCGGGCTACCGCCTGGAGGACCTGCCCGACGCCAACGCCATCGCAGGGAACATGGCCGAGGCCAAATCCTTCGCGCAGGAGCACGCCATCCGCCTGAGCTTCCACCCGGACCAGTTCGTGGTCCTGTCGTCGCCCCACGCCCATGTGGTCGAAAGCTCCGTCCGGGAGCTCGTTTACCAGGCCTTCCTGGCCGACCTGACGGGCGCCGAAGTCATCAACATCCACGCCGGTGGCGTCTACGGCGACAAGGCGGCGGCCCTGCAGCGCCTGGCCGCCGTCTATGCGGACCTGCCCGAGGACGTGCGCTCCCGCCTGACCCTGGAAAACGACGACATCAGCTACACGGTGCGCGACCTGCTGCCCGTCTGCACGGACCTGGGCCTGCCGCTGGTCTATGACGTGCACCACCACCGCTGCAACCCCGACGGCCTGGGCGAGGCCGAAGCCACGGACCTGGCAGGGGCCACCTGGATGGACAGGGAGCAGTACTGCCACATCTCCTCCCCGCGCAACGGCTGGCAAGGCAACCCCAAGCCCCACGCCGACTATATCGACCTCGCGGACTTCCCGAACTGCTGGAAAGGGCGGGACATAACCGTGGATGTGGAGGCCAAGGCCAAGGAGTTGGCCGTGACCAGAATCATGCAGGACCTGGCCGAAAAATCGTAGAACGGTTCATTCTCCTTTAATGAACATCGATCCGGGAAAACACGCTTCTGCACCGTAACGTACATTATTTGCATGACAGATCGAAATATTTGTCATACAAGACTGGACAAGCACTTCCGTCTGACCTATCTGTAAGACGTCCGTTTTCAGAGCAAAACGGAAGGAGAGCACCATGATCGAAAAACGCAGAGCACCTCGCAAGGCCAGTCTCGAACCGTGCAGCATCGAACTCTATGCTGACGGCAAAGGCCCTTTTTCCTCGAGGGTCGTCAACTACAGCACAGGCGGTCTGATGATCGAGCTCGACCAACCCCTGACCAAGGGTGAGCCCGTGAAAATCCGTTTCCGCCCCGAGATGGAGAACGCTCAGCGTCTTGGCGAAACGTACTGCGTCGGCATGGTCCGGTGGTGCGCCCCGCAGGAAGGACATTTTTCGGGCCGTTACGGCGTCGGTGTACAGATGCCCCAGAAGGAAAGGTCTCCCAGGGCTGCCTGACCGAAACTCCCATTTTTTTCTCCACATCAGGGCGACACATGTCGCCCTTTTTTTGGTTCATTCGTCTGAAGCGTACATGCAGCACCCAATGTCTACTGGACGCACCTGAAATATATCTTCACGCCCTTTGGCTGCAATGGACGGAAAAACATGGACTGCCACGTCGAAGACTCCTCGCATGACGATGTTGAGACGCGTTTGACAGTGTTCTTGATCCAAAGCTCCGGGGAGTCCTGTGAACTGTCAACGAAACTGGTACGCCTAACCTGACAAGCCTCTTGTTTTCTTCCACCGCCCTCCACCCCTCCATCCCCCCCGCAGTCTGACATCAATCTTCTGCCGCGCCTGCATGGCCGGGCACCTGTCCGTGGTCCATGGGCGCAGGCATAGGGCCGCTATGCCTGCCGCGAAAAGGGTGCTATGAGGATGCTGCCTTCCCAAACCGAACACGGGACCGCTTGATGTGAAAACTTGTCAGGACATTGTGCGTCAAGCCCTGAACGGTGATGCCCGCGCCTTCGCGGAACTCGTGCGCCGTTTCACGCCCATGGCCATGACGCTGGCTGCGCAGCGACTGCGCGACCCTTCCCGCGTCGAGGACGCCGTTCAGGAGGCCTTTCTCGCGGCCTGGCTGCACCTGCCTGGCCTGCGCAATCCCGCGGCCTTTCCCGGCTGGCTGCGCAGCATCGTGGTCCGCAGCTGCCACCGGGCCCTGCGCGAAGTCCCGGCCGGGATCATGGCGGACAGCTTCAGCACCCTTGAAAACATCCCGGCCGACGACCTGGACCCCTTCGAACACTACGCCCGATTCCAGACCCGCGACATGGTCCGAACGTTCCTCTCGTCCCTGTCCGGGGTCTGCAGGGACGCCGCCATCCAGCGCTACCTGCTGGGCCTCTCCTACGAGGATATCTCCCTGGCCCTGGGCGTGCCGGTAGGCACCATCAAGCGCCGACTGCACGAAACCCGCGTCCGGATGATGCGGACCATGGCCGAAGGCCACGTACGGACTCTGCGCGTCGGCTACATGCCCATCTCGGACCATCTCCTGCCCATGATCGCGCATCATCGCCACGACCGGGCGACCTTCGGCGTCTGCCTGCGCAAGTTCCTGTCTTGGGCGGAGCTGACCCGGGCCCTGATCAACGAGTCCCTGGACGCGGCCATGATGATGGCCCCCCTGGCCATGGTCCTGCACAACCGCGG
>CAZQYA010000062.1:0-16614 GCA_964597325.1 uncultured Desulfovibrionaceae bacterium
ACCCCGTCTTCGACGACTCGGGCCGCGTCACCCGCGTGGCCGTGTTCATGGCCGATGTGACCGCATCACGGCGCATGGCCCGGCAAATCATGCTCCTTGACAAAATCAATTCGCTGGGACGCATGGCCGCCGGCATCGCCCACGAGATCCGCAATCCCCTCACGGGAATCCACGGGTACCTCTACGCCATGGACGAGATCTGTTCGGAGATGCCCAACGATGAATCCGCCGGGATCCTGCGCGCCACCATCGAAAAGATCCGCAAGGCCGCCGGCAAGATGGAATCCGTCATCCGCAGGGTCCTGGACTTCTCCAAACCCGGCTCCCCCCGCCTGGAGGTGCTGGACATCCAGGCGCCAGTACAGGAGGCCCTGAGTCTGCTCGCCCCCACCCTTCGCAAGGCCGGAGTGGAGGTGGGCCTGCATCTGGCGCCTGCACCCTCCATACGTGGGGACCGCATGCAACTGGAGCAGGCCGTAATCAACATCGTGGACAACGCGGCCAGGGCCCTGCGCGCGAACGTCGACGACAAACGCGTCGAGATATCTCTGGAGTCCTCCGAAGGCCGCATCCGTCTGACCATCTCCGACAACGGTCCGGGCATCCCCCGGGCGGACCAGGAACGCATCTTCGACCCCTTCTACACTACGGCCAGCGACGGTACGGGCATCGGCCTGTCCATCGTGCAACGCATCGTGGCGGATCACGACGGCACCATCCGCGTGGCCCGAAGCCCATTGGGCGGAGCGGAATTCACCCTGGAATTTCCGGCTTCCGCCGCGGAGAAGATATGAACTATTCCCTGCTCATCATCGACGACGAGGAGTCCATCCGCGACAGCCTGTCCATGGCCCTGGGGCGCAAATACGACGTGTCCACACGTGCCACGGGCAAGGCAGCCCTGGGCGACCTGGACGCCCTGAACCCGGACATCGTGCTCCTGGACATCGGTCTGCCGGACGTGAGCGGTCTGGAGGTGCTCGACGGAATTCGCCGCCGGACGCCACACGCGGCGGTGATCATGATCACCGCCTTCGAGGATCTGGACACGGTCATCTCGGCTATGAAGCGAGGTGCCTTCGACTATCTGGTCAAACCCCTGCGCATGGACGCGCTCAAACTCTGCCTGGAGCGGGCCGGGAGCTCCATCCGCCTGGGCAAGGAGATCCGGGAACTGCAGGACAAGGCCCTGCGCGAACACATCCCGTTTTTCGTGGCCGAGAGCGAAGCCCTGACAGACGTGGTTCAAACCGTGGCCAAGGTGGCCGTGAGCCCGGATACCCCCGTGCTCATCGAAGGGGCCACGGGTACGGGCAAGGAACTCGTGGCCAGCGCCATCCATCACAGGAGCCCAAATTTCCGCGGTCCCCTGGTCACAGTCAACTGCGCGGCCATGCCGGGCGAACTCATCGAGAGCGAACTCTTCGGGTACGTCCCTGGAGCCTTCAGCGGAGCCGGCAAGAAGGGGAAGGCCGGACTGGTCGAGGAGGCGGCTGGCGGGAGCCTCTTCCTGGACGAAATCGGGGAACTCCCCCAAAGCGCGCAGGCCAAGCTCCTGCGCTTCCTCCAGCATGGCGAGTTCTACCCCCTGGGCTCCACGACCAAACGCACGGTGCAGACACGCGTCCTGGCTGCGACGAACCGCAACCTCGAAGACATGGTCGCGTCGGGCGCCTTCCGCCAGGACCTCTTTTTCCGCCTGGCCGTGGTCCGCATCCGCGTGCCGTCCCTGACCAGCCGCAAGGAGGATATCCTGCCGCTGGCGAAGCTGTTTCTGCATCAGTACGGGGAAAAATTCGGAAAAAACTTCACCAGCTTTACGGATGCGGCCCAAGAGGCGCTCCTGAACCACCATTGGAGCGGGAACGTCCGCGAACTGCGCAACATCATGGAACGCTCGGCCCTCATGGCCTGCGGCCCATATCTGGACGCCGCTGACCTTGGCCTGGGCGAAGATTGCTCGCCGTCGCCCGATTTCGCAAAAGAGGCTCCCACACCCCTGACCGAAACGGGGGTGGACCTCCCGGAGCTTCTGCAGGGCCTGGAACGCGAATATTACGAACAGGCGTTGCACCTCGCCGGCGGCAACGAGTCCCGGGCCGCGCGGCTGCTGAACGTGTCGCGAGACACCTTCAGATACAGGCGCGGCAAACTGGGCATCTGAACCCTGCGAAAAGGAACGGCCCCGCGGGATCATCCCACGGGGCCGTTCCACATCTGAAAAGTTCGGGTTCTGGACTTCAGGAACCAGGCAGACATTTTCCCATGATCGGCAATGAACACGCATGCCATCCATGACGCTGTCAGACCAGTGCCACGACCTGCTCCACCCGCCAGAGCTCCTGGATGATCTCCGCGCCCAGGGAGGCGGCCTTGTCGATCCGGGACCGGCGACAGGCCTGCTCGGCCATCTCCGCCAGGACGCGTACACCCTCGGCCCGAATATTCCCGGCCATGCCGCGCAGAGCGGTAATTTTCTGCTCCGCGACAGCGACATCCCCCTTTTCCAGGGCGGCAAGAAACTCTTCGGTCCTGTTCCGTCCCTCGCTCAGAAACGTATGCAGGATTTCGGAAAGCATTTCCTGGTCATGGTCCAGTTGCTCCAGCAGGCGTTCGACATCCAGGGCCTGAAGGCCCAGGCCACCGGGCTCGTTGGGTTGCACATACTTCTCCAGCACCCGAAACAGGCTTTCCGTGCCCACGGGACGGACCAGAATTTCGTTCACACCGAAAGATGCGCACAGGGCCGCGTCGCCGCTTTCAGCCGCAGAAGTCAGGCCGACGATGGGCACGTCGCCGTCCCCGCCCCGCGACGGGTCGCGGATGCTTCGAACAGCGTGCAGCCCTGCCATGTCGGGCATGTCCAGGTCGATGAAAACCAAAGCACAGGGGTTGTCCCTCATCAACCGCAATGCCTCCTCCGCGGAACTGACCGCGAGGTGAACGTAACCGCCTTGATTGAGTTTCAGAGCTATGGCCGAGCGGCGGCCGGGGTCTGGGTCTATCATCATGACGACCTTGCGCCGCTTGCGCTCCTCAGCGACCACGTGACGCGTGACCAGGCCCACACTACGCCCGCGCGAACGGGCACCCAGAATCAGGCAAAGGGCCTCATACAGCTTGTTCTGCTCAGCGGGAGTCGGGAGATAACCGACAAAACCGGCTTCGGCCATACGGGCCGCATCCCCAGGCTTGGCCGAAGACGGCAAGGCCACCAGAATGGTCTCCCCGCCACCTCTGGTCTGCCGGACCTGCCGTGCAAAATCCTCCATACTCATTTCCTCGAGGTTCGACCCCACCAGAACGAAATCGAACGTCTCGCCCCGCTCGACCGTCTCGCGCATCCGCTCCAGGGCCGAACCCCAGTCCGAAGCCTCGGTGCATGGACATGCCCAGAGAAAACAATATTCCCGCAGAACGCCGCGCCAAGTCGAATCCGAATCCACCACCAGAAAACTTCTGCCACCGATGGGCTCGGGCGGAGGATAGGACGTCGGCCTGGCCTTCATTTCAGGCAAACGCAGCGTGGCCCAGAACCTGGAGGAGTCGGGACCTGATTCAAATCCGGCCTGACCGTCATGACGTCCGGCAAGCTCAGTGCACAGCAGAAGAAAGTCTTCTTCAGGGGCGCCGATTTGCGCATTGGTGGATACCTCCAGTCGCAACTCGGCCAGATTCGCTTCGCGTCCGGCCAGATTCAGGTCAAAGGACACGGTAGACCCGGAGGGAGCTTGCAGGGCCCTGTTCAGGAACCCTCCGGCCATGCGGCGGAAGATGCCCGGCACGCCGCGGACCAGGCTCGGCACTTCGTCCCCGACCAGGGCGGCAAAACGGATATTGCGACGCCGGGCGTGAATGCGGAACAACCCGACCATGTCGTGCACCAGGACACGCAGGTCATAGTCGCCTTCGCCCCCCAGGCCGCTTCGGCTGTCACTCCAGGCCATGTCCCCCAGGTTGCGCCTGACCATGTCCATGCCCTCGGCCGCATCCCGGATGACCCGCAGGTACTCTGCCTGCTCACCGCTGAGACCCGACCCCTGCATGAGGCCGGCCACGCCCAGAATGGACGATATGGGCGCCTCCAGTTCCCGGCGCAGGTAATCAAGAAGATTCTCCAGCCGTTCCTTCAGCTGTTCGCACTCGGGACAATGGCCATTGGCCGGCGGCTTTACATTGTCGTTCATCATTGCCTCCCGTTTCCTTCGCGCGGCCTTCCTTCGTCGGCACCGATGCCGTAGGTCTTGAGCTTGCGATACAAATATGTCCGTTCCAGACCGATTGTCTCGGCCAGACGGGCAATGTTACCCCCGGAACGAGCCAGCTCGCGCCGCAGGAAAGCCTCCTCGAAACGCGCGCGGGCCTCCTTGAAATCCGTGATGCCCTCGGGAACGGAATCCAGAGCATCGAGGGCGGCGCTGGCGCGATATTCCGGCGGAAGCATAGACACGTCCACGTCCCGACCCTGATAAAGAATGCAGATCCGTTCCACGAAATTCTTCAGTTCGCGCACGTTGCCCGGCCAAGCGTATTTTTTGAGCACGCTCATGACCTCGCTGTCCAGCCTCACGCGCCCGAGGCTCTGCTCCTCACTCATCTGCGCGGCAAAATGCTCGATCATGGCCGGAATGTCTTCAGCCCGTTCACGCAGGGGGGGAACGGTCACGGGGAACACGTTCAGACGATAATAGAGATCCTGTCGAAAGCGCCCCTCGTTCATCTCCTGGGAAAGATCCTTGTTGGTGGCCGCGATGACGCGCACGTCAACCTTGAAGGTCTTGGTGCCGCCCACCCGCTCGAACTTCTGCTCCTGCAGGATACGCAGGATGTTCGCCTGGGTCTTGAGACTCATGTCGGCGATCTCGTCCAGGAAAAGCGTGCCCTTGTCAGCCAGCTCGAACTTGCCCTTCTTGGCTTTGTCCGCCCCGGTGAAGGCACCCTTCTCGTGGCCGAACAGTTCGCTCTCGATGAGCTCTTCGGGGATGGCGGCGCAGTTTACGCAGACCATCTCCCGGTCTGCCCTGCGGCTGGCCAAGTGGATGGTCCGGGCGGCCACTTCCTTGCCCGTGCCGTTCTCGCCGGTGATAAGCACCCAGGCCTCGGTGGGGGCCACCTGGGAGATAAGCTCGCGCAGCCTGACAATGCCGTCGGAAGAACCGATTATGGCCGAGGGCCCGCCTGGTCGGATGCGCGAACGCAGTTCCCGGTTCTCGCGCTTGAGCAGGGAAAGCTCCAGTGCCTTGCCCGCGGCCACCAGGATGTTCTGCAGGGAAAGGGGTTTCTCGATGAAATCGAAGGCACCATTCTTGAGGGCAGTGACGGCCGTCTCGATGTTTCCGTGTCCGGAGATCATGATGACCGGGGTGTCCACCCCCTTGTCGCGCAGAGCGTTCAAGACCGCCATGCCGTCCATGCCCGGCATCCAAATATCCAGGAAAACGAGGTCAAAGTCCCCTTCCAAAGCCCTGGCCAGGCCTTCGGTCCCATCGGACGCCTCGGCCACCTGCCAGCCTTCGTCCTCGAAAATGCCGCGCAGGGCCGCACGGATGTCCTGCTCGTCGTCTATGATCAGAATGGATGCGTTGGTCATCATGCCTCGCTTCTCGCAGCCGGAAGTTCGATAACGAAGGTCGTGCCGACCGGATCGTTGGGTTTGACCCGAATGTGGCCGTGGTGGTCGCTGACAATGGACTTGACGATGGTCAGGCCGAGCCCCGTGCCGCTGCGTTTGGTCGAATAGTATGGTTCGAACATGCGCGCCTGCTCCTCGGTCTTGATGCCGGGACCGTTGTCGCGGATTTCCACGTAGACGCGCCCCTTGCGTTTACGGGCATAGAGCACGGCGTCCACGCGCGCCCCATCCTGATCCTTCAGAACCTCCGCAGCATTGAGGAGAATGTTGGAAAAGACGCGGCTCATGGCCTCGCGGTCCAGCATGATGTCGGGCACCTCTTCGGCCTGCACGGTCCAGCTGATGGCCGTGTGGCTCCGGGCGAAGACGGACACTGCTTCACGCAGGATGGGCTCGATGCGGCCGCGAATAAGGGCCACCTCGGGGAGTTTGGCAAAGGTGGAAAACTCGCGCACCATCTCCTGCAGATGTTCCACCTGCTTGACGATGAGCTCCGTGCACTGGGTAAAGACGGGATCCGCCACCTTTGGTCCGAACTTGCGTTCCAGACGCTCGGCCGAAAGCTTGATGGGCGTCAGCGGATTCTTGATCTCGTGGGCGATGCGGCGGGCCACCTCCTTCCAGGCATCCAGACGCTGCATCTTCTCCAGCTCGGAAATATTCTCGAAAACCGCGACGATGCCCGAATCGCCGCCCTCGCTATCCATCAGGGCCACGGCGTTGATGAGCAGACGGACGGTCTCCCCTCCGAGCTCCAGATCCAGACGGCGCTGCCACTGGGACCCGGGGCTCGACGTGAGAAGCTGGCTGACCTCCTGCACGAGGCCGCGGTGTTCGGGGCCGAACAAATCCAGAGCCGAATGCCCGACCAGGGTGCTGGCCTCAAGGGCGAGAATGGTCTCGGCGGCGCGGTTCATGGTGGTGATCCGTCCGTGCCGGTCCAGGGAGACCACGCCGGCGGTGATGTTGTCCAGGATGGCCTGCACGTAGTGGTTCTTGGCGATGAGGGCTTGATATTGTTCCTGAAGGCGCCCGTTGGCCTCGGTCAGACTCATACGGCTGTGTTCGAGATCCTCGGCCATGCTGTTGAAAGACTGAACCAGAAGACCGAGTTCATCCCGCGAATCGTCCATGAGTCGCACCGAGAGGTCGCCCTTGGCGATGCGCTGCGTGCCCGCAGCCAGCGCCTGCACCGGAGCGCTGATCTCCCGGGCCAGGCGGAAGCCGAACCAGGTCGCGCCAAGAAAAATGAGCAGGGTCATGAGCCCGAGCACCATGTACAACGTCATCTTCAGGGGAAACTTGAGGCTGCGGAGCTGTTTGTACTCGCCCACGCCCCTGGCAATGAGCTCGAGACGCTCCAGAAACCCCTCCCCAACCTCGGCTCCGAGGACCAGGAAGGCGGTCCCCTTTGTATCGACAGGCATAAGGCCCACAACCAGATCGGACTCACGATGGGGCCAGAGCGTGGCCCAGTAGCGGGGCTTGGCGGCCAGATCTGTCCAGGGCACCTCGGGAAGAACCTGGCTCCAGACCCCCCGCCAGATCTTTGAGGCGTACCAGTGCTTTTCTTTGAGGGCGGGCGTGACAACCCCGACCAGAGAAAGACCATACTCGCTGGATTTGGCCCGCAGGACGGTCTCCACACCTTTGCCATCCCAGGAGAGCTTGCGCGCCTTGAGATTGTCCAGAATGCCCCGTGCCTTGAGCTCCAGGCCAGATTCCGTGACCGCATAGAAATCCTGTCCCACCTCAAGGGCCTGGTCCATGGACGTCTCCACCTGGGCCTGGAACCAGTAGTCCACGGAGGTCTGCACGAACCATGTGGACAGGATGAACATGACAAAAGTCGGCACCATGGACAGGGTGACGAAAACCAGGACCAGCTTGGCTCTCAGGCCGGAGCCCAGCACTCGCCTTCGCCTGTCGAGAAAAAGTTTGATGACGTTGCGCAGAACCAGGAAAAGTACGAGAAGAAGCAGGATCAGATTGACGTTGAAAAGGGCAAAGAAAAGGTAGGAATTGACGCCCAGCAGGCGCAACTCGATCCAGGTGAGAATAACAATGACAAAAGTGGCCAGGACGGCCAGGGAAATTTCCCGCTGCCGCTTGCGTCGCTCCTGGGAGGACCGTTCCTTGACGGCTATGAAACGGGACGGGTTATCCATGCTCCTCCTGCCGGCCGCTAGAAATCGAAATCGAACTCATAGACGATCTCGGGGACAAGATCCCAGCTGACGAAAAAGAGGGGCTTGCTGACCCAGTTCGGAATATTGGTGCGGGTGATGCGGAAGGTCATGACGATGCGGTAGGCCGCCCCTCGCTCGATCATGTCCCAGCTGCCCATGGGGATGGCGAGACTGGACCAATACTTGTTCAGGTCTTCCTTGAGGTCCTTGAAATGAAACGTGTGCGTGCCGCGATTGTCCAACACCTGGCATTCACGGGCGATGGGCTTGCTGGACAAAACGCAGGTGTACGAGGCTTCCGACAGAAAGGAGTCCCAGAAACCGGCGCGTCGGTGATAGAGCTTGCTGGTGCAGGAAACCTCGTAGTCCCCGCCGTTGCTGAGGGCGTCCATGAGGGGCTTCATATCCTCGACCGTGATGCTGAAACCCACGGACACCTTTCCGGCCGAGTTGTCCACGCCAAGCCCCGTAACCGAGACGGGGCTTGCCCACGCGACGCCGAAGGCGCTGACATTGAACGCCAAAAGGCAACAAATCATGATGAAAATTCTGTTTCTGAGCATATTGAGCGTGCTGCGTAAGCAAAAAAAGCAGCGTGTTGCAATTTTTCTTGATTTTCAAGATGATGCAGGTATGCCCCCCTGAAAACGTGTGGAGAACCTGGCCTGCCTTCCTGCGGAAGAGCCCCTGCGCATCATCCCGCGGTGATAGTCCAAGGGATGGTGTTTGACAACCGTCGAAGCGAGGACCGCGTCATGAAGCTCAATGAACACAACAGCAAACAGCTTTTCCTGGAATCCGGTATTCCCGTCCCCGAGGGAGTCCTCCTGAAACCGGGAGTCTGCCCCGAAATCCCCTTTGCCCTGCCCTGGGTGCTCAAATCCCAGGTTCTGAGCGGCGGACGCGGCAAGGCAGGCGGCATCCGCATGGCCGATACCCAGGAGAAGGCCGCAAGGGAACTGGACGGCCTGTTCTCCCTGTCCATCAAAGGCGAACGCGTGCGCCTGGTCCGTGTGGAGCCCAGGGCCGCATACAGCCGCGAGCTCTATCTGTCCGTGACCCTCGACCGTCAGAGCAGATCCTTCTGCGTGACCGCCGGCCGCACGGGTGGCGTGGACATCGAATCCTGCGATCCGGAGACGCTGCTCATCGAGCACGCTTCGCCCGACACGGGCCTGGCCCCGTTCCAGATCCGCAACCTCTTCTTCCACCTCGGCCTGCCCAGGGAGCTGATGAAGCCCTTCTTCGCACTGCTGACGAACC
Organism: uncultured Desulfovibrionaceae bacterium; assembly: GCA_964597325.1. Classification (GTDB taxonomy): domain Bacteria; phylum Desulfobacterota; class Desulfovibrionia; order Desulfovibrionales; family Desulfomicrobiaceae; genus Desulfomicrobium. The sequence continues at coordinate 9,085 of CAZQYA010000062.1, forward strand.
TCTTCGACTGCTGCCTGAAGCACCGGCTGCTCTTGGCGGAGATCAACCCGCTGGTGGTGACCGAAAACGGCGACCTTCTTGCCCTGGACGGCAAGGTCGAGATCGACGGACACCGGATCGGCATCGACCCGACCCTGAACCGCTTCTTCGAGAGCGCGCACCTGAGCGCCGAGGAGAACCGGTCCCGCGAGGCGGGCCTGAGCTACCACAAGCTCGACGGCTTTGTCGGGCTCATGGTCAACGGCGCCGGGCTGGCCATGGCCAGCATGGACATTCTGAACTACTCGGGCCTGGAGGCCGCCAACTTCCTGGACCTCGGCGGCGGTGCGGACAGCGACGCCATGCGCACAGCCCTGGACATCCTTTTCGACGACCCACACGTTGGCATGGTCTTCATCAACATCTTCGGCGGCATCCTCTCCTGCAACAAGGTGGCGCAGTCCATGCTCGGCGCCCTGGACGGACGCCCGCCGCGCAAACCCATCGTGGTGCGCTTCGCGGGCAACGGCGCGGCCGACGGCCTTGCGGCGCTCCGTGATGCCGACGTCTCCGGGCTGCATCTCTGCGATGACCTCACCTCGGCCCGCGCCGCCCTGGAAAAACTCAAGGGCGAACGGCAGGGCGCCGTGCACACTCCGTTGCGCGTAGAATCCGGGACTCCGCTGCTTCCGGCCCGACCGCGCGCCGAAAGCACCCCCTTCCCCCTGCCTGAGGACTGCCGCATCCTGGTCCAGGGCCTCACGGGCAAGCAGGGGCAGTTGCACTGCCGCCTGATGCAGGAATACGGATCCCGGGTCGTGGCGGGCGTCACCCCCGGCAAGGGAGGCACCGAGGTCCTGGGCGTCCCGGTCTTCAACACGGTGCGCGAGGCCACCCGGGCCATGCGCGTCGACGCGTCCATCATCTTCGTTCCCGGGGCCATGGCCCCCGACGCGGTGCTGGAGGCCGCGGCGGCAGGACTGGGCTGGGCCATCTGCATCACCGACGGCATCCCGCAGTTGGACATGCTGCGCGCCCTGGAACGCCTCAAGGACAGTCCGACGCGGGTCATCGGCCCCAACTGCCCGGGTCTGGTCATGCCGGGCAAAACCAAGATCGGCATCATGCCCGGCGACATCTTCACTCCGGGCCCGGTGGCAGTCTTTTCGCGCAGCGGCACGCTCACCTACGAATGCGTGGACCGCCTGACCAGAGCCGGCATCGGCCAATCCGTATGCATCGGCATCGGCGGCGATCCCTTCGTGGGCACGTCCTTTACGGACCTCTGCAAGCTCGTGCGCTTCGACCCGCAGACCAAGGCCGTCGTCATCCTGGGCGAGATCGGTGGCCGCGCCGAGGAGGACCTGGGCTGCTACATGCGGGAGACGGGCTTCGAACTCCCGGTCTTCGGCTTCATCGCCGGGCGCACGGCCCCTCCCGGAAAGCGTCTCGGACACGCCGGAGCCATCCTGGAAAAAGGTTCGGGAGGCATCGAGGCCAAGCTGCGTTCCATGGCCGATTCGGGCTTCCATCTCATCGACGACCTGGACCAGATCGCCCCGGCCGTGGGCAAGGTCCTCTAGACGCGTCTTCTTCCCTGCGCGTCGAGAACGTTCCGACGCGCAGGGAAATCATTACACGCCACATCAGCCTGCGCCCATGCGGCCCCGGCGCCTCTGCACCAATCTCATTTTCCGACCGCACCAAACGATTCCATCATGCTCCGGATACGCACCCGTGCCAAAGATGGTCGATTCCGTTTGAAAAGAACGGAAATTTTTCGTATGGAACTGGAAGCAAAAGCCCTGGCGACGACGGCTCCAGCACCTGTCCCATCGAGCCGAAGCCACCGTCGCCGGTCCCGGACTCCACGAAAACGTCATGCCGCGGATCTACCCATGAAAAGAAACCCAAGGACGAACCCCGCGCACTCCGGCCAGGCCGGCTTCCTTCACGAAGTTCCCCTGGTGCTCATGGTCGCGGGATGCATTCTGGCTCTTGTCCTGCCGAAACTCCCCCCAAAATGGGGAGCCGCCGTGCTCGCGACCGCAGCCGCAGGGCTCTGTGCAGGACTTTATTACATGCTCGTTACGCCGGGCTGGCGGCCTGGAACGACGGCCAGACCGCTCCGGCGCCGTCTCACCGCCTTCGCCCTGACCGCAGCCGTCGTCCTCGCCTCCGCGGCCATGGGTGTCGTCCTGCTTCTGGACGAGGCATGAGACCGGAACCCCGCATACGGAAAAAACCGGCCGCATCAGTCCCGGCCGCATGGAGACACGACATGACCCGATTCCTGATGGCCTTCGTGGCAACGATATTGCTCGGAACTCTGGGCACTGCCCACGGGCAGCCCGTGAATCCGACCGGCATGGACGTGCTCAATGACCTCAGGCAGCCCGCGCAACCGATGATGGGGACCAAGCATCCCGATGATCCGGCGGCCGCCATCGGAGGGTTGGCGCCCCTGGACAGTACGCTGCAAAAGCCCACGGACCCCGCGCGACAGGAGAGCCTCGGGCACGAACTCCTTACGGCCATCTCCAATGACGATGTCGTGGAGGCGGAACGCCTCTTGGAACAGGGCGCGCCCGTGAACACCCGCCTGCCGAAAACCGGAATGCCGCCGATTTTCTCCGTGCGCAGCCCTGAAATGCTCCGCCTCCTGCTGAAGTCCGGGGCGGATCCCGATGCGGCCGACGATTTCGGACGCACCGCCCTGCACCACATGCTCTTCGAAAAGGACGCCGAAGAACTCCTTGGAATCCTGCTTCATCATGGAGCCGATGTGAACCGGGTGGCCACACTCTCCGACGGCGAGACCCCGCTCCTGGCAGCCAGGGAACTGTTCTTCGAAGGCCGCGACCAGACTCGCGCCGAGGCCGTCATGGACCTGCTGCTCCGGGCCGGGGCCAACGTGAACGCCCGGGACGATTCGGGCTACACGCTGCTCATGACCGCCGCGGTGAACAACAAGCCCCGTCTGGCCAGACTCGCCCTGGATCACGGGGCCGACCCATCCCTGGCGTGCAACGATGGCAAGACTCCTCTCGCACGCGCGCAGGAGTTCGGACACGCCGAAATAGCCGCCATGATCTCCCAGGCGTCCGCACCACCCCAGCCGTAAACCGACCCGCCTCACCCGCCGTCGCACCCGCCTTCCAGCGCCCGGTTCAACAGCGCCACCAGACGGGCCGCGCTCCCGGGTGACCGGAGCATCTGCGCCGTCTTCACGAGATTCTCGAGTTCCTCCGCCCCGATAAGGGCCACCTTTCGACCGTGCCGACAGTGGATGACGACGGTCTCGCGTTCATCGAGAACGCGCGCGCACAGGCCTTCGAATTCTGCCAGGACGCGTGCACAGGACACATGGATCATTGCTGTTCTCCCACCTCGAAATCCGGAAACCGGAGCAACATGGCCCGCCCCGGGCGCGGCTCCGATCGCCGTCCCGATTTCCGCCGGGCCGGACAGAGCAGCATATCCCAATTGCGGCAGAACGCAATACATCCGACACACATACTTAATTATACGTATAAAATTTTATATATATCCTTATGAATAGTAATAAAAATAAAAATAAAAATTTTACAATTACGTATTACATTTTATTATGCCGTCCATTATGAAATTCCTGAAAAGAAAAAAGACATAACAACGAATACGCATGACCCATCCGCAGCACAGAGAATCCAGCAGTATGGATGTGCACCCGCGCAGTCATGAACTCATGCGTGCAGAGAGGATGATGAAAGAACTCCTTGCCAAAAATCTGATCGCCCTCTTCTTCCTGCTCCCCGCCGCGCAGGGAGTGCAAACGCACGCGGCCCCTGACAGAGACGAGACGCGGCAGGCGCGGATGGAAGGAAACGCGCGGATTCATGAGGCAGTGAAAGACATCGCGAAAAACAGCCATGCGCTGGAAGCACTTCTCCTGGAACTCGAAGACGCTCAAAAGGGGCAATGGTACATGCTCACCGCGGACAAACTTCCGTCGCAGCCCATGGCGGTCATCGAACTCATGGCGGCCGCAGATGTCGATCCGGACTGCATGTGCCCCCGGCAATTTCCCGAAAGCGAAAGCCGCTCGGTCATCGATGCATGGATAAACAGGTCGATTGTCGCGTTGAACTCCTTCAGGATGCACGATCCCCGCAAGGAAAACATCCGGAAAGAGTGTCTCGGCAACATCATGAAAGCCAGGGACAGGGTGATTTCAGGACCGGGAAGCACGCCCCCCGGCCCTGCGGAGCCGTTTGCCGACAGGATCTCCGCTCTGGTCCGAAACCGTTTCGGCGAGGAAGGGCCTGCCGCAGGGCCTTGAACGGCCAAAGAGTGGAGCAGACGCCCTCTCGGGGAGTGATAAAAAATTTGCAGTGGAAATCGCCGGTGACCGTTTTACGGCACCGTCCGCCGGACGTCGACGGAAGCGTTTCCCGAATGCCCGTGAACGTGTCGGGAATCTGACAAAGGGGAAGGGACGGCCCGTCCGCACATGGACCTCGGGCGGCCGAACGGGTTAGGGAGAGTCTTGCGAAACAGACGGCGGTGACAGTTTGGCGCGCGGCAACGCGTCGGAATGTTGCGGAAACGACGAAGCCCCGGCCGGATGACTCCGGCCGGGGCCTCTTCGTGCCAAGCTTTCGAGGGCGCGGCTCAGCGCCCCACACAGAAATAGGCGAACCCCTCGGCAGCCATCAGTGAAGGAGCGTAGAGGTTGCGACCGTCAAAGAGAATGGGGGCGGACAGATCATCCTTTATCCTGGAAAAATCCGGATTGCGAAACTGGTTCCACTCCGTGACCACGGCCAGGGCCGCTGCACCCTGCAAGGGCTCGTACTGGTCATCACAGATCTCCACCAGAGGATTGTCTTTCAAAATACGGCGCGCGTTGGGTCCGGCAACGGGATCGAAGGCGCGGATACGCATGCCAAGAGACGTCAGATGCCGAATCAGTTCCAATGACGGAGCCTCACGCATGTCGTCGGTGTTGGCCTTGAAGGCCAGACCCCACAGGGCCAGGGTCTTACCGGCCACCCCGCCCTGTTCGGCGAAGTAAGCCTCGACCTTGCGCGCCACGACCGTCTTCTGGCGGTCGTTGACCTCGTCAACGGCATTCAGGAGTTGCGGTTCGTAGCCAACGCCTTCGGCCGTGCCTATGAGGGCCTTGACGTCCTTAGGAAAACAGGAGCCGCCGTAACCCACGCCAGGATAAATGAACTGGTAGCCGATGCGGTGATCCGAGCCGATACCGTGACGCACGTGGCGCACGTCGGCGCCCACCTTCTCGCAGATGTTGGCAATTTCGTTGATAAAGGAAATCTTGGTGGCAAGCATGCAATTGGCGGCGTACTTGGTCATCTCGGCGCTGCGCACGCCCATGACGATGAGTTTCTCGCGGCTGCGCGCATAGGGCGCGTACAAAGTCTTCAGCAGTTCGGCCGTGCGCACGTTGTCGGTGCCCACCACCACGCGGTCGGGTTTCATGAAGTCGTTGACCGCGTCACCTTCCTTCAGAAACTCCGGATTGGAGACCACATCGAACTCGATGTTCAGGCCGCGTTTGTCCAGTTCCTCCTGCACGATGGCGCGCACGCTGTCTGCCGTGCCAACGGGCACCGTGGATTTGTCCACGATGATCTTGTAATCCGTCATGAGCCGGCCCACGTCGCGAGCCACCTGGTGCACGTAGCGCAGGTCCGCGCTGCCGTCCTCGACCTCGGGGGTGCCAACGCAGCAGAAAACGAACAGGCAGTCCCGAATGCCCTCGGCCAAATCCGTGGTGAAGGTCAGGCGACCTTCCTGAAAATTGCGGCGGACCATGGGCTCCAGGCCCGGTTCGTAGATGTGCACCTCGCCCTTTTCAAGACGCTCGACGATTTCGGGGTTGATGTCCACACAGACGACGTTGTTGCCCATTTCCGCGAAACAGGCAGCAGAAACGAGACCTACGTAGCCCGTCCCGACAATGCATATATTCATGGATGTATTCTCCTTGGGGCCGGACGAAGCTGCATCAGAATCCCGTAAAACGCTTCGCCAGCATGATTTTCAAAATGGTTCGATCCGTTTCGATCATTCCTTCCGTGCTGAGCAAACCAATATTCTGCATGGTCTGCTCGGGGGAAACCCCGATAATGCCATCGGTGTCCATGACGTTGATGCCCTGCAGGGCAAACAGCGCGGACTGTACTGCGGTTCCCGCCGCGGTGGCCAGCTTCAGGGAGCAGCCCGCCTTGGCCCCATCGCAGATAACGCCGGCCAGATCCTCGATGATGTTCTTGATGGCACCCGCGATATGCGCAAGATTCCCGCCCAGCAGATAGGTTATGCCGGCGCTGGCCCCGGCCCCGGCGGCCACGGAGCAACCGCAGATGGCCGAAAGGCGACCCGTGTGAGCCTTGACGTAGGCCGTAACCAGATGGCTCAAGGCCACGGCTTCAAGCACGGCCTTCTCGTCGCACTCGATGAATTCGCGGATGGCCCAGATGGGAAGGATGGCCGTCAGGCCGTGGTTGCCGCTGCCGGCCGAACTCATGGCCGGGAGCTTGACCCCGCCCATGCGCGCGTCCGACGCGGCCGAGGTCAAAATGCGCGCCGCCAGGATCATGTCCCGGCAGACGAGCTTCTGTCGCACGAGGCGATCCAGGGCCTTGCCGATTCCAAGGCCGGGCCCGAACTTGAGACCGTGCTCGGCCAGGCGCATGTTGGTGCGCACGCCCTCCATGAGAAATTCCCTGTCCTCTTCGTCCAGGTCATCCAGCAGCCGGACCAGGTCCTCCAGGGAAAGGGCCTTGATCCAGGCCTCCAGCCGGGCCGCATCGGCCTTGGGCACGGGACGCGGGGAGGCCTCTTCCACAGGCAGGCTCTTGCCGTCCAGCGTCACGCTGACGACGTTGTCGTGCATGTCCCGGACAATGGCTTCGGCAACATGAGAACCGTCGAAGACCTCGGCACGGATGAAAAGACCGCGCTGGTCCTCAAGAAGGTTCAGACTCACGCCGCCGTCCCGGACCATGGTGCGGGCGGCCTGCACGCCCTCGGACGTCAGGGGTTCGAGAACCTCGAGCCCCAGGGCCGGATCTCCGCCGAAGACTCCCAAGGCGCCGGCCAGGTCCAGACCGCTTAGTCCCCCGGTGCCCGGGATGATGACGGCCAGGCCGTTCTTGTAAATATTGGGGTCAACCCACAAGGAGATCCGCTCGGGACGACCCGGCAAAACCCCTGCAGCAGCGGCGGCGGCCAGGGCCACGGCCACAGGCTCGGTGCACCCGAGGGCCGGAGCCACCTGGGCGCGAAGTATGTCCTTGACGCAAAAACTCATCTCACCATCTCCAGGTAAGAGGCGGTAAAAAGCGGTTTCATGGCCGAGAACGCGGAGGCTGTCAATTCGGCTCAGTCCCGGACATCGAGACCCGGCTCGAAGAGCTGGACCAGGCGCACGAAAAGCTCCGGAATCTTTTCCGGATCGGCTGCGGCGGAGCCCGCGTAAATCTTGGTGATGGCCAGGGCCGTATCGATGCCCGTGGTCTTGCCGAAGCCCACGGCGAAAAA
>CAZQYA010000063.1:0-16597 GCA_964597325.1 uncultured Desulfovibrionaceae bacterium
GAAGTGGGCAAAGGCCTCATACCTGTTGATGATGAGGACGGGCATGCCGATGACATGCATGAGCCCCAGAGGGTAGATGAGGGTCACCATGTCCATGGGCAGGGATTTGACTTCCGGCTGTTCCGCGGCCAGGCGCTGCATGATGAGGGATACGGCGAGGTTCTGGGACCAGATGCCGCGCAGGAGCTTATTGATGTGGGTGTTGTCCGAACGGAAGGCCGATTCCAGAACCACATGGAAGACAATGCGCCGGATTTCCTTCAGGCCCAGGCGGTTGATGGCAACGCGCAGGTCGATGATTTCCGAGATGCCGCAAAAAAGCGGTGAATTGGCGCAGGCCAGTACGGAGCCGAACAGGGCGGGGTCGAGCTCTATGGTCCTGGCGATGGCATCCATGTCGGCTTCAGGAGCGTTCAGGAGCTTCATGAGTTCCATGCCGACATTTTTGATGCCGGGGATGTTGAAATCGATTTGGGCCAGTCTCCGTACCGAATGGGGCTGCATGAGGTCATCCTTGTTTCTGGTTTGAGGACTCTTGGTACCGGATACAGGTTCATGGAGAATGCATCAAGTATTCCGGCCGCAAAAGTCGCATATTCGGCATTGGGAATTGTCAGGAAGTTTCCAGGGCTCCTCGGGGTAGTGCACATCCGGAGGTTGTTTGCCGACTCCCTTTGAAGTAAGGGTGTATGCCATATGCCGTTTTCCCCAAAGGAGAGTCCATGATTCTGCGCGTCCTGCTTGCGCTTGCCCTCGCCTTCCTGCCCTCATGCGCGGATGATGAGCCCGTGGTGAAGGTCGACATGTCGAGGGTTGAAAGCGTTTCCCCGCCCGGAACGACGGAAGCTCTCACCTACGCCTATCTCCCCCAGTATTCCCACGCTGTCTCCTTCGAGCGGCACCGTCGACTTCTGCAGTACCTGCGCAACAAGACCGGCCTTTCCCTGCGTCAGATTTTTCCCAATACCTTTGCCGAGCATATCAAGATGGTGGAACGAGGCGAGATCGACATCTCCTTCACCAACCCCTTCGTGTACATTTCCCTGGCCCGCCTCGGGTCCGAGGCCTTTGCCCGGATCATCGAGGCCGAGGGCGGTGCGGATTTCCAGGGGCAGGTCATTGTCCGCGCCGACAATCCGGCCATCAAGGGGCTTGAGGACTGCCGGGGGAAGCGGCTCATCGCCGTGGATCCAAATTCCGCCGGAGGGTATCTGTACCCCATGGGGCTCTTCTACGAAAACGGTATAACCCGCGAGGATTTCAGGGAGATTTCCTTTGCCACCGGCTCCGGCGGACGGCAGGAGGCCGTGGTCCTGGCCGTGTACACGGGCGCCTATGACGTCGGCACCATCCGCAAGGGGACTTTGGAGGTGGTCCGGGACAAAATTGACCTCGAACAGATTCGCGTCCTGGCTGAGAGCCGGCCATTTCCCGGCTGGGTGTATTCGACCCGCAAGGGTTTCGACCCTGCCGTCCGCGACAGGATTGCCCAGGCGCTGCTCGACCTGCAGATGACCAGGCCCGAGGACGCAGGGATCCTTTCCGCGGCGGGCATGGTTGGCATCATTTCCGCTTCGGACCGTGATTTCGAGGCCGTCCGGGATCTTGTCAGACTTCTGGGTCTCGACAGGGATGCCCCATGAGAATGCGCCTTTCCAGGTTCAGGTTCGAGACCAAACTCAACCTGGGCATTATTGCCATTGTCCTCGGTATGGCCGTTTTCCTGCTGCCCGTGGTCGCACGCATGACCTCGTCGGCCCTCATCTCCGAGAACAAGCTGCGCGGCGTGGCCCTGGCAGAGAGCCTGGCCGCCAGAGCGGTCAATCCCTTGCTCGCCCGCGACTATCTGGCCCTGCGCAATCTGGTGGGGGAGACGGGCGACGTGGTCTACGCCTTCGTCATGAACGCCGAGGACCGGGTAGTCACCCATTCCTTTCTCAAGGGTTTTCCGGTGGAGTTGGCGACGGCCAACGCCGTGGACGTCGCGGACCGGGTGCACGTGCAGCTTATCGATACGGGCGAGATACTCATTTACGATTTTGCCGCGCCCATACTCGTTTCCGGTGAGCGTATCGGCACTGTTCGCGTAGGCCTGTCCAAATCGCGCCTTAATGCGACTACCAAACAGTTCGTTTCGGCCTTGGCCACCATGTTCGGGGTTGCGCTTCTGGCCGCCACGGCGCTGGGCAGCATTTTCGCCAGGACCGTGACCAGGCGCCTGGCCCGGCTGCGTACCCATGCCGAGGAGCTGGTCAGCGGCAGTCTGGAAAACCTTGCGCAGCTGCCTGGGGAGCATTTCTGCTGGGAGATCATGAACTGCAGCGATACGAGTTGCCCGGCCCATCACGACCACGTGCGGCGATGCTGGCTGGTTCCGGACACCAAATGCTCCGGCCATGCCTGCAAGATCGGCCCCAAGCCCGCCAGCTGCAGGGACTGCCCCGTGTTCCAGCAGAGCGTCGGCGACGAGATCCAGGACCTGGCCGAATCCCTGGATTTCATGGCCTTCACCTTGCGCGACCACATTCGCGGACTGCGCTCGGCCGAGCAGACCCTGACCAGCCAGCAGCGTCTGCTTTCCACGGTTCTGGACATGAATCCGGACTTTATCTCCATGGTGGACACGCGCATGATCTACCAGACCTGCAACCGCGCCTTCGCCCAGAATGTGGGCAAAAGCGTGGAGGAAATTCAGGGGCTCAACGATTTTCACCTTTTTCCCGAAGATGAGGCCGAACGGCGGAACCTCGAAGGAAGAGAGATCCTCATTACCGGCGAGCGCGTGGACAGGCAGGAGCGGGTCGAGACCCCTTGGGGCATCAAATGGTTTCATGTGGTCCAGATACCCGTGCATGAGGAGTCCGGGCGGATCGTTGGCTTGCTGCGTATGGACAGGGATGTCACGGACATCAAGGAATACGAGCAGCAGCTCATTCAGGCCCAGAAGATGGAGTCCGTTGGCAAGCTTGCAGGCGGGGTGGCCCACGAGATCAACACGCCTCTGGGCATCATTCTCGGGTATGCCCAACTCCTCAAAGAGGATGTGCCCCCCGACAGTCAGCTGAGCCAGGATCTGGCCATCATCGAGAAGCAGACCAAGGTCTGCCGAAAGATCGTCGCGGACCTTCTCGGCGTCTCCCGGCAGGGGGAGTCCGAGAAGCGCGAGATGTGCTTCAACAACTCGGTCATGGAATCCGTGACCCTTGTGCGGCATTCCTTTGCCCTGGACCATGTGGATATCGTGACCAGGCTCGACGACTGCTTTCCGATTATCTACGGGGATCCGGAGAAGCTCAAGCAGGTCTGGATCAATCTGCTGACCAATGCCAAGGACGCCATGCCCGAGGAGGGCGGGGCCATCGTGGTCAGCACCAAGCTGAATACTCCTCAGGGGGTCGTCACCCTCAAGGTGGCCGACACCGGTGCGGGTATCGACGAGGCCACGGCCAAGAAGATTTTCGATCCCTTCTTCACCACGAAATCCGTGGGCAAGGGGACGGGCCTGGGGCTGTCCGTGTCTTTCGGGATCGTCAAGGACCATATGGGTGACATTCGGGTGGAAAGCCCTTTGCCACCGGATTTCGAAATACCCCCGTTGTTCGAGGGAGTGAAATCCGGGCCCGGGACGATTTTCACGGTGGATATTCCTCTGGATCACTGCTCCCTGCCCTGACGTCGAGCGGCAAGGCCGTGCGTGTGGAGGGAGTGTGCATCAATGTCGAGAACAGGCGTCGTTCGGCACGTGTCGGGCGGGGCAGGAAACAAGGAGAGGTGCATGGCATCGATTATCGTCTTGGATGACGTTTCCGACGCGGGAGTGCTGGTCAAGCGAATCCTGGAACGCCAGGGGCATCGCGTCACGGCTTTCACCGAGGAAGAGGACGCCATCCGCCACGTGGCCAAGGGCGGAACGGATCTGGCCATCCTGGATATCAAATTGAAGAAGATGACGGGCGTGGAGGTGTTGGCCGAGATGAAGCGTCTCGCACCGGACGTCCGGATCATCATGCTCACCGGGTACCCCACCCTGGAGACTGCGCGGGAATCCCTCAAGCTTGGGGCGAGTGAGTACTGCGTCAAGCCCATCGACAAGGAAGAACTCGAGTCCAAGGTCGAGGAAGTTCTGAACAGCACAACCTGAAGTTCGCCGAGGTCGCATGATCGCGTCACGACTGCTGCGTCACTGGTTTGTCCGTCTGCTGGCTCCGAACCGGCATATTCACGAGAAGTATGGGCATTTCAAGGAATTGTTGCGTTCCGATTCAAGGGCCCTGGATATGGTGGCCGAACTGGACGCGCACCTCTACGGGTATGATCCGGCCGATTCCGCACGGATCAGGGCTCTGAGTGGACAACTGGTCGGCCGTGTGGGGGAGATGACCGAGCGCCTTTGCCTCATGAATCCGAAGGCCTGGGAATCCCTGCCGGATGCCCTGGAGCGGATCGCGGCCGAGGTCCGGACCCTGACTGCGCCGCAGGATCCTGACTCGAGCGCCCCGTACATTCTCGACCTGGAGGAGGCCGCGGATTTTCCGGACAAGGTCGGCGGCAAGGCGGCCAACCTCTCCCTGGCGGGTCGTTACGGAGTGCCCGTTCCCGCCGGTTTCGTGATTACGGCTTCGGCCTTTGTCAGATATCTGAGGGAGAATTCGCTGGAAGAGGAAATTGAGCGGCGTTTTGCAGATGTCTCTCTGGCCAGGCACGACACCATCGTGCGGGTGACCGGGGAACTGCAGGAGCTCATTCTGGCCGCCGATGTGCCTGCGGGCCTCGCCGGGGAGATCCTGACGGCGGTGGAGCGCAGTGGGCTGCGGGGACACAGCCTGGCCGTGAGGTCAAGTGCCGTGGCCGAGGACGGGGAGATCTCCTTTGCAGGTCAGTACGCCAGCGAACTGGACGTGTCCGCGGATGATGTCCTCGGGGCCTACAAGCGGGTACTGGCCGGCAAGTACTGTCCGCGGGCCGTGGCTTACAGAGTCCGGCACGGCCTCACAGATTACGATACGGCCATGGCCGTTCTGGTCCTGCCCATGGTCAAGGCGGAGGCCGCAGGTGTCGTCTACACCCGCGATCCGGCCTGTGCGGCCGTGGGCGGTCAGGCCGTGGGCGTGTACGTGGTCGGTGGCCTTGCCGCCAACCTCGTGGACGGATCGGCCACTCCGGGCAAGCACTACCTGAGTCGTGAGGACGAGCCCGAGATCCTCATGGGCTGCGCCTGCGATGGCGCGCCCATGGTCACGGACAGGATCCTGCGGGAGCTTGGCGCCATGTGCATGCGCCTTGAGCGGTCCTTCGGCCTGCCCCAGGACGTGGAGTGGGCCTTGGGGCACCAGGGGTTGGTTATCCTGCAGTCGCGGCGGCTGCAGCAGGACGAGGACCGGGTGGCTTTTTCCGAGGAGGTCGCGGGCGGCGCGGCCGTCCTGGTCGAGGAACTGGATTGCGCTTCGCCGGGAGCCGCGTGCGGGCCCGTGCATCACGCTCTGTCCGGGGCGGATTTCAGGGCCATCCCGCCTGGGGCCGTAGTGGTGACGCCCTCCCTGCGTCCAGCCCTGTCGCAGTTTCTGGACCGTATCGCGGGAATCGTGGCCGGGAGCGGGAGCCGGGCCAGCCACCTGGCTTCCGTGGCCAGGGAACGCGGCGTGCCCGTGGTGGTGGGCTGCGGTCCCGAAGCCCTTGCGGAGGGGACCGTGGTTACCGTGGACGGTGGAGCCGGAAGGGTTTTTCAGGGCTGCCTGCCGGGAGTCCTGGAGCGGGAACGCACTGCGGAGCGGATGCATGCCCGGATCAGGGCAGCCAACGAGGATCTGGCGGCCAGCATCGTTCATTTGAGCCTGGTCGACCCCGAATCCGAGAATTTCACGCCTGAGGGCTGCCGCTCCCTGCATGATCTGATTCGTTTCTGCCACGAGAAAGGCGTGGCCGAGATGTTTTCCCTGGCGGGCAGGCGCGGGCGTGGCCTGGGGAAATCACGGCGTCTGCTTACGGAGCTGCCGCTGGTCATGTACGTGTTGGATCTGGGAGGCGGCCTGATCCCCGAAGCCGGCGAAAAGGGGCCGGTGGAAGCATCATTGCTGGCCGACGGACCTTTGCGGAATCTCTGGGACGGTCTGACCGACGGACGCGTGGCGTGGGACAGCAGCCAACTGCATGTGGACTGGGAGGAGTTCGATCGTGTCAGTTCGGGGATTTTCCGACTGGATTCGAGGATCCTGGCCAGTTACGCCATTGTGGCCGACGAATACATGCATATGAATATCCGCTTCGGGTATCATTTTTCCATTGTCGACGCACTGTGCGGTTCCGTGCCTGGCGCCAATTATGTCAAGTTTCGCTTCAAGGGCGGCGGGGCGGCCATGCAGCAGCGGGCCTTCCGCCTGCTTTTCGTGCAGGACGTCCTTGAGCGGTTCGGTTACGAGACGCAGATCCGCGGGGACATGCTGGACGCGTCTTTCACCAGGATGGCGGCGGACGAGACCGGGCGAGCGCTGCGCGCTTTGGGGCTGGTTCTGGCCGTGACCAGGCTCATGGACATGCGTCTGGCCGATGAGGATTCGGCCAGGCAGGAGGCAGATTCCTTCATGCGGTGTTTCTATCCGGAGGTGACCCGTGAGTGATGCGTACAGGGCGACTTGGGTCACGGAACAACTGGCCGTTGGCGCGGCGCCAATGAGCCACGCTCAGCTCGACAGTCTCCGGAACGCGGGCGTCGGGGCCATTCTGAACCTTTGCGGGGAATTCTGCGATCTGCACGACATCGAGTGTGCTGCTGGTTTTGAAGTCTACCATATGCCCCTCGCCGACGAGGAGGCGCCGGAGCTGGCCGAACTGGAAAAGGCCCTGGCTTGGCTGGACGAGGCCATCTATCTCGGCAAGAAGGTGCTTATCCATTGCCGTCATGGCATCGGTCGCACCGGGACTGTGCTGAATGCCTATCTGCTGCGCCGCGGCCTCGGGCACAAGCTGGCCTGGTTCAAGCTGCGCACCCTGCGCTCCAAACCCGCCAATTTCTCCCAGTGGTGGACCATTCGCAAGTACGGACGCCAGAGTCCCAAGCTCACGGTCCGGGAGCCGTCTCTGGAAATGCACAATGCCGTGGACCTGAGTCCTTTTTTCCGCGATTACGAGGCCCTGCAGGCCCGCGTGGATGAGGAGGCAGGAAGGGAATTGAGCATTTGCGGGCGCGATCACGCCAGATGCTGCGGCACGCCCATTCAGCTTTCCTTGCTGGAGGCCGCTTATCTGACCCAGAAGATGAACGTCGTCCTGACCAGCGAAAAACGTCTGGAGGTCATCGACCGGGCCGTGGAAACGGCGCGGCGCGAGAGACTGGCCGACAGTCAGGTTCGGGCCGAGGAATACTGTCTTTCCGACGCCGATGCCCGATGTCCTTTGCTGGAGGAGCAGTGCATCTTGTTTGCCTGCAGGCCGCTGCAGTGCCGTTCTTTCGGGTTGGACGCGAGGACGGCCGGCCCCCTGTGGGGGAAAGTGCTTGCGCCGGCCCTTGAATCCCTGTCCCTGGAATTGTGGCTGGCCATTGCCGGAACCATCTCACGAGGAGCTTTGCCGCATTTCGCCCTTGCGGATGTCGTCTCGGGAAAGTACGTTCAGGCACTTTTTCATCTCATGGTGAAATCGCGATGACGGCTGCAGGTTCGCATTTTGCCGTTTATTACCACTGAGAAAACCGGGTGAAGCATTATGAATGATACGATCAAGGGAATAATATCGCAGTTCGTGGATGCAACGACGTCGGTGCTGCAGACCATGGCCATGACCGAGGCCAAAGCCGGAACGCCCTACGTCAAGCAGGACGCGAGCGCAAAGGGAGACATCACGGGCGTGATCGGTTTTTCCAATCCCAAGGGCAAGAGCCGGGGCACCATGTCCCTGACATTTACCAAGCCGACCGTGCTGGGCATCGTCAGCGCCATGATTTACGAGGAGCAGACCGAAATCAACGAGGCCGTGACTGACGCAGTGGGCGAGCTGACCAACATGATTTCCGGACAGGCCCGCAAGGGATTGGTGGCCATGGGCATGGTTTTCGAAGGTGCGATCCCGTCCGTGATCACCGGCTCCGGTCACACCATCCGGCACGTGTCCACCAGCGCCGTACTGGCCATTCCCTTTGATACTCCCCACGGGCCCCTCATGGTGGAGGTCTGTTTCAGTTGAGGACGAGTCGGCATTTGCCGGTTGCGCGATCAATAATCTTTTACTATCCGAAAAACCCCGCGAGGGGTTTTTTTGTATTTGCAGAGGATCATGAAGAGGAGAAGACATGAATCGTAAAGTATATTTTATCGAAGGCGACGGGATCGGCAGGGAAGTCTGGGCGGCCGGAAGGCCGGTTTTGGACAGGGCGGTCGAGGTCGCCTACGGCGACGGTCGAGGGTTCGAATGGGTGGAACTGCTGGCCGGTAAGAAGGCTTTTGCTGAAACCGGTTCCTACCTGCCCCAGGAGACCATGGATGCCCTGGAGGGCGCCGATCTGGCCATGAAGGGGCCCCTGGAGACCCCGGTGGGCAAGGGTTTTCGGAGCCTTAACGTGACCTTGCGGCAGACTCTGGACCTGTTCGCCTGCATCCGTCCCATTCAGTTTTTCAAGGGCATCGAGAGTCCGGTCAAACATCCTGAGCGCGTGGACATGGTCGTCTTCCGCGAGAACACCGAGGATGTTTATGCGGGCATCGAATGGCAGGCCGGCAGCGACGAAGCCCGGCGGCTCATCGCATTCCTGCGTGACGAGATGGGCGCCAACGTGGACGAGGACAGCGGCATAGGCATCAAGCCCATGACCGCCAAGGGCTCCAAACGATTGATTCGCAAGGCTATCCAGTTTGCCCTGGACCAGAAGCGCAGAAGTGTGACCATGGCCCACAAGGGGAACATCATGAAGTTCACTGAAGGCGCCTTTCGTAACTGGGGCTATGAACTGGCCGCGGAGGAGTTCGCAGGGCGCGTGGTCATGGAAGGCCAGGATTGCTGTCCTCCCGGTGCGCTGGTGCTCAATGACCGGATCGCAGACGCCATGTTCCAGGAAGTGCTCATCCGTCCTGAAAACTACGACGTTATAGCCACCCCGAATTTGAACGGCGATTACCTCTCCGACGCCCTGGCTGCCCAGGTCGGGGGATTGGGCCTGGCCCCCGGCGTGAACATGAGCGAGAGTCTGGCCTTTTTCGAGCCCACACACGGTACCGCTCCGACCATCGAGGGAAAAGATCTGGCCAATCCGGGAAGCCTCATCCTCTCCGGTGCGCTTTTGCTTGATCACGTTGGGTGGCATGAGGCCGCCACGCTGATTCGCAAGGCCGTAGAACTCGCCGTGGCGGAGGGACGGGTCACCATTGATCTGGCGAGCCAGATCAACGGCGCCAGCCAGGTAGGTTGCAGGGAGTTTGGAGATATCCTTGTCGCGAACCTGGACAGAGTCTGATTCATGTCCGTATCTGAGGTGCGTGTGTAGCTTCCGCTTTTTCACGTCTTTCATTTCATTCATTAGAAACATCAAAATCATTGCAGGCCCGTTTTTTCAGGGAGCGGGCCTTTTTCTTTGTGCGAACCACTCTGCGCACGGGACATGGGCGCACGGGATTCAATGCATCATGGGACGAGAGTCCGAAAACCGGATTTTGGAGCGCACATGCATTGCGTGCGGTTTTTCGTGCGGGGCGTGGTGAGTCGGATTGGTGGGAACGTTATTCACTTATGACGTGATGATGAAATCAATACGTGCCTTTTTGATGAAATCAGTATATGGCATGACAGGATTATTCGAGTTTTTGTCTTGAGATTGAGCATCAAGATGCGAGAAGTTCTTTATTTGGCGCATTGTTTTTCTACTCATTACTTCTTGCTTTGACAAAGCGTTTTGTGTTAGCGGGCAAAGTATCGACGAATAAATGCAGGGTGTTGGGTCGCGAAAAAAAATCACTGAGGATATAACATTGTGAAAAAATTAGGTTTTTTTTCAAAGAAGAACATCGGCATCGGCCTGGACCTCGGAAGTGAATGGCTGAAAATGGTAAAGATTCGGCCGGGAAGAGGGGATCTGGTGTTGGAGAGCCTGGCCCGTTGCCCATGGCAGCCCGGTGATCTCGACAACAATTCGGCTACGGCCAAGAAGATCAACGGCCTGTGGTCCGAGATGCAACTTAGGGAGCAGGTGGTCGTGTCGTCCATGGCCGGCCATGCAGTCATTGTGAAGCGTGTGGCTTTTGAAGCCGAATCCTCGAAGGCCATTGGCGATACGGTCCTGAAGGACGCCCGGCAGTACATCCCCTTCGATATCAACGACGTCTACCTTGACTACCAGATCCTCGGGCCGGGCCAGAAAGATAAGAGCTATGACGTGCTTCTTGTGGCCAGCAAGAAGAAGGTCGTGCAGAACCTAAGCGATGTCATTTCTCAATCCGGCCTTTCCCTCTCCGTCATCGACGTGGATTCCTTCGCCCTGTGCAACAGCTTCGAATACAATTATCCAGAGGTCCAGGAGAAGCCCGTCTATCTCCTCGACATTGGAGGAGCCCAGAGCGTTTTCTGCATCTATCACAATGCCCAGCCAGCGTTTCTGCGTGAAGTTTCTTTTGGAGGCCGCGCAGTTACCGAGTCCCTGGCTTCGGTATTGGGAGTGAAGCGGATGGAGGCCGAAAAGATCAAGCTCAGCGGCAAGGACGATCTTGGGGAGAAGGAACTCAAGGACATCTCCGATTCGGTCAACAGGATTTTCAAGAGTTGGTGCGACGAACTCAAGCGGCTCATCGGGTTCTATCAGTCCTCCTCAACTGATATTGCCCCTGCGGAATCACTGTACTTGTCCGGTGGTGGCGCTTTGCTCGGGGGGCTTCGGGATGTCTTCCAGAAGGAATTGAATCTGGACGTCCACTATCATAATCCTTTCCGAAAAATTCATGTAGACAACAACACGTTCCAGAAAGAATATCTGGACGAGATCGGTTCGCAGATGGTTGTTCCTTTTGGTCTTGCATTGAGAGCAATTTAATATTGGAAATTAATTATGATTAAAATCAATTTACTCCCTCAGCAAAAACGATCAAAGTCAACCAATATTGAGACAGGTTCTGCATTATTTGTTTTAGGTGTTCTCCTGATGTTCGCTTCCGTCTACGCTGTAGATTATTATTACTCAACAGAATTGGACAACCTCAAGACATCTATCGCTTCAAAGACGCAGACTCGTTCTCTCCTTCAGAAAGAAGTTGCAATCGTCAACAACGTTATTCAAGAACTTAAGGACATAGAAGGCCGAATTAAGATCATCAAAGATATTCGGCTGCGCCAAGGGCTCCCTGTCAAATACATCGATGAAATTGTGGTGAACATGCCCAAGGACAAGATGTGGTTCGAAACCTTCTCACTGAATGCCAATGGAAACATTGCATTGAGTGGGGTGGCGCTCGACAATCAGGTGTTCGCCAGTTACGTAGAAAAGCTCCGGTTGTCGAAATACATCAAGTACATCGATACTCGCAGGACATCGCGTCGGGCCATTCAGGGCCTTGGGCTTGTGTCCTTCCAGTGTTCCGTGATGGCCCAGGAGTATTTCGAAAACACAAATACGAATGGAACGACAAATGGATAAGCCCTCAGTATTCAAGAAATTCGGTGCATTGTCAGGCCTGCAGAAGCTGCTGATATTCCTGGGGCTGACCATCGCGGCCTATGGCGGCTACTGGTACTTCATCCTTGACGACAAGCTCATCCAGATCGCCAAGTCCAAGCAGCAGATCGAGAAGCTCGACAAGGACATCGCCTTGTATCGGGCCCAGGTGGCCAAGCTGCCGGAACTGCGCCGCAGCCTGGAACTGCGCAAGAAGGAGCTCTACTACGCCAAGACCTTGCTCCCCGAGGATTCCAGGGCGTTGGAGATGCTGCTGGCTTCCTTCGAAAAGCTGGGACGGGATGAGAACGTCGAATTCATTCTTTTTCAGCCCGGACCGGAGCAGGTGCGTGAATTCTACGCGACCAGAAGCATCACGTTGCAGATCAGCGGGACGTTCCACCGGTTGGTCACGTATTTCGATCGTCTTTCCCGCCTGGATCGCCTGGTGAGTATACAAAATGTCACCTTCACTCCTGTCTCGGATTTTTCTCCGACGGAGAAGTATCTCAAGACAGACCTTAATCTTCAAGTGTACAGGGCGTTGACCGAAGCCGAAATCAAGGCGCGTGAAGCCGCAAAACAAAAGAAAAAGTGACGCAATGCCATGAAAGCACTATTCCTACTCCCCACCCTGATTCTTTTTTTCTGTGCCGCGGCCTTTGCCCAGACACCGGCGGCAGATCCCGCTGAGGGCGATTTTCCGGATTGGATAACTTCCCGGTACGCACCATACAGCGGCAAGGACAAAATTGACCCCTTCGTCTCGTTTATCAAGATCCGCGAATATGAACTGATGCAGGCCGCCAAGCAGGCCAAGCAGAAAAAGAAAGCCACAACTCCCCTGGAGACGGTTGATGTCCACAGCCTGAAACTCATCGGCATTTTGGAAAAGGGTGCAGGGGTTTCCTTGGCCATGGTCGAACTGCCCGACGGCAAGAGCTATCTCATCCGTCCGGGCATGACCATAGGACTGTATGACGGAGTCGTGACATCCATCGGCAATGAGCAACTCGTTGTCGAGGAGGACGTCATCGACGTATTCGGTGAAGCAAAAAAGAGAACTATCAATTTAAGATTGCGGCAAGAGAAGGAGTAGAGTGCTATGAAGATTTTCAGAGCGATATCTGGATTCTTACTTTTCAGTTGTATTGTTGCGCTGGCTTCATGCGCAACACACTCCAAACCTGCCGCCACCGACGCCGGGGCACCGGTTGTCCAGGAGGCCGCCTCGATTCGTGAGGCGGTGCTGTCCGACACCTTGGGCAAGACGATCCTGGACATGCCCGTGGACGCCGGGACCCAGTTGTACGCCGATTTCGACGGCACCAGGAACGTGAAGATCGTCTTTACGCCAGCCGTCACGGATTTCGTGCTGCCCCTCAACGAGACCGTTTTGGTCAGCCGGCTCGAAAAGGAGATGGACGGTGGGCAGGTCAAGGCCCTCAACGTCTTTCTGAATTCCAAGAGCAAGTTCCTCCTTTCGCGGCAATCCGACAACCTCGGCCGGCTCATGCTCGTTTCAGACGAGGCTCCGGTCGTAGAGAAGCCCTCCAACGTCATCTCGGCACTGAATTTCCGTCCCAAGAACGGTTCCTTGCAGATCGTCACCTATTCGAGTCTCCCCTTCGAGGTCGTTCCTGCTGAGGAAGACGCATTCAAGCTGACGTTCCGCAAGGTCCAGTTTCAGGACTCCTTGCTGAAGAAGTATGACCTGACCAAGCTCGGCACCGGTATCGACAGCGCCACGGCCTACAACGACAAGGCCGGTAACGCCTTTCTCCTGTTTTCTGGCGCGCACAGTCCGGCCCTGTCCGTACTGCGCAAGGGGGACGAGACCCATATCATGGTGAAAGCTTCCGGCGCCGCAAAGCCTGCGGCTTCCGTTGCCACGGCCCAGGCGTCCAACGAGCCCGTCTACAAGGAAAGCGAGATTCAGGAGCTCAACACCCTGTTTCCCGGAATGAAGGAAAACTATACGGGCGAGAAGATCTCCATCGATCTGCAGAACGCCTCTGTGGAGCAGGTTTTGCGTCTCATATCGGAGATCAGCGGATACAACCTCATCCTGGATGACGATATTTCCGGAAACATCTCCCTGAAGCTCGAAGACATTCCCTGGGATCAGGCCCTGGACCTTGTGTTGCTGCAGAAGAGCCTGGGCATGGTTATCAAGGGCAATATCATGCGTATTGCCAAGATTTCGAAGCTTGAGGCCGAACGCGCGCAAATCCAGAAGGCCCGTGAGGCCGCCATCAAGGCTCAGCAGAGCATGCGCGATCTGGCGCCGCTTCAGACCGAGTATATGCAGATAAACTACAACACCGCGGCCGAGTTCGAGGGCAAGGTCAAGTCCATGCTGACCGAGCGCGGCTCAGTGACCTCCGACCCGCGTACGAACATCCTCATCGTCACTGATACGCTGGATACACTTGGCCGTATCAAGAGTTTCATAGGGAAGCTTGACCGGGCCGAACGCCAGGTCATGATCGAGGCCCGTATCGTTTACGCCACCGACGAGTTCCAGCGCAGTCTGGGCGTCAAGTGGGGGACGACCTACGACACGGAGACGGATGCAAATCTGCCCAACGAGCAGTGGCGGGGCGGCTTTACCTCCACGGGTCTCAACGCCCTCAATACCGTCAACGGCATCACCCTCGGCGGTACCATAGGCAAGT
Source organism: uncultured Desulfovibrionaceae bacterium (assembly GCA_964597325.1). Taxonomy (GTDB): domain Bacteria; phylum Desulfobacterota; class Desulfovibrionia; order Desulfovibrionales; family Desulfomicrobiaceae; genus Desulfomicrobium. Next base: position 14,302 of record CAZQYA010000063.1, read on the forward strand.
ATCTGGGCGAGGATCTCTTCACCCTGGACGCTTCCCTGCAGCTTGGTGAGGCCAAGAACCTGGTCAAGACCATCTCCTCGCCGCGTATCCTGACCCTGAACAACAACCGTGCCGAGATCCAGCAGGGTACCAAGCTCGCTACGGCTACGGAGTCCGAGAGCGGTGGCACCACCACCGAATACGAGGAAGCCGTGCTGAAGATTTCGGTCCTTCCGCAAATCACTCCCGACAATAAGCTCATCCTTGACCTTGAGATCAGCGACGACAGCCCCAAGAGCGACGGTCGGGATATCGACACCAAGCAGGCCAAGACCAAGATGATGGTCAGCGACCGCGAGACCATCGTCATCGGCGGCGTGCAGAAGACCACCGAGTCCAACGGCCTGAACCAGATTCCCGCCCTTGGCGACGTTCCCGGACTGGGGTGGCTCTTCAAGAACACCTACGACACGAAGACCAAGGCCGAACTGCTGATTTTCATCCAGCCCCGGATTCTGTAGTCCTCAGTTCATTAATGCTTTCAAGGCCGCCTGATTTCAGGCGGCCTTTCTCATTTAGGCGTTCAGACTGCTCAAAGTCTGCACGGCCTTCGACATCGTACGCATATGAAAAAGGCATGGGTCCGGGCGACTCCATGCCTTTTCATGCTGCGACGAAACGCTCTGCAGGGGCTTATTTGGGCTTGTTTTCGGCGAAGAGGGTGTTGGCGTCGAAGTAATGTCCCCTGACACACTGGGCGTAGGCATTGATGTCGGAGGCTGCGATGGCTTCGTACATCATACGGTGTTTTTCCACCTGCTGCTGCAGCAGGGACGCCGCATGGTCGTAGTACACGGCGATGTAGGTCCAGTAGTAGTTGCCGAGTGAGTGCCAGGCCTTGGCCAGGGATTCGCTGTGCGCGCCCTTGACGATGGCCAGATGGAACGCCATGTCATGTTTGCGCATGTTTTTGGTATCGTTCATCTCCACGCAGGCGGCCATGTTGTCGACGCAGGTCTTGAGGAAGTCCAGGTCCAGGTAGCGGGAGTTGTGCTTGACGATGCTCCAGCGCACCGCCAGGGCCTCGATCTCCGTCCGCACGTCGTAATAGTCGTTGAGTTGTTCCTTGGTAAGGGTTCTGATCCGTGTGCCCTTGTAGGGCTCGGTTTCAAGCACGCCTTGAGCGATAAGATCCCGAATCGCCTCCCGGACGGCGCCCTGACTGATGGAGAGTTCGCGTGCGAGCTTGGATTCGACAACCTTGTCCCCAGGGTTAAGGTCTCCACGGAGAATGGATTCCATAAGGTATTCGGCGACGTCGTCGCGCAACACTCTACGTTTAAGCAGATTTTTCGATTCCATTGTGGGTGTCCTTGAGGGTGGTGCGACAAGCCGGATGTTAACGTTGTTTTTTTCTGTTCATGTTTTCAGAAGGCAAGGGGGTACTTTGCAGAAATTGTTGCAACATGTCCCTTTCCATAACGTCTTTGCATTCAAAGTGTGCAACGATTATGCTTTCGCCTCTCAGTCTGTTGGCGCGAACGAATTCACAGGGAATGAGCATGGGGTGCTCCTGGTTCGGCAGGGAAAAGAGGACATTGAAACCATCTTCGAAGACAAGGCCAGTCGGGCTGTTTTTGACGATAATCTGCATCGACGACATGGAGATGTTTACGATCGTGCTGTTGGTGTAGAGGGCGCTGCCGTTGCTTTTTGAAAAGATGACACCAGAAATGGAACATTGCTTTCGTGGGCAGTGCCTTTTTTCCCCTTCGTACGACAGCGGGGCTTCCTGACAAAGAACATACTCTGTGAGAATATCTTCGATCAGGGACGAGACGGTCTTGTTTTCAATGCGGCAGACCGCCTTGAGCTTCGACAGCGTGCTATCGTCGGTTCTGAAGGAAATTTTTGTGTTTTTCCGTGCGGATGATTTTTCAAACATATTCATGATGCACCAATCAGGTGAAAAAGAGCAGAAATGTATATTTCCAATAAACTTTTTCGGTTGTTTCACAGGATTGAATATTTTTCAATAATCTTTTTTCGGTTATCACTTTGTAGATTCGGGATATTGCGTTGAAAGGAGTAGATTGTTCACGGCAATTGGCAGTGGCTCTATCATTCGTGCAGTCACGTGTCGTGGCGATAGCAGGACAGGCCACAGAAGTGGCCTCATGGGGATGGACAAGGGGGTACCGAAGAAAAGACGCTTTGGCGGTAGGGCAAGAAAAAAGGCTCCGATAACGGAGCCTTGATTTCTGGTAGCGAGGGAGGGAATTGAACCCCCGACACTGCGGATATGAGCCGCATGCTC
>CAZQYA010000064.1:0-16536 GCA_964597325.1 uncultured Desulfovibrionaceae bacterium
TCCTTGAAGGGCACCGGCCCGGAGTCGAAGTCGAGTTCGTCAAGGATATAGCGGGCCGTGTCGGAGTCCAGGTTGGAGGAGATCATCTTGCGGACCTGTTCGGGCCCGCCGTAGAGCATTTCCTTGCCGATGGTCATGGCCTGATTGAATTCCTTGAGTACGTCCTCGGCCTGCTCTTTGCTTACGGTGTCGAGTTTGGCCATGGCTCGCGAGACAGCGGTGATTTCCGTGCGTTCGAGCTTTTTGAACACCTCGGAGGCAAAAGCGTCGCCGAGGGCCAGAATGAGGATGGCCGTTTTCTGGGGGCCTGTAAGCGTTCCTGCGGGTGCCGCCATTTATGCTTCTCCCTGGGCCAGCCATTGACGCATGATCATGACGGCCTGGTCCATGTTCTGATCCACGAGTTGCTGCGCCAGATGTTTGGCGTTTTCGATGCGTTTGGCCGCGTCCACCGCGGCGAGGTCCTCTTCGGTCATGCCGTCAGTCAGGGCCATGAGTTCCTGAGAGGACGCGAGTTGGTCTTCGGCTGGCTGCGCAGTGGGCTCCGAGACTTTGGGCCGGATCAGGGCCAGGACCACGGGCCGGGCCACGAAGAGCAGGAAGAGCAGAATGACCAGCGTATTGAGGAGCGGCTTGCCCAGAAGCTGGAAATACCTCGATGCCACGTCCAGGAGCGGCGCCTGCTCGGCTTCGGCCGGTTCGCCGAAGGAAATGGAGGACACCTCGATGGCGTCTCCGCGCTCTTCGTCGAAGCCCACGGCCCGCTGGGTCAGCTGCCGCAACTGGGCGATCTGTTCGGCGGGCAGGGGTTCGAAGGCGTATGTCCCATCCTGCTGCTGCGAGTACTTTCCGTCAACAAGAACGGCGACGCTCAGGCGCCTGATGCTGCCCACCTGCGAGATGATCTGCTGTTCCTCGCGGTTGATATCGAAATTGGTGGTGGAGGAGGTGCGGGTGCTGGACTGGGCCGTGCCCGAGGCCATGCGGTCGTTTTCGCCCTGGTAGTTGGGGTCGGGCGTGCCTCCGGCGACGTTGGCGGAACCCTGGGTCTCCTCCTCACTCTTGACCTCGCTGCGGACCACGGCAGACTTGGGGTCGTAGATCTCCTTGCGGATGGTGGTGCGGTCGAAGTCCAAATCGGCGTTGACCCTGGCGATGACGCGCCCGGGGCCCACAATGGGCGTCAGGAGCTGTTCGATGCGCTGCTCCAGGCTCCGCTGCATGCCCATCTGGTATTCGAGCTGTGTGGACGTCATACCGGCCATGTCCGTGTCGGCTTTGGGTTCGTAGAGAACCTTGCCCCGGCTGTCGGCCAGGGTGATGTGTTCGGCCGTCATTCCTTCGACGCTGGTGGACACGAGGTTGACGATGGCCTGGACCTGTTGAGACGTCAGGTTGCGGCCGCCCTTGAGCTTGAGCATGATGGCCGCCGACGGCGGGGCCTGTTCCTCGACGAAGAGGCTCTTGTTGGGCAGCACGAGGTGCACCCGGGCGCTTTCGACTTCGTTCAGTTCCGAAATGGTGCGTGAGAGTTCGCCCTGGAGAGCGCGTTGATAGTTGATGCCCTGGACAAAGTTGGTCTGACCGATTTTGTTCTCGTCGAAGAGCTCGAAGCCGACGCCCTGGCCGTGCAGGGAGCCCTGGCCGGCCAGTTTGAGACGCGCTTCGTAGACCATGTCGGCCGGGACCATGATGGTGCCGCCGTTGCCGCCGATCTCGTAGGGTATCTTTTCTTTTTTCAGGTAATCTATGACGCTGGCCGCGTCCTCCTGGTAGAGGCCGCTGTACAGGACCTTGTAGTCGGTTCGGTTCATCCAGAAGATCATGACGAAGAACGCGATCAGGAGCGAGGCGAGCAGACCGCCGAGGAGTATGCGCTGGGCCATGGATTTGTTGGTCCAGAAATCCGTGGCCTTGTTCAGGGTATTCTGCAGAAATGGGGGCATGGTGCGTCCTCTCGTGGATTAGGGATCAGAACTGCATGCGCATGAGTTCCTGGTAGGCCTGCATAACCTTGTTGCGCACGGCAGAGGTCATGTCCATGGCCAGTCCGGCCTTTTGCAGGGAGATCATCAGCTCGTGCACGTTCTGGCTCTTGCCCGAGGCGAAGTCCTGGATCATGCGCGATTTGTCGGCCTGCATTTCGTTCACCTTGGTCAGGGAATCCTCAATGGTCTCCGCAAAGGATTGCCCGGCCTCGCCCGCGGATTTCTTTTTTCCGTCGAGACTTTTGGGATTGTTCAGGAGCTCGCTTGCCGCGGAATATGCCTTGATGGCCATGGGTGACACCGCCATGGAATGCCTCCTCGTGCGTGTTGTCTACGGAACCTTGTGCTTGGTCCCTTGTTGTACCGGCCTAACGGTCCGGCCTAGCGGCCCGGCCTAGCGGCCTATCTCCAGGGCCTTGCTGAACATGGCCTTGGATGTGGTGATGGTCGAGACGTTGGCTTCGTAGGCGCGCATGGCCTGAAGCATGTTGGTCATTTCCTCCACCACGTTGATGTCCGGGTAGCTGACATACCCTTCGGCGTTGGCGTCGGGGTGTCCCGGCTCATAGACCTGCTTCAGGGGTCTGCGGTCGTTCTGGATGGATTCGACCCGCACACCCATGACCTCGCGGTCCAGGGCCTCGTTCATGGCCTTGGAGAACGGGCTCGGGACTTCGGTTTCCTTGAAGACGACTTCCTTGCGCCTGTAGGGCCCGCCGCCAACGGTATTGGTGGTCTTGGCGTTGGCCAGGTTCATGGAGATGACGTTCAGGTGGGTGCGTTCGGCCTTGAGGGCGGAAGCGCCGACGTCGATGGCTGTCATGAAATCCATTATTTACCTCCGTCCTGAATGACCTGCTTGAGGCCGGCGAAGTTCTTCTGCATCACGGTGGTCAGGGCGCTGTAGAGCAGGTTGTTTTTGGCCATGGCCGCCATTTCCGTATCGAGGTCCACATTGTCGACCCCTTGAATGACCCGGGGAGTAAGGGACTTGCTCACGGCGGATTCGGCCTGCTCCGCGGAAAAGGCTGCCGGGAAGTGGTCCGGATGGGTTCTGGCCATGCCCCCGGACTCCGACGTCTCCAGGGCTGCCTGGAGATCCTTTTCGAACTCAAGGCGGCGCGCCCTGTAGCCCGGCGTGTTGATGTTGGCCAGGTTGGCGCTGACGATGTTTTGACGCTGGAGCTGGAAATCCATGACTCTGGCTGTCAGATTCAAGTGTTCGGGAAAAAGGCTTTTCATATGCTAACCCCTTGTCTTTCCGGGATGTGTCGTGCCGATCAGGGCAAAACCCGGAGGTTGACGACGTCGGTTTTGCAATGACCATTCCAGATTTGGGTTTTCATCTCTTCTTGCGGAAAATCAGGGTGTTGGGAAGTAAGCGTCACGAACGCTGGCAGCCTGGGCAGGCGATGGCGGGGTGTGGCATCATTGTTGCTTCAGGGCAGGGAGATGAACAAGTCTACCTGATCTGTCCACAAGGAGGAGGAACCATGAGTTCACATCTGGATTACGAAATCAACAAGGAACTGGGCGAGTGCTATCTTTTTATGGGCGAGCTGGACAAGGCCGAGAGCTATTACCATAAGGCCGCCAGCAGCAATGGCGTCCATCCCGACCCGTACCTGGGTCTGGCGACTATCGCCGCGCAGCGGGGCGACCTTGACCAGGCCATGGCCATGTACCGCAAGGCTGACGGCATTGCACGTTCGGACAAGACACTGGCGGGCATGGCCCTGATCCACGCACAGCATGGCCAGGCAGAGGACGCCTTCGGAATGTATGCCGGCGCTCTTGACCTGAATCCGGAAAATATTGTTGCCCTTTACGGGCTCGTGCAGGTCGCCCACGTGCTTGGACGGACTGCCGAGGCCATCGCCCCCCTGGAGCGGTATCTGGAACTCAACCCCGGCAAGAGCGAGATCCGCTACGCTCTCGGCGGCTGCCTGACGACCTGTGGCCGGCCTGACGAGGCCCGGATGCAGCTGACGCAGCTTCTCGAGATGGATCCTGCCTATGCTCCTGCCGCCGAGCTTCTGGCTCAGCTTTAGAAAGGCGTCCCGTTCCCCCTCCGCGCATGTCGGACCCCGGACCGCCGGGGTCCGACATGACTGTTGCATATTGCAGTCAAAGCTGGCAGTGCACGGCGAACATTCTTTCCGAAGAGGGGGTAGACCATGAATATGCTGCCGATACGCCGGGCCATCCTGAGCGTTACCGATAAATCCGGGCTCGAGGAATTCGCCCGTTTTCTCCAGGATCAGGGCGTCGAGCTCGTGTCCACCGGAGGCACCCGCAAGAAACTCCTGCAGGCCGGGCTCAAGGTGCGCTCCGTCAGCGACGTGACGGGCTTTCCGGAGATTCTGGGCGGCCGCGTCAAGACCTTGCATCCGCACGTTCACGCCGGAATCCTGGCGGACAAGGACGACCCCGCCCACATGCGTACTCTCAAGGACCTGCGCCTGACTCCCTTTGATCTTATCTGCGTCAACCTCTACAATTTTGCCGAGGCTGTACGTCAGACTCTGGAAGACAAGCAGGCCGTGGAGCAGATCGATATCGGCGGTCCGACCATGCTGCGCGCCTCGGCCAAGAATTTTCACTCCATAGCCGTCATTCCCGATCCTTCGCATTATGCCGAGTGCATGCAGCAGATGCGTGACAACGATGGCAGCCTGCCCCTGGAATTTCGTAAGCGTATGGCCGTGGCCACCTTCGACCTGACTTCGGGTTACGACCGCATGATCACCGAGTACCTGAGCCGCTCCTGACGCGGCGGCCCGCCGGCCTGCGCCGGTGACGGAGAAGACGCCATAGCATCCAAACCCCTCGGCAATCTCACGGGCCTGAAGCCCAGTCAGATCACGGCCATCTCGCGCCTCTACAACCGCCGTTTTCCTGAGAAGGGCGGCTTCACTCCGGAACAGGCCAGGGAACTGGCCCTCCTGAGCCGCGGCGTGGGGCGCCAGCTCGGGGTGCTCGTCAATCGTAAGGGCGTGCCCGTCATGGTGCTCGTGGGCGAGCAGGACGGCATCCTCATCCCGGAACTCTCGCGTCACCGTCAGGCTGAATCGCGCCTGTCGGGGCTGCGCCTGCTGCATACCCACCTCGACTCCTCCCTGCTGACCCAGGAAGACCTCATGGATATGGCCTTCCTGCGTCTGGACTCCGTCTGCGTCCTCACCGTGACGTCCGAGGGGGCGCCAAGAACCTGCCAGTTCGCGCACCTGTTGCCGCCCAACGTGGACGAGCTGCCTTATCAGGTGCACCCCGCCATGATCTGGGACGAGGTGGATTTTGATTTTGGCGCGGGCGTCAGGGCGCTTGAGGACGAGCTGGCCCGGACGGGCCAGACTGTTGCGGCATCGGCCCGGGAGGGGGCGGCCATCCTGGTCAGTGTCAGCCCACGGCCCAAGAGCGAACAGGAGCGCTCCCTGGCGGAGCTTGCGGACCTGTCCGCCACGGCGGGGCTGGAAATCGTCGGTACCGTGGTGCAGCGCGTCAGCCAGGTTAACCCCAAGCTCATCCTGGGGCGCGGCAAGCTGGCCGAGCTGGAGGTGCTGGCCCTGCAGAAGAACGCGGCTACCCTGGTCTTCGACCAGGAGCTGACGCCGACCCAGCAGCGCAACCTCAGTCAGATTTCCGAACGCAAGGTCCTGGACCGCACCCAGCTCATCCTCGACATCTTTGCCCAGCATGCCCAGACCCGCGAAGGCAAGCTCCAGGTGGAGATGGCCCAGCTCAAATACATGATGCCGAGGCTGGTAAGGCAGAACAGAGCGCTCAGCCGTCTGGCGGGCGGCATCGGCGGCCGAGGCCCGGGTGAGACCAGGCTTGAGATGGACCGCCGCAAGATCCGCCAGCGCATTGCCCAGATCAAGACGGAGTTGTCCAAGGTGCGCAAGCATCGCAAGGCCACGCGCAGCCGCCGCGACAAGGCCGGCCTGCCCGTGGTTTCCCTGGTGGGCTACACCAACGCGGGCAAGTCCACGCTCCTCAACACCCTGACCCAGAGCGGCGTTCTGGCCGAGAACAAGCTTTTCGCCACCCTGGACCCCACCAGCCGTCGTTTGCGCTTTCCCGAAGACCGCGAGATCATTCTTACGGACACTGTCGGGTTTATCCGGCAGCTCCCGGCCGACCTGCGCGAGGCCTTCATGGCCACCCTGGAAGAGCTGGAAGGGGCCGATGTGCTTGTGCACGTGGCCGACGCCTCGCATCCCGAAATGGACGCGCAGCTCGAGGCTGTGGAGTCCATCCTGCGCGACCTGTCCATCGATTCCATCCCGCGGATTCTGGCCCTGAACAAGGTCGACCGCATCTCCGACGAAGCCCGCGAGACCCTGGCCTTCGTTCATCCCGACGCCGTCTTCATCTCCGCCATCCAGCGCCCTTCCCTGGCCCCGCTGGTGGAACGCATCAAATCACTTTTGTAACGTCGTGCGCCATGCCGCAGGGGCAGCCCGAAAGGCATGGATTTCACGCATGTGTCAGGCTACGCGTGAGAGCCTGACATTGAGCGCCTTCGCGGAAATGATCCGGAAATGGCGCGTGTTGGACTGTGCATTGAAAGAAGGCGCATCTTCTTCACGTACCGCCTTCCCCGGGTGTCTCTGGGTACCGCAAGGTCCGGTGCATTGGCCGAGGGCAAATTTTCGCGTCTACCACCATGTCATTCCCGCGAAGGCGGGAACCCATCTTCCATAGCCTCCACGAAGGCGCGTGCCCATTCCGCCACTTTCCGCCACGCAAAGAAAAAACGCGGAAGCCCCGAGGCTCCCGCGCTTTGGCGTCGCTTTCCTGAAAAAAACGGGCTAGTCCCTCTTTTTCCAGGCATGCTCCTCGCCGGCCATGAGGCGCTGGATGTTTTCCGAGTGTTTCCAGAAGATAAGCCCCGTGAGTACCAGGGCCAGGGGGATGGCGCCGAAGAGACCCTGGAAAAGCAGGATCACGGGCATGAGTGCCACCATGACCAGGGAGGCCAGGGATACGAAGTTGTAGAAGTACAGGGCCGCCAGGAAGGCCAGCCCGCAGAGGATGACCGCCCAGGGCGAGATGGCCAGAAAGGCGCCTACCCAGGTGGCTACGCCTTTGCCGCCTTTTCCGTTCAGGAAAACCGAGAACATGTGGCCGCTGACGGCGGCGGTGGCGACGAGGGTCAGGAAAAAGTATGAGTCGGAAAAGCTGGTGGCCACGAGCACGGGCAGGAATCCTTTGAGGACGTCCAGGGCCAGGGTCATGGCGCCGTACCTGGTGCCGCACAGACGGCCGACATTGGTGGCGCCGATGTTTCCGCTGCCCTGTTCACGGGGATCGATACCGCAGCAGGTCCGGGAGATAAGGAGGCCGAAGGGCATGGCCCCCAGGAGGTAGCTGATCGCGAGCCAGAATATTGTCACCATGTGCGCTCTCCTTGGTCGTTGAATTGGTGGTATGTCATGTGCCGCATTTCACTACGTCAAAACGTGTAGGCGGACAAGTTCATTCCTCCTCCCACGCCTCGACGATCCTGATTTCGTTGTTCAGGGGATCGACCTTGCCGATGCGGATGGAGAAAATCTGGCCCAGGCGGACCTTGTCGCCGAATATCTTGCGCGGAGCCTTCAGGAAGAGTTGAAGGTCCGGCAGGGCTATGGTCACCAGCCCCGAGCCCGGGTCGACGATGACGCCCGACCAGCGCATTTTTTTGTGGTTCTGACGGAAGTATTCGTATTTCCAGTACCTGGGGCGCATGCGCTGGACCTGGCCGACGAGTTCCGCGCGGCTGGACAGGAGGGGGAGGAGACTCTCCAGTTCGTTCTGGTCCAGCAGGCGCCCCTGTCCGGTCAGGCGGGCCGTGATCTGCGCCATGTTGATGAAGTCGGAATAGCGCCTGAGCGGTGAGGTTACGGGTGCATAAGCCTTGGCGCCGATGGTCGCGTGGCGTCGGGGTTCGCACTCCAGGATGGACGGGCCCATATTGTTGATAATGCGGTAGATGTCCGTGGGCTCGGTCCAGACTCCGGCGCTTTCGGCCGGCAGGGTGATGTTCTGGGTGCGGTACAGAAGGGCGGTCCCGGTTTCCAGCCCCCAGGAACCCATGGCTTTGTTGGCCAGGATCATAAATTCCGAGACGATCATCTGCGCCTCTGGCGTGGACTCGGTCTGGGCGATTTCGAGCAGGGGGTTGTCCGGATCGCCCTGCAGCACGACGCGCGGATCAGGCTGGTCCATGATCACGGCGTGTTCACGGATGCGCGCCTGACGCAGCAGGTGGGCCAGGTCGCGGGCGTGATGGAGCATGCCGGACGTTGCCGTCCGGATCTCGTTTTCCACACCGGTGTAGGTCAGGTTGGCCGTTACCCGGACCCATGCGATTTCAGGGGTGGAGCTTCGCAGCGAACCTTCGGAGTCCAGGTCGAAGTTGATGATCAGGGCCGGGTGGTCCTGTCCTGCGTTCAGGCTGAAGAAACGGGTGCCCAGGTCCTCAGGGAGCATGTGGCTGGTGCCCTCGGGCAGGTACAGTGAACTGAAGCGGTGCTGTACGGCCCTGTCCAGGGCGCTACCGAACTCCCATTCCAGACACGGGCAGGCCAGGGCCAGGCGCAGGTGGAAGCCTTCGTCGCTGCGGGTCAGTTCAAAGCCGTCATCGATGTCCTGGGTTGTGGCCGAGTCGATGGTTACGATTTCCGCCACGGGATCCTGGTGGGCGGCCTGGACACGTTCGCGCTGGGCGGCCACGGCCTCGGCGTGAGGGTCGGCCCAGTCGGAGCCCCACTCGTATTGCGCCCGGCAGAGGTGAAAATTGAAATGCAACGGCACAAGGCCCCAGGCCCGGGCCAGGTGCAGGGCGAGGTGCGGTTCGTCGGGCAGGCCTTGGGTCATGGTTTTCCATAGGGCCTCGGATTCGCGGTCGTCCGGATTGCACAGGCGCGTCATCAGCAGATTTTGGATGCGCTCGGTCTGTTCGTCGTCAGGCTGGGGCAGGGCGTTTTTCCGCCGGCAGGCGATGTCCCACAGGCCGCGCAGGAAGACCTGCCCGAATCCGACCAGGCGTTCCCTTTCCTGGGCCTTGCGCAGCTCCTCCTGCCTTCGCTCCACAGTTTCCTGCGCGTAGATTTCAAAGGAAGGAGGCGAGAATTTGAAATGTGTCTTGGTCTGCAGGAGTTTGCGGCCCAGGGCCGCGGTCTGGTCGGGCGTCGGATCCTCGAAGATGAGGCTGGCGAACCAGTCGATGGTGGCCTCCTCGAGTTCCCCCTGGGCCAGGTCCCAGATTTCCAGGGCGTCCACGGCTTCGGCCAGACGCTCGCGCCGGCCGTTGTGGGTGCGCAGAAGGTCGAGCATTTCCTGACGGCTCGAACCGGCGGCGTACTGTGGGCCGATCCAGGGCAGGGCCCGGGATATGGGGAGCTTCAGCTCGCGTTGTCCCGCAGTGAAGACCCGCAGTCGGGGGCCCTGCACGTCCAGGACCCAGGCGGTTACGGGCTGGTTGTCTTGCAGGAATTCCATGATGCAGCCGGGCTGCAGGGAAGGCGTGGTGGACATGTGAGGCCTTATGCGCAACGCGCACGGGCCGACTTGCGCCGGCCCGGATAAGCGGCTCCAGGGCCGGGTTTAGTGTTTGAAGGAACGCTGGCCCGTGAAGACCATGGCGACCTGCGGTGAGGCTTCGTTTACGGCCTGGATGATTTCCGGATCGCGGATGGAGCCGCCGGGCTGGGCAATGGCCGTCACGCCCTGGGCCACGGCCAGGTCCACGCCGTCGCGGAAGGGGAAGAAGCCGTCCGAGACCAGGACCGTGCCGGGCAGGCCGCCCCTGTCCCGGTCCGTCTGCGCCAGGATTTCACCCAGGGACTCGGCCAGGGCCGCGTCGGTCTTGGCCTTGAGTTTGAGTTCGTACAGGGACATGGCGTGGCGCTCGAAAGCCAGTTTGTCGGCATACTTGGTGTAAGCCTTCTGGATGGTCAGCTCCACGCAGCCCACGCGGTCCTGTTCGCCCGTACCGATGGACACGGTCGCGCCGTCGCGGGCGAAGATGATGGAGTTCGACGTTACCCCGGATTCCACGGCCCAGGCGAAAAGCAGGTCGTCCGCCTCGGCAGGGTTGGGAGTGCGGGCGATGAAGGTCGTGCCGTCTTTGGTGGTGGCCTCCGCGGGCAGGAAGTCGCTTTCGGACAGGATGCGGTTGCGGAAGGAGGCCTGGATGATGAGGCCACCGTCGACCAGGGATTTGATGTCCAGAAAAGGTGTGCCCACCATGTTGTCAAGCTCCGCCAGGGCCGGAATGCGGATGATGCGCAGGTTTTTCTTGGTGGTCAGCACCTCCAGGGCATCTGCGTCGAAATCCGGGGCGGCGATGACCTCGAAGTAGCTCGAATTGATGAATTCCGCGCAGGCCTTGTCCAGGGTGCGGTTTACGACGATGGTGCCGCCGAAGGCCGCGATGCGGTCTGAGGCAAAGGCCTTGCCCAGGGCCGCGAACAAGCCGTCCTGTGACCAGGCTGCGCCGCAGGGGTTGTTGTGCTTGAGGATGATGGCCGCGGGCTTGGCCGTGAGGTACTGGAGCATGTTGATGCCGTTGTCCACGTCCGTCAGGTTGATCTTGCCCGGATGTTTGCCGGACTGGACCAGGTTCTCCTCGGTCAGGGCCGAGACGAGTTTGTGCTGGCCCTGCTGGAAGGCTACGCCATCCATGGTGAAGGAGCTGTCGACCACCTCGTAGAGGGCTGCGGGCTGGTCCGGGTTCTCGCCGTAGCGCAGGCCTTTCTGCTCGCCGCCAATGTTCCAGGTCTTCTTGGCGAAGCGGATGGTCTGCTCCCCGATGGTCAGGGTCAGGTCGGCGGGAAAGGAGTCCCGGTTCAGGGTATGGTACATCTTCTTGAGATCGCTCATGTATATTCTCCACAAAAAAAATTGTCGTGTGGCCGCGGGCTCGGGGCCTCGCGAATCCACGAGCCCCTAGCACAGGCCTGCATGGACGGCAAATCCTGTGCCAGGGCGCAAATGAGGCGGGGGAGTGCGGCCCGGGACGCCGGTCAGCCTTGGGGGACGGGAGCGGCGCCGGGGTCGGAGCGCCAGATACGATACCGCACCTCGACGCCTTCGGGGACATAGACCACCACGGGCAGACGGCTGTTGTAGCGGATCAGGAACGGTTCGCCCCCAAGGCTGACAAAGCGCTCCACCTTGGGCGCATCCGGGTCGACGCCCATGAGTGTCCCGGCCATGGGGCCGATGGCGGGAAGCACGTAGCGGGTGTAGCCCCAGCCCGGGATTGTCTCCTCGCGAAGGATTCCGGCGAAGAAGTACCGGTTGGCCGCGTCCGTCATAACGCTTTTGCCGAGGATCAGTTCAACTTTGAGCCCGGCTTCGTCGGGTTGCGGCGCGAGGGTCAGGACATGTCGGGTCATGCCATCGGCGGCCCGGGGAAAGGCTTTGAGGGCGTCTTCCGAGGCCATGGAGGGCAGCCCGAAGAGCACGACCAGCGCGGTCAAGCAAAGGAGTCTCTTCATTGTTTGCGCCTGTTGTCTGTTCAGAGGAAGGAGACTTCCTGCGTACTCGCCGTGACGACGTAACAGCGCTCCGTATTGGAGTCGGGGTCGGCGGGAACGACGAAGAAGCCTGGCCGTCCGGGCTGGTAGCCAGTGGTGGTGCCAATCAGGACTTCGCCGTCCTTGAACACGACTTTGAGCTTGCGGCCCGGGGCGGGTTTGGATGGGTCGAATTCGTTGACCTTGCGGCGGTCGGCGTTGCCAGCGAAGTCCTTGACGAAGAAAAGGGCCTTGAGGTCCTTGACGCTGACTTCCGCAAGCTGCGGCCCGTTTTCGTCCGAAGTATTGACGTGAAAAAGGTCTTTGGTGGGAAAGAAATCCACTGTCGTTCCTTTGATGGTCCGACCGTCCGCATATCTGGCCACGATTTTGTTCATAGTGTTTCCTCCGTATCGTTGCACTCGCGACAACGGCCGTCGCCCTGTTGGCGGAACGCTGCCCGGCTGCATTTCCTGGGGGTGCATGTTGCGCAGAGGCTAGTTCATGTGCGGATTTTGGGCAATGTTTTTGTCCCGGGAATGCGCCGTGTGCATGTTTTCGTAAAACCGAACCGCCCATAAATTGACTTCGCCGCTTCCGCCCCGTAAAGAAGGGAGCCATTTGCCATTGCGCTGAGGGCAATTCATCAAAGACGAGGAGATCGGATTCATGGCGAATATCGTAGTCATGGGCGCCCAGTGGGGCGATGAGGGAAAGGGCAAGATCGTTGACCTGCTGACCACGGATGTGGCCGCCATCGTGCGCTTTCAGGGTGGAAACAACGCCGGGCACACCCTGGTGGTGGGCGGGAAGCAGACCATTTTGCATCTCATCCCCTCCGGCATCCTGCATCCCGGAAAGAAATGCCTTATTGGCAACGGCGTGGTGCTGGACCCTGTCGTGTTCTGTCAGGAGATGGACAAGCTCGCGGAATCGGGTATCGACGTCAGCCCCGAGCGGCTCACGATCAGCAAGAAAGCTCACCTGATCATGCCGTACCATTGCGCCATCGACGGCGCGCGCGAAAATTTCAAGAGCGGTTCCGACAAGATCGGCACCACGGGGCGCGGTATCGGCCCCTGCTACGAGGACAAGGCCTCCCGCATCGGCATCCGCGCTGCGGACCTGGCCGACGAAACCCTGCTGCGTCACAAGATAGACAAGGCCCTGGTGGAGAAGAATGCTCTGCTGGTGGGTCTTTACGGCCAGGAGGCTTTGTCCGCAGACAGGATTTTCGAGGAGATTCTGCCGATTGCGCGACGTCTTGTGCCCTATCTGGGTGACGTGTCCTCGGCTATTCAGGAAGCCGCCGACCAGGGCGTGCTCTTCGAGGGCGCCCAGGGCACCCACCTGGACATCGACCATGGCACCTACCCCTTCGTGACCTCGTCCAACACCGTGTCCGGCAATGCCGCGGCCGGCTCGGGCTGCTCGCCGCGAATGCTCGATCGCATCGTGGCCATCGTCAAGGCCTACACCACCCGCGTGGGTGCCGGTCCGTTCCCCACGGAACTGGAAGACGAAAGCGGCGGCCACATGCAGACCAATGGCGCAGAGTTCGGCGCCACCACGGGCCGTAAGCGCCGCTGCGGCTGGCTTGACCTCGTGGTGTTGCGCGAGTCCCTGCGGCTGAACGGCCCCACGGAAATCGCTCTGACCAAGCTCGACGTCCTGGGCGGCCTGAAAGAGCTCAAACTCTGCACCTCCTACCGCTACAACGGCGGCGAAATAGCCCACCCCCCGCAGGAGGAAAACGGCATGGCTTATGTGGAACCCGTCTACGAATCCATGCCCGGCTGGAGCGAGGACATCTCCGGATGCACGAAGTACGAGGACCTGCCTCAGGCCACTCGCGACTACATCCGCCGCATCGAAGAGATTCTGGGCATTCCCGTCTCCATCGTGTCCGTGGGCCCGGACCGGGACCAGACCGTTCTCAGGTAGCCGCGGGAGGTTCGCCTCCCGCCTTTCTCCATGTCCGTACCCTGGCAACACGTTCTCTCTTCCCAGCCCCGCGTCGCGGGTTTCCTGGGCCGTTTGGCCGGTGATCCGCCCCGTTCTCTGCTCCTTGAGGGCGGAACTGCAGCGGAGCGTCTGGCCCTGGCCCTCTATTGGGCCGCGCGGCTTATGTGCAGCGAGGCCGGGGCGCCCTGCGGCGAATGCCGCATCTGCCGGCAGGTCGTGGATGACGCCAGCCGGGATCTTTTTCTTCTGAACGGGGCCGAGGGCTCTATTTCCATCGATACCGTGCGCGAAATGCGCGCCGTTCTGGGCGATCCTCCTGCCGGCCGCGGACCGCGCGTAATCATCCTGGCCGAGGCCCAGGCCCTGGGTGACGGCGCGGCCAACGCGCTGCTCAAGTCCCTTGAAGAGCCCATGCCCGGAAACGTCTTTGTGCTCCTGGCCCCCAACCGTGAGATATTGCTGCCGACCCTTGTTTCCCGCAGCTTTGTCCTGACCCTCGGCTGGCCCCAGGGCGCCGGAGATGACGATGAACTCGGAGAATGGCTCGGGGCCCTGACGGAATTCATCCAGTCCGGCAGAGGCGCCTGGCTCGAACGGACCGGACGCAAGGGCAGGGTCGACGCCGCCCTGGCCGGGGCCGTCCTGCGGGCGGTGCAGCGTGCCCTGGTCCAGGCTGGGTATGGCAACCCTGTTACAGACCTGGCCAGGATCCTGGCCTCGCGGCTGGACGTGGTCGCCGTGCGTCAGGTAGGTGTGGTCGTGGAAAATGCCCTGGAAAGCCTCGATGCGGGGGCCAACCCTGCCGTAGCGTTGGAATGGGCCGCTATGCGAATGTGGAACCTTCTGCACAAATGACTATGCGCGAAATCATCCTTATCCAAATATCCGGAACCGACAGGGACGGCCTCCTGGCCGGGATTATGGCACAGCTGGCAGCCTCGGGGGTGACCATCCTCGATATCAGCCAGTCCGTCATCCACGCCGACCTCTCCCTGGGCGTCCTCATCGAAGTGCCCCGCGAGAGCGAGTCTTCGCCCATCCTGAAGGATCTCCTTTTCTGGGCCCATAACCAGGATCTGCATCTCAAGTTTTCGCCCATCAGTGGCGAAGATTACGAACGATGGGTCGGCATGCAGGGCAGGAAGCGTCATATCGTGACCGTGCTCGGCAAGACCATCACCGCTGCGAACCTGACGGCCATGGCCGAAATCATTACCGGGAACGGCCTGAGCGTGGACGGCATCACCCGGCTGTCCGGGCGCAGATCCCTGGTCACCCCCCCGGAAATGCCGAGATCCTGCATGGAGTTCTCCGTGCGCGGGACGCCTTCGGACATTTCATCCATGCGCGCCGCCTTCCTGGAACTGTCCAGGGAGCAGGGTATCGACATCGGCTTCCAGGAGGACAACGCCTTCCGCCGCATCCGTCGGCTGGTTTGCTTTGACATGGACTCAACCCTCATCCAGGCCGAGGTCATTGACGAACTGGCCAAGCGCGCCGGCGCGGGTGAACAGGTGGCGGCCATCACTGAGGCGGCCATGCGCGGGGAGCTGGATTTTTCCCAGAGCCTGCGCAAGCGGGTCAGCCTCCTGGAAGGCCTGCCCGAATCGGTCCTTGAGGACGTGGCCCGCTCCCTGCCCATGACCGAGGGCGCCGAGCGCCTCATCCGCACCCTGAAGAGCCTCGGTTACGCCATCGCCATCCTTTCGGGCGGTTTCACCTATTTCGGTCGCAGACTGCAGGCGCGGCTGGGCATCGACTACGTGTACGCCAACGAGCTGGAGATCAGGGACGGGAAGCTCACCGGAGGCCTCGTGGGCGACATCGTCGACGGTCCCGGCAAGGCGCGCCTCCTGAAGGAGATCGCCGCCAAGGAGCACATCTCTCTGGCCCAGGTCATCGCCGTCGGCGACGGCGCCAACGACCTGCCCATGCTCGACGTGGCCGGTCTGGGCATCGCCTTCCACGCCAAACCCGTGGTCCGGGAGGGCGCGGGACAGGCCATATCCAACGTCGGGCTTGACGGAGTGCTCTACTTTCTCGGTCTGCGCGATCGGGAAACCATGGCGCAGCTCCTCGTCAGGGAGGAATGATGTTCGGAAAACTTTTTCTGCTCTTTGCCCTGGTCCCGGTGGCGGAAATTTATGTGCTGGTCAGCGTCGGCGGCGTCATCGGGGCGATCCCGACCGTTGCCCTGGTGCTCCTGACCGCACTGGCCGGTGCACACCTGGCACGGCTGCAGGGGATGTCCGTCATGATGCGCATCCGCGAAAATCTCGCCCAGGGCTTCATGCCCGCCGAGGAACTCCTGGACGGCCTGCTCATCTTCCTGGCCGGCATGGTCCTGCTGACCCCCGGCTTCCTGACGGATATCTGCGGACTGCTCATTCTGCTGCCCTTCACGCGAAACATTTTCAAGCGTTGGCTGCGCAAGAAATTCGACGAGTGGCGCCAAAGCCCCAACGTGCATATAACGTTTTACAAGCAATAAAGAATGCCTCCGGCGGGCAGGGGGCAAGCCCCCTGCACCCCGTTCAGGGTAAGGTTTTTCCGGTCCGTGCCCGTCCATCCAGTCCATCCAGCCACCCACCCCGGAGCAACCCCATGATCCACCGCAACCTCAAGTCCTGCCTCTCAGACCTTGAGCGCAGCAAACAGCTCATCCGTATCGACACGCCCGTGGACCCGTACCTCGAAGTCGGCGCCATCCAGCGGCGCGTCTTCCAGGCCGGCGGTCCGGCGTTGCTGTTCACGAACGTCAAGGGCACGGCCTTTCCCATGGCCGCCAACATCTTCGGCACACTGGACCGCACCAAGTACATCTTTCGTTCAACCCTGCGCCGTGTGGAGGCCATGCTCTCGGCCAAGGCGGACCCGGCTTCCGTGCTGAAGAAACCGGGGCTGTGGCCCGGCCTGGCCCTGGGCGGTCTGCACACCCTGCCCAAAAGCGTGAGGACCGGACCGGTCATGGCCCGCCGGACACGCGTCTCGGAGCTGCCGCAGCTCGTGTCCTGGCCCATGGACGGCGGGGCGTACGTGACCCTGCCACTGGTCTACACCGAGAGTCCGTCGAA
>CAZQYA010000065.1:0-15303 GCA_964597325.1 uncultured Desulfovibrionaceae bacterium
ATCAAGTTCGATGCCCGCGGCGATGCCGAAGGCGTCGGTTTCTCCATGTACCAGGTCCAGAACGGCGTGTATGTGGAATTGAAGTAGGGGCCTTCCGGATTAGACAGTTGCAACCGAGGGACAGGCTAGCCTGTCCCTCGGTTCTTTCAACAGGCCGGCAGCGAGCGATCATGGCCGGATCGGACGAGGAAACATGGACTGGCAATATTTTATCGAACTTTTTCTGGGCGGCCTGACGCGCGGGAGCATCTACGCGCTGATCGCCATCGGCTACACGATGGTTTACGGCATCATCGAGCTCATCAACTTTGCCCATGGCGAGGTCTACATGCTCGGCGCCTTCGTGGGGCTCATCGTGGCTGGAGTCCTGAGCATAATGGGCTTTCCGGCGGGGGCCATCCTGGTCATCGCCGCCATTGTGGCCATCATCTACTGCGCGGGATACGGCTACACCATGGAAAAGGTCGCCTACAAGCCCCTGCGCGGAGCCGGCCGTCTTTCGCCGCTGATCTCCGCCATCGGCATGTCGCTGTTCCTGCAGAACTACATCATTCTCGCTCAGACTTCGGACTTTCTCCCCTTTCCGCGCCTCATTCCCGATTTTGCGTTCATCGAGCCCATCGCCCACATCTTCGGATCCTCGGATTTCGTCATCGTCGTGACCAGCGCCGTGTCCATGGCCGGTCTGACGTTGTTCATCAAGTACCCCAAGATGGGCAAGGCCATGCCGGCCAAGGCTCAGAACCGCAAGATGGCGATGCTTCTCGGCGTAGACGCTGACAGGGTCATTTCCATCACCTTCATCATCGGCTCGGCCCTGGCGGCCCTGGGCGGTGTGCTCATCGCGTCCCATGTCGGCATGGTCAACTTCGCCATCGGTTTCCTCGCGGGCATCAAGGCCTTCACCGCGGCGGTCCTGGGCGGCATCGGCTCCATCCCCGGAGCCATGCTGGGCGGACTCTTCCTGGGCCTGTCCGAGAGCTACGCCACTGGGTACATCTCCAGCGATTACGAAGATGTCTTCGCCTTCACCCTGCTGGTGATCTTCCTGATCTTCCGACCTTCGGGAATCATGGGCAAGGCCAAGGTGGAAAAGGTATGACCGGCGTGCGACATTTTCCTGAAGGATGGAGACGGTAATGAACGAATTCAAGAAATCTTTTCTGGTCAGTATCTGGTTCATGTTTCTGACCTTTCCCCTGGTTGTCATTCGCGTGAACCCCATTGAGCAGGTCGTGAGCTGGCGTTGGGGGAACCTGGCTCTGATCGGTATCGGCAGCTTTGTTCTGTCCTTTGTCTGGCGCTGGGGCATGCGCCGCAAGGAATTCAATCAGGCCGCGGAGTCTTCGGGAAAGAACACGAAGCGGACCCTGAGCGGGCTCGTGGAGAATCCGGCTCTGCGCATTCCCTTGTTGGGAGCGGCACTGGTCGCCTTCGTGCTTACCCCGTGGTTTGTGACCACCTACCAGACCAACATTCTCATCTCCTTTCTGCTCTATGTGGTCCTCGGACTGGGCCTCAACGTCATCGTCGGCGTGGCCGGCATGCTTTTTCTGGGGCACGCGGCGTTTTATGCCATTGGAGCGTATTCCTACGCCCTGTTGAACCAGTACTTCGGGCTTGGTTTCTGGGTCGCCCTCCCCATCGGCGGCGTCATGGCCGCCCTGGCCGGTGTAGCCCTGGCTTTTCCTGTGCTTCGGCTGCGAGGCGACTATCTGGCCATCGTAACCCTCGGGTTCGGCGAGATCGTGCGTTTGCTCCTTGAGAACTTCAGCGACATCACCGGTGGTCCCTCGGGTATTTCGAACATCCCCAGACCCGGTCTCATGGACATGAAGCTGTCCGTTGCCGACGCCAACATCTACATCTACTACATCGTTCTGGCCCTCTCGATCATCACCGTCATCGCCGTATCCCGTCTCAAGGATTCGCGCATCGGCCGGGCTCTGCAGGCCCTGCGCGAGGACGAAGTGGCCTGCGAGGCCATGGGTATCGACCGTGTCGGCGTAAAGCTTACGGCCTTTGGTCTGGGCACGGCCTGGGCGGGTTTCGCCGGCGTCGTGTTTGCCGCCAAGACAACGTTCATCAACCCGGCAAGCTTCACCTTTTTCGAATCGGCCATCATTCTGTCCATCGTCGTTTTGGGCGGCATGGGCTCCAATCTGGGCGTCGTCCTCGGTTCGGCTTTCCTGGTACTTCTGCCCGAGTACATGCGCGCCTTTTCCGAGTACCGCATGATTCTGTTTGCTTCGGCCATGGTGCTCATGATGGTCTTCAGACCCCAGGGACTCATCCCGGAAAAGCGCAGGACCTACACTGTTGACGATCCCGAACTGAGCGCGGACAAAGGAGGGCAGAACTAGATGGCACCGGTACTCGACGTCACGTCAGTGTCCATGAATTTCGGAGGCCTGCGGGCCCTGAACGAGGTGGAGCTCAATGTCAACTCAGGCGAGATCGTGGCCCTCATCGGTCCCAACGGAGCTGGCAAGACCACGTTTTTTAACTGCATCACGAGCATCTACAACCCGACCGAGGGCGAGGTCTGGTTTACACCGAGCAATGGTAAACGTACCCGGGTGAACGGGATGAAGCCCAACCTGGTCACCGCCCTGGGCATGGCCCGCACCTTCCAGAACATCCGTCTTTTCAAAAATATGAGTGTTCTGGAAAATGTCATGATTGCCCGGCACTGTCGTACCAGATCAGGGATCATCGGCGCCCTCCTGCGTTCGCCGTCCGTCCGCAAGGAAGAGAAGGAGATCGTGGAACGCAGCTACGAGCTGCTCAAGTATATCGGCCTGCACAAGTTCTACAGCGAACAGGCCTGCAATCTCCCTTACGGGGCCCAGCGTCGTCTGGAGATCGCCCGCGCCCTGGCCACGGAGCCGTCGCTCCTTCTGCTGGACGAACCCGCTGCGGGCATGAACCCTCACGAAACCGAATCCCTGAAACGCCTGGTGTTGCGAATCCGGGATGAAATGGACATGGCCATCCTGCTCATCGAGCATGACATGAGCATGGTCATGAGCCTGTCCGAGCGCATCTACGTCATGGAGTATGGTTGCCTCATCTCTCATGGCACCCCGGCGGAGGTCAGCAGCGACCCGCGGGTCATCAAAGCCTACCTCGGGGAGGAAGCCAATGCTTGAACTTAAGAACGTCAACACTTTCTACGGCAATATTCAGGCCCTGCACGACGTCTCCATGAAGATCGACAAGGGCGAGATCGTGACCCTCATTGGTGCCAACGGCGCCGGGAAGAGCACGACCCTCATGTCCATCTGCGGTGGAACACCGCCGCACAGCGGCGAGATCCTTTTTGAGGGCAAGCCCATCCAGGGCGTCAAGGCGGACCGCATCGTGCGCATGGGCATCTCCCAGGTTCCCGAGGGACGACTCATTTTTCCGGAGATGACCGTCATGGAGAACCTGGATCTCGGCGCTTTCCTACGCAACGACAAGGAAGCTATCGCCCAGGATCTGGAATACGTCTTCGAGCTTTTTCCGATCCTGGCGGAACGTCGCAAACAGATCGGCGGCACCCTGTCGGGCGGCGAGCAGCAGATGCTGGCTATTTCGCGCGCCCTCATGGCCCGTCCGCGTCTGCTCCTGCTGGACGAGCCGTCGCTGGGGCTGGCGCCGATCATCATTGCCCAGATTTTTAACATCATCCGCAAGGTCAACGAGTCCGGCACGACAGTCTTTTTGGTGGAGCAGAACGCGCATCAGGCCCTGAAGGTCGCGAATCGCGCCTACGTCATGGAGACCGGCCGCATCACCCTGGAGGACTCCGCCGCCAACCTGTTGGCCAACGAGGATGTCAAGAAGGCGTACCTGGGGCTCTAGCCCCTTGGGCATATCAACCAAGAACCATTGATCCCGCATGTCGGGAGAGGTGATATATGGAAAAGTTTCTCGGCAAGGCTTTGACCTTCGACGATGTTCTGCTTGTTCCGGCGTACTCCGAGGTCCTGCCGGACCAGGTTCTTCTGAATACCCGGCTCACCCCGTCCATTGAGCTGAACATTCCTTTCCTGAGCGCGGCCATGGACACGGTGACCGAGTCGCGCATGGCCATCTCCCTGGCCCGGGCCGGCGGCATCGGCATCGTGCACAAGAACATGAGCATCGAGCAGCAGGCCCTGGAGGTCGTCAAAGTCAAGAAGTCCGAATCCGGCATGATCGTCGACCCCATCACCGTGGACCCCGAAGACATCGTGGGACACGCCCTGGAACTCATGCGCGACTACCGTATTTCGGGCCTGCCCGTCATTTCCGGCGATCACCTTGTGGGTATTGTCACCAACCGTGACGTTCGTTTCGTCACGGACATGGATACCAAGGTGAAGGACGTCATGACCAGCAAGAGGCTGGTCACGGTGCCCGCAGGCATTTCTTTGGAGGAGGCCAAGCGCCATCTGCACGAAAACCGAATCGAAAAACTTCTGGTGGTCGATGAGAGCAACAAGCTCAGGGGCCTTTTGACCATCAAGGACATCGACAAGGTCCGCAAGTACCCCAACGCGTGCAAGGACGACCTGGGTCGTCTGCGTGTCGGTGCAGCCGTTGGCATTGGCAAGGGCCGGGCGGAAAGGGTTGAGGCCCTGGTCAAGGCTGGCGCGGATGTCATCGTCCTTGATTCCGCCCACGGCCACTCCCGGAATATTCTCGATGCCGTAAGGGCCACCCGAACCGAATGGCCGGACATTCAGATCATTGGCGGAAACGTGGCCACTTACGCCGGGGCCAAGGCGCTCATCGAGGCGGGCGTCGACGCGGTCAAGGTCGGCATCGGGCCCGGCTCCATCTGTACCACGCGCGTTGTCGCCGGTGTTGGCGTGCCCCAGGTCACGGCCATCACGGAGTGCATCAGGGCATGTCGCGAGGCCGGCAAGTGCTGTATCGCCGACGGCGGCGTCAAGTTTTCCGGTGACGTGGTCAAGGCCCTCGTGGCCGGCGCGGATACGGTCATGATGGGCTCCATGTTCGCCGGTACCGAGGAAAGCCCCGGCGAGAAGATCCTCTATCAGGGCCGCACCTACAAGATCTACCGCGGCATGGGTTCCATCGACGCCATGAAGGACGGCAGCAGCGACCGCTACTTCCAGGAAGGGTCCAAGAAGCTGGTGCCCGAAGGCATCGTCGGCCGCGTTCCCTACAAGGGCTCCGTCATGGAGACCATCGACCAGATGGTCGGCGGCGTACGGTCGGGCATGGGTTATCTTGGCACAAAGGATATCCCGGAGCTGCAGGCCAAGGCCCAGTTCGTGGAGATCTCGACCGCCGGACTGCGTGAAAGCCATGTCCACGACGTGATCATCACCAAGGAAGCCCCCAACTACAGGGTGGACTCGTACTAGAATTTTCGAGAACATAACCATCCCAGAGCGGATGGAGGAATATCATGGACATTCAAGAAAAGGTCATCATCCTGGATTTCGGGTCCCAGTATACCCAGCTCATTGCCCGCCGTACGCGCGAGTCAGGTGTCTACTCCGAAATTCATCCCTGCACCATCACCGCCGATGAACTGAAGGCCCTGCATCCCAGCGCCATCATTCTGTCCGGCGGCCCGGCTTCAGTCACCAGTTCCGATTCGCCGGGAGTGGATCCTGCGATTTTCGAGTGGGGCCTGCCGATACTGGGAATCTGCTACGGCATGCAGCTCATGGCGCATGTCCTGGGCGGCAAAGTCGCGCCTTCCCTTGATCGTGAATATGGCCGAAGCGAGCTGTATTTCCAGGGTGACATCCCCCTGTGGGAGCACGTGGTCGACGCGGGCAAGCTGACAGTCTGGATGTCCCACGGCGATCATGTCCTGGAGGTCCCTCCGGGATTTTCCGTCACGGCTAAGACCCAGAACATCGAGATTGCGGCCATGGCCGATGTCAAGCGCAGGATGTATGCCCTGCAGTTTCATCCCGAAGTGGCCCACACCGAGCAGGGCGACGAGATTCTCCGCAATTTCCTCTTTCACGTGGCCGGACTCAAGTCGACCTGGACCATGTCCTCCTTTGTCGAGTCCATGCTGCAGTCCCTGCCGGTTGAGATCGGCGAGGACAAAGTCGTCTGCGGTCTGTCCGGCGGCATCGACTCCACCGTTGTGGCCGTTCTCCTGAACAAGGCCATTGGGAAGAACCTGCATTGCATCTTCGTGGACAACGGTCTGCTGCGCGCTGGCGAGGGCGACGAGGTCATCGGCTACCTGCGTGAGCACTTCGATCTGAATCTTCATTACATCAAGGCCGAGGACAAGTTCCTGTCGCGTCTGGAAGGCCTCGAAGACCCCGAGCAGAAGCGCAAGATCATTGGCTACACCTTCATCGAGGTGTTCGAGGAGGAGGCCAAGAAGATTCCCGGCGTCAAGTACCTGGCCCAGGGTACCCTCTATCCCGACGTCATCGAGTCCGTCAGTTTCAAAGGACCTTCGGCCGTGATCAAGAGCCATCACAATGTCGGCGGCCTGCCCGAGAAGATGGACCTGGCATTGGTTGAGCCTCTGCGCGAACTCTTCAAAGACGAGGTGCGCAAGGTCGCCCAGGAACTGGGCCTGCCCGACTTCATCGTGTGGCGTCACCCCTTCCCGGGTCCGGGTCTGGCTATCCGTGTCATCGGTGAGATCACCGACGATCGCCTCGAGATTCTGCGTCAGGCCGACAAGATCGTGCAGCACGAACTCATGGCCTCCAACTGGTATTACAAGGTCTGGCAGGGCTTCGCGGTGCTCCTGCCGCTGAAGACCGTGGGCGTCATGGGCGACGAGAGGACCTACGAGCACGTCATCGCCCTGCGCATCGTCGATTCCATCGACGCCATGACCGCGGACTGGTCCCGCATTCCGACGGAGATCCTCGGCCGCATCTCCAATCGGATCATCAACGAGGTCAAGGGAGTGAATCGTGTCGTGTACGACATTTCCTCCAAGCCGCCGAGCACCATCGAGTGGGAATAGCCGTTCGCAACAATCCACTTTCGGAGACGCGCATATGTTTGGAATCGGATCCACGGAACTCATTGTCATTCTGATCGTCGCGCTGATCATCATCGGCCCGGCCAAACTGCCCGAAATGGCCAAGTCGCTGGGCAAGGCCCTGGGCGAGTTTCGAAGAGTCAGCACCGATGTGAAACGCACCATTGAGATGGAGGCCGAGCAGGCCGACCAGAAGTCCCGCACCGAGCAGGCCAAGAAGGAGCTGTTTCCAGAAAAGAAGAGCTCCCCGGCCCCGCAGGCCTCGCAGGCCTCGCAGGCCCCGCAGGCCGCTCCGGCCCCGCAGGAAGCTTCGGAGCCGGAGCCTGCTGTGGAGACGGCCGCCGGCGCTGAAGAGCCCCGGGTTCAGGAGCCTGCCGTGGAAACGGCCAACGGCTCGGCCGAAACCATCGCCAAGGACAAGGCATGAGCGAGGATCGGAAATCGGATCTCGAAGGTCTTGCGGAATCCGGCACAGACGGCCAGACCCAGGCAGACGACATGAATCGACCTGATGAAGAGGCCGTCATGACCGATGCCACGGGGTCCGAGCCCGAACAATCCGACGAGCAGCCGATTCCGGACGAGGAGTCCCGGGCGGAAGACGCTGCCGACCCGTCGGAATACGACGCTTCCCGGGAGCGTTTGGACGATGCCGGTGAAGACACGGTCGACGAGGTCCCGGACGAGACCGCACAGGATGAGTCCGCCAGGGAAGGCGCGGCTGTCGACGAACCCGACGAATCCCATCAGGACGATCCCGCCGGTGAAGTTGCTGTCACCGGGGAGCGCGACGAGTCCGAACCGGCCGAGGACGCCGACAACTCCGGTTCCGTGCCAATGGAGTCTGAAGCCGCCACGGGGGATGAGGGCGAGCCCGGGGAGGAGGATGTTCCTCACGAGATGACCTTCACGGAGCATCTGAACGAGCTGCGTGTCCGCCTCGTGCGCTGCATCATTGCGGCCTTCGTGGGCCTTCTCATCTGCTACCCGTTCGCGGAGGAACTCTTCCGCGTGCTCATGAACCCCCTGATTGTCCTGCTGGAACCGGCAGGCGGTTCCCTCATCTACACGGGTCTGCCCGAGGCCTTTTTCACGCATCTCAAGGTCGCGGCCATCGCCGGGATGTTCGCGGCGAGTCCCTACATCTTTTATCAGCTCTGGATGTTCATAGCGCCCGGACTCTACGAGGGTGAGCGCAAGTACATCATTCCCATAGCTTTCTTCTCGGCGGCGTTTTTCGTGACAGGCGCGCTGTTCGGGTATTTCGTCGTCTTTCCTTTCGGGTTTGACTTCTTTCTGGGGTACGCCTCGGATATCATCAAACCCATGCCTTCGGTACGTGAGTATTTCAGTTTTTCGACCAGCATGCTGTTTGCGTTCGGACTGATTTTCGAGCTGCCGCTCTTCATTTTCTTTCTGTCGATCATGGGTATTGTGACCCATGTATCTCTTCGCAAGTTCCAGAAATTCGCCGTACTGGGCAGCTTTGTGGTGTCGGCAGTGCTCACGCCGCCGGATGTGGTTTCCCAGTGTTTCATGGCCGGGCCCCTGTGCCTTCTCTACGAAGTCGGTATCTGGGTGGCCTACGTGTTCGGCAAGAAGCCCAAGAAGGCTCCGGTCGACGAAGAGGAACAGGCCGAAGCCTGACCACAGGGCAGGTCGGAAGACCTGCCTTTTTCATTTCAAGGAGGCTGTATGAACCCACGCACAGGCAGGATCGATCGCGAGACCCGCGAGACAAAGATTTCCGTGGCCGTGAACCTCGATGGAACAGGGATATGCTCCGTCAGGACGGGTTTCGGTTTCGCCGACCACATGCTTGAACTCATGGGGCACTGGGCAGGTTTTGACATGGAGGTTGCCTGTGAAGGCGACATGCATATCGATGCTCATCATTCCCTCGAAGATATAGGGCTTTGCCTCGGCAGTGCGCTGCAGTCGGCTTTGGGTGATCGCAAAGGCATTGCCCGCGTGGGTTGCGCCAAGGTACCCATGGACGAGGCTTTGACGGAAGTGTGCCTCGACCTTTCGGGGCGCGCGTATCTGGTGTATGAGGAGGATGTCTTGCCGGCCGTTATCGCCGGCCAGGAGAAGGATCTCTGGCGGGAGCTTCTCAAGTCCCTGGCCGCCAAGGCCGGTATGAATCTGCATGTTCGCATGTTCTACGGGCAAAACGGGCACCATCTTCTGGAATCGGTCTTCAAGGGGCTGGGGCTTGCCCTGCGGCAGGCCGTCCGCGTGGAACGCGAGTCCGTGCTCAGCACCAAGGGAGGTCTCGACACATGAGATACGCGTTAGTGATTGCTCTGCTGTTTTGTTGCGCCTGCGCCAAGCCGACGTATTGGCCGGCAGTGCCGGAGTCGACGTCTCTGGCCGTGGCACATTTCGTCCATCCGCAGCATGATTGGGAACTCATGGCCGGAATCCTGCCCGACGAGCCTTCGGTTATCCCGCAGGAATCCCTGCAGGCCCTTGACGAGATGGCTCTGTCCATTCTGGAGAAGCGGCCCGGAAGAACGGTGTTGCGCCAGGCCATGGTCCGTCAGTGCGAGGAAATCATCACGTCGGGCAAGGAGCGCAGCCGGTTCGAGACGGTGGAATACTGGAAGGCCGTGGGGCAGTGTATGAAGGCTGATTACCTGCTGGTGCCCTTCGTGTCGCGCTGGCATGAGCGCGAGGGAGGCGAGTGGGGTGTGACCCGGCCCGCGAGCCTGACCATGGATCTGTATCTGATCGAGACGGCCAGTGGCCAGGTGCGGAGATATCATTTCGAGGAGGAGCAGCAGGGGCTGGCCGAGAACCTGTTGCAGGGCCGGCGCTTCGTGAAGCGCCAGGGAAGATGGGTCACGCCGCTGGAGATTGCGGCGGAGGCTCTCGAAGAAGGAACAAGGGTACTTGGACTATGAATATATTTCCGGCGGTTGACATCAAGGACGGCAAATGTGTGCGCCTGCGCCAGGGCGTGGAGGACCAGGTCACGGTTTTTTCCGACGACCCCGCGGCCATGGCGCGGCAATGGGTCGAGGCCGGCGCCAGGTGGCTGCACGTCATCGACCTTGACGGAGCTTTCAGCGGCACGCCGCGCAACATGGAACTGATCCGCGATCTGTGCTCCAGGGTGACCATCCCCGTCCAGTTGGGCGGCGGCATCCGCAGCGTGGAGGTTGCCGGCAAATATCTCGAAGCTGGCGTGACCCGGCTTATCATCGGCACCGTGGCCCTGGAGGAACCGGCCCTGTTCCGGGAACTCTGCGCCGCCTATCCCGGCCGCATCGGCGTTTCCCTGGACGCGCGCGACGGCCGCCTGAAGACCAAGGGCTGGGTCGAGGATGCCGGCAAGACCGTGGCCGACGTCGTACCCGAGCTTGAGAAGGCCGGAGCCGCCTTCTTCATCTACACCGACATCAGCCGCGACGGCATGCAGTCCGGGGTGAACATCCCGGCCCTGGAGGCTCTGCTCGACATGACCGGTCTGCCCGTGCTCATCGCCGGCGGCATCTCCACCCTGGAGGACGTCCAGGCCGTCTTTCCCCTGAAGAAGAAGGGCCTGGCCGGAGTTATCACCGGCAAGGCCATCTACGCCGGCAGCCTCGACCTCAAGGCCGCCCTGGCCTGGCTCGACGCGCAGGGGTGACATGCGGGGCGCACGCCCCGTACCCGCAACGGCAAACGCCCGGTCATCAGGCCGGGCGTTCGTTTTTTCAGGGGCAGACAGAGAGGGGGGTCGGTTCAAAAGGGTTCGTCGAGATCTCCGTCAAAGGCGTCCGAATATTCCATGTAATCTGCGGCAGCCTGGAGGAAGACGCCCATGGCCTGGCACAGGTTCTTAACGGTCTTGCTGTAGGTCAGCCTTTCCTCGGGCGTCTTGGCTTTGGCCATGGCCTTGAGGGTCTTTTCGATTTCTGCGTTGAGATCGTTCATGAGTTGATCGGAAATCATGATGCCTCCTATTTGGTGCCGAATATCTTGTCCCCGGCATCGCCAAGGCCCGGCAGGATGTAACCATTCTCGTTGAGCCGCTCATCCACGGCAGCGACGTAGATGTCCACGTCGGGATGGGTTTCGGTGATGCGCTTCAGGCCTTCGGGCGCCGCCACCAGGAAGAGGCCGCGAATGCTCGTGCAACCGGCATTCTTCAGGCTGCGGATAGTGGCGTCGAGGGTGCCGCCCGTGGCCAGCATGGGATCGAGGATGATGGCCATGCGCTTGTTGATGTTTTTGGCCAGCTTCACGTAGTATTCCACCGGCTGCAGCGTCTCCTCGTTGCGGTAGTAGCCCACGACACTGACTTTGGCGCCGGGGACGAGGTCCAGGACGCCGTCCTGCATGCCCAGACCCGCGCGCAGAATCGGTACGACCGTGATTTTCTTACCTTTGATGACGTCCACTTCCACGGGGCCGGCCCAGCCCTGGATGGTCTTTTTTTCCGTTTCCAGATCCTTGGTGGCCTCATAGGTCAGGAGTCTGGCCACTTCCGAGGCGAGTTCCCGAAAATTCTTGGTGCTGATGTCGTGCTTGCGCATGAGCCCGAGTTTGTGCCTGATCAGGGGATGTTCCGCCACGAATATTGCCATGAGTCTCTCCTTGCCGTGTATGAAGGGTGGTGTGCCTGGACGCGTCAAGCGCGTGCATCTTCCTATGCCTCGGCCGTCGTTTCGGTCAAGCCTTGCGTCCCTCGTGGGCGCCCACTCGAGCCTTTGTCACCCCTCGTCCTGGCCCTGGTCCGTTCGTTCGAGGTGCAGTGCCGCGCGGGCGACGAGGTAGGCGCTGACCGGCGCCGTGACGAACAGAAAGAGCGTAATCAGGATTTCGTGCAGGCTCAGCCCTTTGTCGCTGAAATGCAGGATGGAGGCGATCAGGATGCCCCCCACGCCCAAGGTCGTGGCCTTGGTGGGGCCGTGCAATCGGGTGAACAGGTCGGGCAGGCGGGCGAGGCCAATGGAGCCGATGAGGGCAAAGGCGCCGCCGGCCAGCAGAAAGAAGGATATGAACAATTCCGAGATGGACATGAGATCTCCCTATTCGATGATGTCGCCGCGCAACAGGTATTTGCACAGGGCCACCGTGCCAACGAAGCCCATGAGCGCGATGAGCAGGGCGGCTTCGAAGAATTCCGTGAGATCCTGGTGGATGCCGAGCAGGACCAGCAGGGCGATGGTATTGATGGCCATGGTGTCCAGAGCCAGGATGCGGTCGGGCAGGGTCGGACCGAGGACAAGGCGCAGAAAGTTGAGGACGAGGGCCGTGCCGATACACAGGTAGGCGATGTAAACGGCCAGGGTCAGCATGGGAAAATCTCCTTCAGAGGCGCTTCGTAGCGCTTTTTGATGCGTTCGACGAGACGTGTTTCGTCGTCCAGGTCCAGGACATGGATGAGAAGCGTCCTGCCTTCAGGATCCAGGTCCGCCGAGACCGTTCCCGGGGTCAGGGAGATGGTGTGGGCCAGCACGGTGATCGCGAAGTCACTTTCGAGGTCCAGCGGGAGGCTGATAAAGCCGGGCCTGAGCCGGCGGACCGGTCCGAGGATGAGTCGTGCCACGGCGATGTTGGCCACGACGACGTCCAGGAGAAAGACCGCGATGTAGCGTGCCAGAGCCAGGGGGCTGCCGAGGCATGGCTGGTCCGGCCAGAACTTTCGGGTGTACAGTGGCAGGCCAACGGCCACGACACCGCCCAGGAGCATTTGTCCCGGCGCGGCGGAGTTGGCCAGCAGAAGCCAGACAAGCCAGAGGAACAGGCTGAACAGGGGTTGCGGCAGCCATTTCTTCATGGCGTGGGCCCTCCCGTGACTGCCTGTATGTAGGCCCGTGTGTCGAGAAGCTGTGCGGCCGTGGCGTTCGTGTACCGCGTGATCGGCGTAGCCAGCACGGCCATGGCCACACCGGTCAGGACCAGAACTGCGGCTGGCCAGAGGCGGGGTGCGGACGTGTTTACGCCTGATGTCGAGCTGGCCTGGGTCTTCCAGAAAATGTCGCTGCCCATACGGGCGAGGGCTGTCAGGACCAGCAGGCTTCCGCCCAGGACGACTACCCAGATCCAGGGCATGTGCGGGCCTGATGCCGCCTGGAGAAGCAGTACCTTTCCGAAGAAACCGGACAATGGCGGCAGGCCGGCTGTTGCCGCGGCGCCCAGAAGAAATACCGCCTGGGTCATGTTGCTTGTTGCCGGGGCGGGGTCCACTGTGCCGGCCCGGTCAGGCACGCGTCCGGTGAGCAGGAAGAGGCCCGCCGCGACGAGCGTCGTGTGCGGCAGGTAATAGAGTGCGGCCGCGATGCCCGCCTCGTTCCACAGCCCGATTCCGGCCAGGAGCGTACCCACGGAGACAATGACCAGGTACGCGAGCGTTTCGCGCAGGTTTCTGCCCCCCAGGGCTCCGAGGGCGCCCCAGGCCAGGGTGGCCAGACCCAGGGGCAGGATCAGGGTCGCGGCCTCGGGGACGGGGCTGGAATGGGGAAAGATGAGGGTCAGGGTGCGCAGGATGGCGTACACCCCGACCTTGGTCATAATGGCGAACAGGGCGGCCACTGAAGGGAGTGCCGCGGCATAGAGCCCCGGCAGCCAGGTGAAGAGGGGCAGCACCGCCGCCTTCAGGCCGAAGACCGTCACAAGCAGCAGGGCTGCCGCCGTGAGGAGCGGGGCCTGCTCTGCGGGTGCGGTGGAGACGGCCTGGGCGAGATCGGCCATGTTCAGGGTGCCGCAGACGCCGTAGATGATCCCCAGGGCGATAAGGAACAGGCTGGATCCCACGAGATTCAGGATCACGTAGCGCAGGGTGTGGCGCGTCCTTTCAGGTCCAGAGCCGTGTACGGCCAGACAGTAGGAAGCGATGAGTAGAATTTCGAAGAAAACAAAGAGGTTGAAGATATCTCCCGTCAGGAAGGCTCCGTTTATGCCGGTGAGTTGAAGCGGGAAAAGCACATGGAAGTCCCGACCGCGGGCGTCGTCGTCTCCCCATGCGTGTGCCAGGACGACCATGGCCAGGACTGCAGTCGTCAGCAGCATGAGGCCGGCCAGCCGGTCCAGGACGAGGACGATTCCAAAGGGAGCGGACCAGTTGCCCGGCGCATACGTGAGGATGCCGCCTGTGTCGGCCTGCAGGACGAGCAGGGTGCCGGCAAGCAGGGTCCCCGCCGCGGCTGTTGCGGAAACGATGCGGGGGGGCATGGGCCCCGAATTTCTCAGGAGCAGGTTGGTCATGCCTGCGACAAGGGGCAGGAGGATGGGGACAAGGATCAGGTGATTCACGCGTCATCCTCCCCGCCGTCGACATGGTCGTTTCCCAATTCGCCGCGTGCGCGCAGGGCCAGGATAAGTACGAAGGCGGTCATGCCGAAGCCGATGACGATGGCGGTCAGAACCAGGGCCTGGGGCAGGGGGTCGGCCGTGGCTCCCTGTGCGGAGGCCAGGGGCGGAGCGCCTGTAACCAGACGGCCGCTGAAAAAGAGGAAGAGGTTTACGGCGTAGGACAGAAGCGAGAGCCCCAGAACCACCGGGAAGGTCCTGGCGCACAGCAGCAGGAGCACCCCGCAGGCGGTGAGCACGGCGATGCACAGGGCGGCGAGGATTTCCATCAGCGTTCCCCTCCGGTGTCGTTTCTGGTCAGGTTCCCGAGGTCCGCCAGGATGAGCAGAACCACGCCCACCACGGTCAGAAAGACGCCGAGATCGAAGAGCATGGCGCTGGCCAGCTCGAAGTCACCCACCAGCGGCGCATGGACGTGGCCGAACGTCGAGGTCAGGAACGGGTGCCCCAGGGCGAGGCTCCCCAGGCCGGTGCCCGTTGCCAGGAGCACACCGGCCGCCATGAGGGGATGGTAGGGCACGCGCCAGCGCTTACGGGTCCAGTCGATGCCGTTGGCCATGTACTGCAGCACCAGGGCCACCGCAGCAACCAGCCCGGCGATGAACCCGCCGCCCGGTGCATTGTGCCCGCGCAGGAAGAGGTGCAGCGCCACGAGCAGGGCCAGGGGCAGCAGGAAGCGGGTGACCTGCGAGAGGATCATGGGATGGCGTTCCCGTGACCAGGGCCGCCCTGTGTGGTCCGTTTTCGGAACGTTCAGGCGCAGGCCGTTCAGCAGCGCGTGGATGCCTACGGCCGCGACCGCCAGGACCGAGATTTCGCCCAGGGTGTCGAAGCCGCGGAAGTCGACGAGGATGACATTGACCACGTTCAGACCGCCCCCACCGGGCAGGCTTTGTTCCATGAAAAAGGACGAGATGGATTCGTGCGGCCTGGTGAGCATGCCCCAGGTCAGGGCGCCTGCGCCGCACCCCGCTGCCGTGGCGAGGACCATGTCCCCTGTACCAGAAGGAGTATCGCACGTCCCGTCA
>CAZQYA010000065.1:15313-16474 GCA_964597325.1 uncultured Desulfovibrionaceae bacterium
GGTCGTCGCCGGCACCAGGGCCCGTGTCCGGCGGCGCAGTGAGGGCGGGGGCTCGTGGCGCTGGGGTAGGAAAAAGAGGACCAGCAGCAGGAGCATGATGGTCACGACTTCCACAGAGAGCTGCGTGAGGGCCAGGTCCGGGGCTGAGAAGCGTACGAAGGTCAGAGCGACGATCAGCCCGACCACGCTCAGGGCGATGATGGCCCGCAGACGGCTGGCGCGCCACATGGTCGTTGTGACGCCTGCGGCCATGAGCATGAGGGCGCCGGTGAGGGACAGAACGTCCACGGGCGTTCCGGGGGCTGGGCCCGTGAGCCCGCTTCCGGCCAGAGGTACGAGCATTGCTGCAATGGCGACGCACAGGAGCAGGATCATGGAGCGCTGCAGCGAACCGCCGTCCGGAAGGCGCGCCAGGCGTCCGGCGATGCGGGGCAGGGCCGCCTCGGCCCGGACGAATGCGGCGCCCGCGTCCAGACGGCCGACAACGAGTTCGTGCCGGGCGAAGAGCCAGCCGCGCATGGCGTAGAGTCCGAGCCCGCCGCCCAGGGCCAAGGCGCTCATGAGCAAGGGGATATTGAAGCCGTGCCACACGGCCAGACTGTATTCCGGGACCGGTGCCCCCAGGACGTCTGCCGCGGCCATGGCCAGGAAGGGGCCGACCGTCGCCGTAGGCAGGATGCCCACCAGAAGGCAGAGTCCGGCCAGGATCTCCACGGGAATTTTCATGAATCGCGGTGGTTCATGGGGTGGGTATTTGGGCAGGTCCCGGGGCGCGCCGTTAAAGAACACGTCGTGGATGAAGCGTGCCGAATAGGCCACGGAGAACACTCCGGCCAGGGTCGCGGCTATGGGGAGGAACCAGGCCGCAGGGCCCAGCAGGTCCGCGTGCAGCGTTTCGGCAAAGAACATTTCCTTGGACAGAAAGCCGTTCAGCAGGGGCACGCCGGCCATGGCTGCCGCGGCGATCATGGCAAGGACGGCAGTGTGGGGCATATATTTCATAAGGCCGTTGATGCGGCGCATGTCGCGGGTACCGGTTTCATGGTCGATGATGCCCGCGGCCATGAACAGGGATGCCTTGAAGGTTGCGTGGTTGACGAGGTGGAATACGCCGGCCACTGCAGCCAGGGGCGTGTCCAGACCGAAGAGCGGGGTAATCAG
>CAZQYA010000066.1:0-15713 GCA_964597325.1 uncultured Desulfovibrionaceae bacterium
GCACCGGGTGCCAGCCGCCGAAGATGACGATTGCCAGGGCGATCCAGCCCGCGCCTTCGCAGCCCTGGGGACGGCCCCAGCCCGGCTTGACGGCCAGGGAGTAGGCCGCGCCGGCCAGCCCCACCAGCGCGCCGCCGGCCAGGCAGGCCGCGAAGCGCGACAGTCGCACGCGGATGCCGCGCCCGAAGGCCGCACGCGGCGACTCGCCCACCGCCCGCAGGCGCATGCCGCCGCTCGTTCTGTACATCCACCACCAGCATAGCCCGATGGCAGCCAGGCTCACGTACACCACCGGCGACTGCCGCCCGAGCAGGACGTCCAGCAGCGGTGTGTCCGACAGGCCTGGAATGGACCAGAATCCGAGGGTCGGTCCAGGCTGGCGCGAATAGGCGTGCCCCAGGAAGTAGGCCAGGTCGCGGCACAGCAGCGTCAGGATGAAGCCCACGGCCAGCTGGGATTGGCCCAGGTAGATGTTGGTCAGGCCCAGTATCGACGCCACGGCGGCGCCCACGGCCATGCCGCCCAGGGCGCCGGTCCAGGGGCTGTTCGTGGCTGAGGCCAGGGCAAAGGCCGCCATGGCCGAGAGGAGCATGGTGCCGTCCAGGGACAGGTTGATGACCCCGGCCTTTTCGGTGATGGTTTCGCCCAGGGTCGCCAGGACCAGGGGCGCGCCGGCCAGGAGTATGCCGGCCAGGACAAGGACGAATTCGTGCATCAGCATCCCTCCCGGCGGCGGATGAGCCAGCTGCGCAGGCCCTGGGTGACAAAGACGGACAGGACCAGCAGACCCTGGATGACGCCGCTCAGGGAGGAGTCCAGGCTCAGCTGCAGGGGCAGCTGGATGGAGCCCACGTTCAGCACGGCGAAAAAGAAGCAGATCAGCGGCACCGGCAGGATGCGGAAGGACGCCATCATGCCCACCAGCAGGGCCGTGTACCCGTAGCCCGAGGAGATGCTCGGCAGCAGCCTGTGGTACACGCCCAGGACCTGCACGGCCCCGGCCAGGCCGCCCAGGGCGCCGCACAGGGCAAATGCCTGGAGCATGCGCCGGTGCGGGCTCAGATCGAAAAGACGGGCGGCCTTGGGGTTCTGGCCCACGGCCTTGAGGCCCAGGCCCCACTGGGTGCGGGTGAGCAGGACGGCCGTCAGGGCCAGGGCCGCCACAGCCAGGCCCAGGGCCGTCCAACTCGAGGCCATGCGGCCCATGCGGTCCAGCCACAGGGACGGGTCAAAGGGCGCCGTGCCGCTCATGGAGGCTACACCGGGCCGCTTCCACGGTCCGAAGATGAGCCAGATGGTCAGGCCCATGGCCACGAAGTTGAGGCCCAGTCCCGAAAAAATTTCGTGCACCCGTCCCCATGTCTTGAGAAGCCCCGCCAGCAGGGCCCACAGGGCCCCTCCGAGCATCCCGGCCGCCAGAGCCAGGGCGATGTGCATGGGCCCGCCCTGGTCAAAGGGCACCAGCGCCCCCGTGCAGAAGATGGCGCCGAGCACCACCTGTCCCTCGATGCCGATGTTCCACAGCCTGGCCGTGAAGGGCACGAGGAGCCCTGCCGAGCAGAGCAGCAGGGGGACGAAGACCGTCAGCACCTGGCCGAATTTGGACATGGAGCCAAGCCCGCCGAGGATGAGGATGCGCAGGGTTTCCAGGGGCGGCGCGCCCGAGGGCAGGGCCACCAGGACCGTCAGGGCCAGGGCCAGGGCCGGGGCGGCCAGTATCCACAGGAGCCGTTCAAGCCAGGAGTCACGCGGCATTCCAGTCCTCCAGGTTCTTGCCGCCCATGAGGGCGCCCAGGGACTCCACGGTGGCGCGTTCGCGGGGGACGTCGGCCACGAGCATACGGTCGAAGAAGACCAGCACGCGGTGGCTGTGCTCGATGACCTCGTCCAGGTCCGGGGAAAAGAAGAAGAGCGTGGCGCCGTCCCGGCAGCGTTCGCGCAGGTGCTCCCAGACCTGCAGGGACGAGCCCGCGTCCAGGCCGCGCGTTGGGTGCTCCATGAGCAAGAGCGGCGAGCCGTCCGGGATAAGGGACAGGAGCAGCCGTTGCTGGTTGCCTCCCGACAGGGATTTGGCCTCGGTGTCGGGGTGGGCGCGCAGGTTGAAGCGCCCCTCGCATTGCTCTCGCCGGAACTGTTCCAGCCGGTTCGCCTGGTCGGGAAAGGCCAGCAGGATATGTTCGCGTATGGTCATGTCCGGGAAAAGGGCCTGACTCATGCGGTCGGCCGGGACGAAATGCACGCCGGCCCTGTGCAAGGTCCTGAAATTGTTGCCGCCCTGGTCGCGCCCGTCGAGCAGAAGCCGTCCCTCGGGCATGCGGTCCAGACCGCACAGGCCTCGCAGAAAGAGCTCCTGCCCGCTGCCGTCGAGGCCGGCCAGGCCGATCATCTCCCCCGGCGCCGCGGATATGTTCAGGGGGCCGAGGTGGTATTTGGGGCCCGCGAAGACCGCCTTTTCCAGGCTCATGCGCAGAGCCTGGGACGTTTCCAGGGCCGGGATGTCGCTGGCCTTGTCCACGGCCTCGCCGAACATGAGCCGGACCAGTTCGTCCTCGCCGCAGGGCGTCGCCAGCCGCGCCACAAGCCGGCCCTGGCGCATGACGAAGATGGCGTCGGCCATTTCCATGGCTTCGGAAAGTTTGTGGGTGACAAGCACCACCGTGTGGTTTTCTTCCCGGGCCAGGCGGGTCAGCAGGCCGAAGAGGTTCCGCTTCTGTTCGGGGGTGATGCCCGTGGTGGGTTCGTCCAGGATGAGGGTGGTCGCGCCGAGGTCCAGCAGGCGCAGCAGTTCCAGGAGCTGGCGTTCGCCAACGGTCAGGGAGGCGATGGGTTCGTCGGGCAGGAAGCAGACGCCCAGGTGGTTGGACAGCTCGCCCAGCTTGTCCACGACTTCAGCGCGCGAGCGCGCCGTGCCGCCCAGCCGGAAGTTCTCCCAGACGGGCAGGGCCGGAAAGTCCAGGGGGTCCTGGTAAAGCATGCCAACCCCGAGGTCCCGGGCAAGGGCCGGAGTCAGCCTGGAATGCGAGGCCCCGCGCATGGTGATGCTGCCGGCGTCGGGCACGGTATGGCCGGCGAGAATGCGCATGAGCGTACTCTTGCCGGCCCCGTTTTCTCCGACCAGGGCGTAGATGCGGCCGGGTTCCAGGGTCAGACTGATGTCGTCGTTGGCCCGGACCCGGCCGTAGCGTTTGCCTATGCCTTCAAGGACGATCATTGGGCGCTGGACTGTCCTTCCATGCCTTCAAGCAGCTGGGGCAGCGACCAGACCTGCTCGTCCGTGGCCACCTCGCCGTCCTTCAGGAAGACGGAGCCGTCCTGGAAGTTCAGGGGGCCCTTGAACAGGTTGATTTTGTGGGCGCCGAGGTCGGCGATGAAGGCGTCGAGCCTGGCCTTGTTTTCGGCGGACAGGCCCTCGCCGACCATGAAGCCCACCGGAGAGGCGTCGTGGTCGTTGATGTTGGCCCAGGTGGGGGCGTCCCATTCGAAGTCCTGCTTCCAGGTGCCGGCCTGCACGGCCTTGGCGTGGCGCAGGAATGACGGGCCCCAGTTGAAGTAAGGCACGCCTATGCAGGCCGGGCCCTGGCCTTCGCAGGCCAGCGCGTAGTCGTAGGGGATGGCCCAGGCGTCGCGGCCCTGGTCGCGCTTCTGGCGGGCCACGGTCACTGCCTCGGGGGTGTCGATGCCGGAGATGACCACGTCATAGCCGCCGTCAAAGAAGGAGTTGGCCACCTGGGTGGGGTCCGTGGTCACGCCGGGGATGTTGAACCAGAAGCCGATCCAACTGACCTTGAACTGCAGGTCCTCGGCCTTGTTGCCGAGCACTTCGGTCCAGGCGTAGCGGGCGCCGAGATAGGCGGAGGCGGTCAGGCGGCGGGTCTCTTCGTTGATCAGCGGGCCGAGGTAGGCAATCTTGCCTGTCTTGGAGGTCAGGGCGGCGGTGAAGCCGGCCATCATCTTGGCGTACTCCATGCGGCTGAAAAGGTTGCCCAGGTTGGCAGGGGCCTTGCCGGTCAGGACGTCGTCGCCCGAGACGTGGACGAATTTCGTGTCGGGATGCAGCATGGCCGCCTCGCGGATGCCGTCCTTCATGTCGTCGGAACCGGCGATGATCAGGTCGGCGCCCTTTTCCACCAGATCGTCCACCACCTGCGGAATGGTCAGCCCGGGGCGGTCGGCGGGGTTGACCTTGTCCAGATAGATCAGCTTGGCGCCGGGGAGTTTTTCCTCGACGTACTTGCCGCCTTCGTACTGGGCCTGGCTGTAGCCTTTGTCGTTATAGGGGCCCACGAGAATGAGACCGATGGTCAGGTCCTTGGCCATGGCCGTGGATGCCGAGAGCAGCAGGGCGCAGAGCCCAAGGGAAACCAGAAAACGCTTCATGTTTTCCTCCGAAGGGTGATGGCTCGGGCCGGTGCGGCCTTTCGCCGGGGATGTTGCGGCCGCGGTAGGCATACTCGCGGAAGCCGGATCAATTAGGTACAAGCACCACAAAAGTAAACCTTGAATCTGCCACCATCGTTCGTCAAGTCAATTGGAGGAATTCCTCCTCCTGTGAGGGATAATTCGGTAAAACAGGCTCGTTTCGTTGCAAAGCCGTCGACAATGTGTTCAAGTACTTGAATCAATCACTTTGCTTCGTTTCGGGGGGGGAAATGCCCGGAAGAAAGACGAACGATCCTCAATCGCTTAAGGATGCGCTCTTTGATCTGGTGCTCAAAGCCGAGAGGGAACGCGCCGTGGACATGCTTGTGGAGCATGCCGCGTCCAACGGATTTCAGGCCGCCGTCAGCGACGTGCTGGAGCCCGTCCTGGAGCGGGTTGGCGACGAGTGGTTCCGGGAGCGGATTTCCCTGGCCCAGGGATACGTCGCCGGCAAGATCGCCGAGGATGTTCTGACCGCTGCTGCGGCGACCCGCAGCGACCTGCGGCTTGACGTCAAGGGGCCGGTTGTTCTCGGCAACATCGAGGACGACTTCCATTCCCTCGGGCGAAAGATGGTGGCGGTATTTCTCCGCGCTGCCGGCTGGAAGGTCATTGATCTGGGCAATGACGTGCTCCCGGCGGAGTTCGTGGACCAGGCCCAGATCCACGGCGCCCGCGTCATCGGGGTTTCGGCCATGATGCTGACCACAGCCGAGAACATCCGCGGCCTGCGGGCGGAGCTCGATTCCCGGGGATTGTCGGGCAGGATCCGTCTGGCCGTGGGCGGCGCCGTGTTCAAGCTCCGCCCCGAACTGATGCATGAAGTGGGAGGGGACGGCACCACACCGAGCGCCATCCAGGCGCCGGCACTTTTCGATCGCCTCTGGGCCGAAAGCCTGGAGGAGGGCTCATGACCGGCATCGAACGGGTTCTCAATGCCCTGAACGGTGAGCCTGCCGACCGCAGGGCCTTCTGTCTGACCCTGAGCCTTTACGGCGCGCGGCTTACGAACTGCTCCGTCCGGGAGTACTATACCATCCCGCGCCGCTATCTCGAAGGACAGCGGGAGATCGTGCGCCTTCTGAATCCTGACATCCTGTTTGCGCCCTTTGTCCTGCCCTTTGAAGCCCTGGCCTATGGCGGTGAGGAAGTCTGGCTGGAACGGTTTGCCCCCAACGTGCGCAAACCTCCGTTCCGGGACCCTGATAGGGTCGAAGCCCAGGGAGAGGGGCTTTTGCTCGACCCTGGGGTCGGGTATCTGCTCGAGACCACGCGCATCCTGGCGGCTGAGTTCGGTGCGGACAAGCCCGTCTGTTCCGTGGTCACGGCGCCCGTGGATCTTCCGGCCATGCTTCTGGGCATCGAGAGCTGGCTCGAAATCATTCTGTTCGATCCCGAGCGCATGGCGACGCTGCTGCATCTTGCCGAGGAACATTTCCAGCTCCTGACCGACGCCCTGTTCGAAGCCGGCGCAACCTTCGTGGCAGTGCCCGTCATGTTCGCCAACCTGCGTCTGGTCACGCCGGATCTGCTGGAAAAGACCATCGTGCCTGCACTGGTCCGGACCTTCGGGGCGGCCAGGGGGCCGGTTGTTTTTCATCATGGAGGCAATCGCATCGAGGATCATCTCGAACTCCTGTGCGGCCTGCCCAATGTGCCCGGCTTCGTGGTGGATCCGCGCGACAGCCTGGCCCGCTCCCGGGAGATACTGGGCCCGGAGCGCCTGCTCATGGGCAACCTCAGCGGGCCGGCCCTGGCGCGGACTGATCCGGACACGGCTTTCGAGCTGGCCCGGGCGATTCTGGAGGATCGGAGCGGGGATCGGTGTTTCATTCTGGCCTCGGGACACGCGGACGTGCCATGGGACACGGCACCGGAGACCCTGCTGGCCATACGCAGGGCGGTTTTGGAAGAGGGGGGCGTATCGTGAAAGACCTCCTCTGCATATCCTGCGGTATCTTCCGTGAAGAATTGCGCCATCTTGGTCCGCGGTTTCCCGGCCTGCGTCCCGTCTTCCTCGATTCCATGCTGCACATGCGTCCGGCCACCCTGCAGGTGCGCATCGACGAACTGCTGGCCGAGGTCAGGCCGCAGAAGGTTCTCTTTGTCTACGGTGACTGCACCCCGCGTATCGTCGAACTCTGCCGACTGCCCGGATACGCCAAGACCGCGGGCATCAACTGCTGTGAGATTCTGCTGGGGCGCGACGAGTACAGGCGGCTGCGCAGGAACAAAGCCTTCTTCTTCCTCCCCGAGTGGACCGTGCGCTGGCGCGATGTTTTCGAGCGTGAACTGGGATTCGCCGGGGGCCGCGGCGTGGAGGAGATGCTGCGCGAAGTGCACGACCACTTTTTGTACCTGGACACTGGGGTGACGCCGGTGCCCGAAGAAATCCTGGAGGACATCAGCCGGAACCTGGGCCTGCCCATGTCCGTCCTGCCGGTGGGCCTGTCTCGTCTCGAAGGGAATATCGATACTGCGCTGGAGGCGCTGCATGTCCACAGATAACGATTTTAAGGCGTACTATCAGCTGTTTACTGATATGGCCACGGGCACCCTGGAACATGCTTCGGATCCCGTACAATGCGCCAAATACGTCGCGGAACAGACCCGGGAAATGCTTGGTGCCCAGGCCGTGGCTGTAGTCGCCTGCAGGGGGGAGGACGCCCCTCACGACGTCCTCGCGGTCAGACCCCGCCGCAAGGAGGACCTTGTCCGCAAGCCCGAGGTGGAACGCCTCCTTCAGCTGAGTCACGCCTCGTCCCACGCCATGAGCGCAAGTCCGGCGGACGAATCACCCGCAGGAGAATTGCTGCGGACTCTGGGCCTGGGGCAATCGTTTGTGGTTCCTCTCTGCGTGGGTGATGATACGGTCGGCGCCCTCCTGCTTCTCGGCATGATGGACACCAGCGGCATCGGCACCATCGTCAAGACCCTGGAACGTCTGTCCTCGATCCTGGCCCTGGTCATGCGCCAGGCCGATCAGTTTCGTGCTCTGGAAGACGCCGTCCAACAGCGCACTGCCGAGCTTCGTCGGGCCCATGACAGTGCGGAGGAGCAGCGCGTCTTTCTTTCCACACTTATGGGAAGCCTGCCCAACCCCGTGTCCGTCCAGGACGTGGACGGGCGAATTCTGAGTTGCAATCCGGCCTATTGCGCCATGGTCGGGCGGTCGGAGCAGGAGATGCAGGGCGAGCTTGAACCCGTTTTTGGGGCGTCCTTCATGATCGAGCCCTCCCCCGATTCCCTGGAAACGCCATGCTCCGGGGGCGAAGGTTGCGTCAGGCGCATGTTGTCCACCCGCGCGCCTTTTCACAGCAATCGGGGCGAGATCGCCGGATACATCAGCGTGCTGACAGATGTTTCGGAACTGACCCGGGCCAGGAGCGAGGCCGAAGCCTCCAACCGGGCCAAGTCCGAGTTCCTGGCCAACATGAGCCACGAGATCCGCACGCCCCTGAACGGCATTCTGGGCATGTTGCAGCTTCTGACCCGCAGCCACCTCGACGAGGATCAGAAGGACTGCGTGTTCACGGCCATCCGCTCTTCGCGCCGCTTGACCCAGCTGTTAAACGACATCCTTGACCTCTCGCGCATCGAAGCGGGCAAATTCCGCCTGGAACCAGTGGTATTCCGCTTTTCTGATCTGCGCGACTCCGTGCGGGACCTCTTCGCCATCCCGGCCAGGGCCAAGGGCCTGGAGCTCACCTTCGACATCGACGACGCCATCCCCAGCCATGTGATCGGTGACGAGGGGCGGCTGCGTCAGATTCTTTTCAACCTGGTGGGCAACGCCGTGAAATTCACGGCCCGCGGCCGCGTCCGTATCCGGGCACGCAGGAGGGACCGGGAAGGTTCGCTGGCCGTTATGTTCTCCATTTCCGATACCGGGGTGGGCATTCCCGCGGAAAGGCTGAAAGACATTTTCGAGCCCTTCACTCAGGTGGACGGTTCGACCGTAAGAAACCACGGCGGCGTGGGGCTGGGTCTGGCCATCGTCAGGCGGCTCACGGACATGCTGGGCGGTGAGATTTCCGTGGACAGCGAGCCGAACAGCGGGACAACCATCGAAGTGACCATTCCTCTGGAGCCCGGCCGCGACGTGGGTGCAATGGCAGAAGAGGCCCCCCTGCCCGCGGTGCGCGACAAGCGTGTCCTCATCGTGGAGGACGACAGCATCAACCAGCTGGCTCTGACCAGGATGCTGCGCAAGCTCGGCCATTTCCCCGTCGTGGCCGACAACGGCCGCGCGGCCCTGGAAATCCTGCAGCGCGACAGCTTCGACTGTGTGCTCATGGACATTCAGATGCCCGTCATGGACGGTCTGGAGGCCACGCGGCGAATCCGTTCGCGGCAGCATCCGGACATCCCCGCCGACCTGCCCGTCATCGCCCTGACCGGGCACGCCATGGCCGGGGACCGGGAACGCTTTCTGGCCGAAGGCATGACCGCCTACCTTTCCAAGCCCGTGGACATGGACGCCCTGGCCCGCCTTATCGCCGAGGTCACGGACGACACCTCGGCCACATAAGGAGTGCCCGCCGCATGAAATGGCTTCGCAGCATCCCGCACCAGTCCTGGTTCCTGTTTCTGACCGGGTTGTTCTGCATCGAATTCGTCCTGCTGGCCATCGACCCTTACGATCGCAAGGACTGGCTCCTGGAAAACGTCCTGGTGATCGTGTTTCTCGTTTTTCTCTTCTGGTCCCTGCGGCGTTTTCCCTTTTCCCGGATATCCTACACCCTCATTTTCGTCTTTCTGGCCATTCACGAGATCGGCTCGCATTATACCTATTCCGAGGTGCCCTACGACGTCTGGTTCCAGGCGGCCTTCGGCACGACGTTCAACGAGCTTGTGGGCTGGGAACGCAACAACTTCGACCGCATCGTGCATTTTCTCTACGGCCTGCTCCTGGCCTACCCCATCCGCGAGATCTATTTCCGCATGGCCAACGCCGAAGGGTTCTGGGGCTACTTTCTGCCGCTCGATTTCACCATGTCCACGTCCATGCT
Source organism: uncultured Desulfovibrionaceae bacterium (assembly GCA_964597325.1). Lineage (GTDB taxonomy): Bacteria > Desulfobacterota > Desulfovibrionia > Desulfovibrionales > Desulfomicrobiaceae > Desulfomicrobium. Next base: position 9,432 of record CAZQYA010000066.1, read on the forward strand.
CTACGAACTCATCGAATGGGCCGCGGCCGAGTTCTTCGGCGGCGACCTGGGCGTGGCCTACCTCGGCACCCAGGGCGACATCTGGGACGCCCACAAGGACATGCTCCTGGCCAGCATCGGGGCGCTCATCGCCATGCTCGTGACCCTGGGGCTCAACATGTGGCTGCAGAAGGATTTCGCCCGCGAATGGTCGCGGAGTCTCGACATCAAGCACCCCCATCCCCTCGGGGAGGACGAGATCGCGCGTTTGCTGGACAGCGACGTGAAGCCCTGAACGGGAAGGGCGGTCTGCGGAACGAAAGCCGGGTCCCTGGGATCCGGCTTTCTTGCGTCCGCGTCAGCCGAAGCGTCGCCGGAAGATGAGAACCGCGAGGAAGATGTTGACCGCCGCGATGATGGCCAGAGGGATGGCGCTCTCCAGGACGAAGGGCATGGACACGTCCTTGAGGAAGATGCTCTTCACGATGACGATGAAATGCCGGATGGGGTTGATCCAGGTCACGGTCTGCAGCCACTGGGGCATGTTTTCCACCGGTGACGCGTAGCCCGAAAGCAGGATGGCCGGCATGATGAAGGCGAAGGAGCCCAGGAAAGCCTGCTGCTGCGTGGAGCACAGGGCGCTGATGAAGAAGCCCACGCCGGCCAGGGCCGCGAAATAGAACACGGCGCTGGCATAGATGAGGGCCAGGGAACCCGACAGGGGCACGCCGTAGACGAATACGGCCGCGGCAATGATGACCGAGGCCTGGAAGAGTCCCACCAGGAGCACGGCCGAGGCCTTGCCGAGCATGATCATTTCCGGCGTCAGGGGCGAGACCAGCAGCTGCTCCAGGGTGCCGTGCTCGCGTTCGCGGGCCACGGACAGGGCGGTCAGGATCAGGGCGCTGACGGTCAGGATGATGGCCACCAGGCTCGGCAGGATGAACCAGCGGTACTCGAGGTTCGGGTTGTAGCGGTGCCGGACCGTGATTTCCGAGTCCGGCGGGCTTCCCGCCCCTGCGGCGCGTTCGTTGAAGTAGCGCGCCGTGATTTCCTGGATGTAACTGGCCGCGATCTGACTGCTGTTGGAGCGGCGTCCGTCCAGGATGATCTGCATGGGCGCCGGCTCCCCCAGGGCGGCCTTGCGCGAGAAGTCCTGGGCGAAACGGACAACGGCGATGGCCTCCTGGCCGTCGATGACGCCGGCGATGCGCCCGTCATCCGGGAGGTGCAGGATTTTTGTGAACGCCCCGGCCCTGGCGAAGCGCTGGGTCAGTTCCGTGGACGCGGCGCCCCCGTCCTCGTCGAGTACGGCCAGGGTATTGTTCTTGACCTCCAGGGTGGCGGCCAGGGGAAAGATGACGACTTGCAGCAGCACCGGGATGATCACGAGCTTGCGGCTCTGGGGGTCGGCCAGCAGGATCTGCAGTTCCTTGCGGATCAGGGCGAGGACGCGGCGCAGCCAGGTCATGTCAGCCGTCCAGCCTGCGGGCGGTTTTGAGGGCCGTCAGCCCCAGGAAGAGGACGCTCGTACCCGTCAGGAAGAGTATGTCCGGGATCAGGATTTCCCAGACGTCCCCGGCCAGGAAGATGGTCTGCAGGGAGCTGACCAGATAGCGCGGCGGGAGCAGGTAGGTCAGGGCGCGCAGGGGCGCGGGCATGCTGGAGATGACGAAGAACGCGCCCGAGAGCATGACCGCCGGCAGGAAGGCGGCGTTCAGGGTTGTCTGGGCGCTGTCGAACTGGTTGCGCATGACGGACGAGATCAAAAGGCCGATGCCCAGCATGCTGAGCAGGAAGACCGAGGTCACGAGCACCAGCGCCGGGACCGAGCCGCGAAAGGGCACGCCCATGAGGTGCACGGCCGCCAGGGCCACCACGGCCATGGAAGTCATGCCCAGCACGTAGTAGGGCAGGAGCTTGGAAAGGAGCAGCTCTGTCCTGGTCACGGGGGAGGCCAGCAGGGCCTCCATGGTGCCGCGCTCCCATTCCCTGGCCACCACCAGGGAGGTCAGCATGGCGCCGATGACCGTCATGATGATGGTGATGGAGCCGGGGATGAGGTAGTGGCGGCTGACGGCCGCGGCGTTGAACCAGTAGCGCACCTGGATGTCGGCGCCCTTTGCCGGTTCCAGGCCCAGGTCGCGGGCTCTGGTTTCGCGCCACTCCTGCCAGGCGTTCTTCATGAAGGCCGCGATGAGGTTGGCCGTGTTGGGCTCGGCGCCGTCGGTCACGACCTGGATGGGGGCCGTCTCGCCCGGGGTGGTGCGCACGCGGGAAAAGGCTTCGGCCAGGACCGCGTAGCCCCGGAGGCGTCCTGATGCAAGCATGGCGTCCAGCGCCGGGCGGCTGCCGGGGAAGATCCGGAAATAGGACGAGCCCGAAAGCTTGGCCGCGAAGGACGCGGCCTCGGCTCCGGTGTCCTCGACGCACAGTCCCAGCCGCACGCGGGAGGCGTCGAGGTTGATGCCGTAGCCGAAGATGACCAGGAGCATGAGCGGCAGGAAAAAGGCGATGATGCCGCTGCTCGGGTCGCGCAGGATCTGTCGCGTCTCCTTGACGCACAGGGCCCGAAGCCGCCTCGGCGAGATGGCACTCATGCCGCCACCTGCCGTCTGACGAGTTCGACGAAAGCGTCCTCCATGGTCGGGTCGGGCAAGCTGTCCAAAGCGGCCCTGGTTATGAGGTCGTCGGGCGGAGCCAGGGCGATGAGCCGACCGTGGTGCACCAGACCGATGCGGTCGCAGTATTCGGCCTCGTCCATGAAATGGGTGGTGACCATGATGGTCACGCCTTTTTCAACCATACCGTTGATATGGTTCCAGAACTCCCGGCGGGTGACCGGGTCGACCCCGGAAGTGGGTTCGTCGAGGAAAAGGATGTCGGGCCCGTGCATGCACGCGCAGGCCAGGGCCACCCGCTGCTTGTAGCCCAGGGACAGGGCTTCGGTGGGGACGTCCAGGAACGGTTCCAGATGAAAAGCGTCGATCATGGCGTCAACCGCCCGTCGCCGGGCGAACCAGGACAGGCCGTAGACCCCCGAGAAGAATTCCAGGTTCCGGCGGACCGTGAGCTTGCCGTAGAGGGAGAATTTCTGGGCCATGTACCCCAGGCGCTGCCTGGCCCGCGCCGGGCTACGGCGCAGGTCGATGCCCATGACCTCGGCCCGTCCCGAAGTGGGTTTGAGCAGGCCGCACATCATCTTGAAGGTCGTGGACTTGCCCGCACCGTTGGGGCCCAGCAGCCCGAAGATCTCGCCCTGGCGCACGGAGAAACTGACCCTGTCCGTGGCCGCGAACTCCCCGAACTTCTTGGTCAGGTCCTCGGCCACGATGAGCTCCCCGCCGTTGCCGGGCCTCTCCTGCATGGCTTCGGCAAGGGCGGATCCGCCTCCGGGCCCGCCGCCCAGGAGGTCGATGAAGGCGTCCTCGAAGCGCGGCGAAACCTCTTTCCACTCGGGGGCGCCCTCGATGCCCGCGGCCTTTGTGTCAGGCCGGTCGTTTCCTTTCTTCAGCACGATGCGCAGGCTCTCGCCCTGGATGACTCCGTCGGCGACTTCGGGCCGGCGCAGCAGGGCGGCCAGGGCCTGGCGCCTGCGGCCGGCCACCCCCTTGAGATGCAGGCATCGGCCGCGCATCCTCGACGTCAGTTCGCCGGGCGGCCCTGCAAAGAGCAGGGCGCCCTGGCTCATGAGCAGGACCTCGTCGCAGGCTTCGGCTTCGTCCAGGTAGGCCGTGCTCCAGCGTACAGCGATGCCCTGGTCGGCCAGTTCCCGGACCATCTTCCAAAGTTCCCGGCGGGAGATGGGGTCCACACCCACGCCCGGTTCGTCCAGGAGCAGCAGGTCCGGCGTGCCCAGGAGGGCGCAGGCCAGGCCGAGCTTCTGCTTCATGCCGCCCGAAAGCCTGCCTGCCAGGCGGGAGGTGAAGCGGTCCAGGTCCGTGAAGGCCAGCAGGCGTTCGAACGTCTCCTGCCTGGCCTGCCCCGTCACATTCCGCAGGTCCGCGTGCAGGGTCAGGTTCTCCAGCACCGAAAGATCTTCGTAGAGGCCGAACTTCTGGGGCATGTACCCGACCTTGAGGCGCAGCTGCGCGGCCTCGGTGGCCGGGTCGCGGCCCAGGACGCGCAGACTGCCGGCGTCGGGGCGGAGCAGCCCGGCCATGAGCCGGATGAGGGTGGTTTTGCCCGCCCCGTCCGGTCCCGCAAGGCCGGTGATGACGCCGGCGCGGACGTCTCCCGACACCCCGTCCACGGCCGGGGCCGACATGCCGGGGAAGGTCTTGCCCACGGCGGACAGGGCCACGGCCGTCATCGTTCCTCCGCCAGCCTGACGGTCACGGGCATGCCCTGGCGCAGAAGCTCGTCGGCATCGGTGACCACGGCCCGGAAGCGGTAGACCAGGGCCGTGCGCAGTTCCTCGGTTTCGACGGACTTCGGGGTGAACTCCGCCCGCGGGGACACGTCGCCGATGCGCGCGTGATAGGCTTCGGTGCGCGAGTCCGTAAAGACGAGGACCTCCCGCCCGGGCTGCATTAGACCGAGCATGGGCTCGGGCGCATAGGCCCGGATGCGCACGGGCTCGGTCAGGCTTTCGGTCAGGACCGTACCCCCGGCCTGGACCATGCTGCCCGGCTCCACGACCCGGGTCAGGATGACGCCGTCGGCCGGTGCCTTCAGGACCGTGTCCGCGAGCTGGATGCGCGCTTGCTCCAGGGCGGCCCGCGCTTCTTCCAGTCCGGCCCGGGCCTGGGCGATCTGTTCGCTGCGCGCCCCGGCCCGGAGGAGTTCCAGGGAGGCCTGGGCCGCGCCGTACCGGGCCTGGGCGGCTTCAAAGGCGGCCTTTGCCGTGTCGAAATCCTGCCGGGCCACGGCTCCGTCGTTCACCAGGCGGCGCTGCCGGTCGTAGACGCGGCGCGTGTTGTCCAGGGCCGCCCGGGCCTCGGCAAGATTTTTCCGGGCCCGCTCGATCTCTTCGGGCCGGCTGCCGTTTTCCAGTTCTTCCAGGCGCGCGGCGAGCTGACCGACACGGGCCGCGGCCAGGTCCACGGCGTTTTCGTAGGGCAGGGCGTCCAGACGCGCCACGGTTTCGCCGGATGTTACGCGGTCGCCTTCCTCCTTGAGGATGTCCGCGACTCTCCCGCCGACGCGGAAGGCCAGGCGCACTTCACGAATATCGACGTTGCCGTGAAAGACCGGCGCGCTGTCCTTGCCGGGAGCGAAATATGCGTTCCATGCGTACCAGCCTCCGCCGGCGGCGGCTGCAAGGAGCAGGACAAGGATCATGACACGTTTCATGAGCGTGCCTCCTCAGTTCTGGCCCGAGCCTTGAGACCGGCCAGGAAAATGTCGAGGTTGTCGGCGAGCATGTCGGCCACCAGGGCGGCGCGCCCGGCGTCGTAGCTGTCCCAGCCCATGCGCCGCAGGAGCGTCTCGCGGGCCATGACAAAGGATTGGAGCTGACCGATCAGGGTGTGGGCCCTGAGGATGGAGCCGGGCGATTCGGGGTCGTCGCCTGTTATGCGGGCCAGGATGTGCGTGACCATGCGGTGCAATGGTTCGACGGTGTCCCGGTAGAGGGTCTCAAAGGCGGCCGTGGGCTGGGTTTGCTCCCGCACCATGAGCATGGCGAATTGGGCGGCCTTGGCGTCCGTGAGGATGCCCATGACGAAGCCGCGCTGGATGCGTTTGAGCAGGGCCACGGCCTGTTCGGGGTCGATTTGTTCCTCGGGCGAGGATCTCCAGAGTTGCCCGGCTTCCGAAACCTGGCTGCGGAAGAAGCGCATGACAGCTTCGAGCACGGCCCGGTACAGGCCTTCCTTGCCGCCGAAATAATAGGCGATGGACGCGGAATTCTGGCCCGACACCCGCGCGATCTCGCGGATGGTCACCCCGTCGGGTCCACGGTCGGCAAAGCACTGCAGACCGGCTTCCAGGAGTTTCGCCCTGGCGATGTCCGCACGGCTGGGCGTAGGTTGGTGGAGGAGGTCGATGTTCATGAGGAGCGTTATAAATCTTATGATTGTGTTAATCAATCGTTTGATTGAGCTTTTTGGGATTGAATCGAAATGAGTTTGAACTGTGCGGTAAAGCGGCCTGGTCGGGGCGCGTTGGTGTGGGAGGGGAGGCGGAAGAAAGGCAAAAGCAGGCAGTGAGTTGGAATTCACACGGGTGATGCGAAAGCCTGGCGCTTCGTCTCGGTGTCATTTCGGCGAAGGGTTTGGAAATCACGTTTTTTTGGGATGACGTGGTGCGGGAGGACGGCCCGATCGGGGCGGTCCGTTCGGGCTGCGTCGAAACTCCCTC
>CAZQYA010000067.1:0-15587 GCA_964597325.1 uncultured Desulfovibrionaceae bacterium
GTTCTGCTTCATGGCCGTGGTCACGCCGTAGACCACGTAAACGTTGATGCCCACGGGCGGAGTGATGACGCCCATCTCCGTAACCAGAACGATGATGACGCCGAACCAGATGGGGTCGTAACCCAGGTCCATGACCACGGGGAAGAAGACGGGCACCGTGAGCATGACCATGGCCAGGGAATCCATGAAGCAGCCGCCCAGGAAGTAGATGAGTACGATGAGGCCCATGACGGCCAGGGCCGGAATGTCCAGACCGCCGATATAGCTGGCCGTGGTGAAGGGAATGCGCGTCACGGCCAGAAACTTGCCGAAGACCACGGCGCCGGCCACCAGAAAGAGGATCATGCACGAAGTACGCAGGGTCTCCTCCAAAGACTTCATGATCAGCTTGAAATTCAGCTGACGACGGAACAACCCCAGAACCAGAACGCTGAAGGCCCCCACCGCGGCTGCTTCCGTGGGCGTGAACCACCCCTTGAAAAGACCGACCAGAACCACGGCGAAAACGATGAGCGTGTCGCCCAGGCCCGTCAGGGACCTGATGCGCTCGGCCCAAGAAAAATGCTCGGCCGGCGGCCCGTAGTCCGGATGACGGCGGCAGGTAATGGAGATGGCTCCGAGAAAGAGGGCCGTCAGCAGCACGGCCGGCAGGATCCCTGAGACAAAAAGCTTGCCGATGGACTGCTCCGTGAGCACACCGTAGACGATGAGCACCACGCTCGGCGGCATGACCATGCCGAGCCCCCCGCCCGCGGCCACGGCGCCCGCGCCGAGGCGGTCCCGGTAGCCGAAGCGCGTCATCTCGGGGATGGCCACCGTGGCCATGGTCGCGGCCGTGGCCGGACTCGAGCCGCAGACCGCGCCAAAGGCCGTGCAGGCCGAGACCGTGGCCATGGCCAGACCGCCGCGAATATGGCCGAAGAAGCGGTAGGCCGTGGCGAAGAGACGGCGGCTGATGCCGGCGTTGAAGGCCAGCTGGCCCATAAGGATGAAGAGCGGGATGGTGGTCAGGTCATAGGAGACGAAAACCTCGTACATGCTGCGGCTGATCATGCTCAACCCTCCCTGGACCGAGGTCAGGAAGGAGAAGCCGACAAAGCCGACCACGGCCATAACGAAGGCCACGGGCATACGCGTGCAGAAAAGGACGAGCATGACCGCGATGCCGATGAAACCGATGGTTGCCGGGCTCATTGCCGCCCCCACTGCATGACGAAGCGGATGAGTTCCACGAGCATGGTCAGGGTGGTCACGGCGAAACATCCCGCCAGGACGTAGATGAGCAGGTACTCGGGCACCCCGAGGTTCATGGAGACCTCGCCCGAAACCTGCCTGTCATGGGCGGACAAGGCCATCATGACCGTGTCTAAGGAGACAAAGGCCACCGAGAGAATTTCGCGGAAAAGCTTGAGGCGCTGGCGGACCCTGGTCGAAAGAAGCTGGACAAAAACCTCCACGCCGATGTGCGAGCGATAGGTGTGGGCATAGGGCAGGGACAGCCCCAGGGCCAGCACGGCCAGGAAGCTGACGATCTCCTCGGACCCGAAAATGGGACTCTTGCCCAGGCGTCCGGAGATGTCGGCCACGGTCATCAGGGCCATGCCAAGCAGGCAGGCGCATCCGGCAACGCGCATGGCGCCTCCGATGCGGGCCAGAAATTTCTCTATTCCATCCACAAAGATGCTCCTTACGCAACGAGACAGGTGGCAGGGTGCTGTGTTGCGGTGGCCACAACACAGCACCTCGCCACCTGTCAACCGATTACCGAAAACCTATTTCAGGTTGGCGCGCATGAACTCGAGCACAGCCTTGCCGTCCACGCCGACCTTGGCGCACTCGGCCTCATATGCCGTGAAGATGGGGGCCATGGCCTTGGTCCAACGCTCGGCTTCGGCCGGATCGAGGGTCACCACGGCATTGCCTTCCTGAGCCAGGAAAAACTCCAGGCCTTCCTTGTCGCTGTCGTCCCAGGCCTGGCCGTGCTTGCCGGCCCATTCGGAGCTGACCTCGGTCATGACCTTCTGCACCTCGGGGGAGAGGCCGTTCCAGACGTCCTTGTTGATGACCACGTAGAAGCCGGTCGTGTAGGCCACGGCATTGGTGTCCGTCAGGTAGTCCACGACCTCGGCCATCTTCCAGCCCTTGTTGGTCTCCACGGGGTAGATGCCGCCGTCGACCACGCCCTTCTGGATGGACTGGTAGGAGTCGGGCATGGACATGGCCACGGGGCTGCCGCCCAGGGCGGAGATGACCGCGGCGCTGTTGCCCGTGGCGCGAATCTTCATGCCTTTCAGGTCTTCCATGCTCTTCACGGCCTTGCCCGCAGTATGCAGCTTGCCCGGACCGTGAGCGTGAAAATAGAGGACATGGACGTCGTCGAACTCCTTGGGCTTGAACTGCTCATAAACCGCGTTGATGAGCCTGGTGGCCTGGACGCCGGAGGTGTAGCCCATGGGCAGGTCCACGCCGGACAGAACCGGGAAGCGGCCCTTGGTGTAGGCCAGGGCGGACAGGCCGATATCAGAGATGCGCTGCACCACGCCGTCGTAGCAGTCCTTGGGCTTGGTCAGGGTGCCGGCCGGGTAGTAGTCGATGGCGACCAGGCCGCCGCTGCGGGCCTCGACCTCGCGGCACCACTGCTCTGCCAGCTTGGACTGAATGTGGGTCGGAGGAAAGAAGTTGCTGTAGGACAGTTTGACCGGATCCGATGCATGGACGGAACCCGTAATGCCCAGGACAAGCAAGGCGGCGAACAGGGTCGCGATTCGAAATGACAACCTCATCTGGAAAATCCTCCGTGTGAAATGTTCGGCCGCGCCCCATGCGCGACGCGGTTCAATCCTGGGTGTCCAGGGCGTTGGCCAGGGCCAGCTTCATGGCGGCCCGGCGAAAATCCGTGCGATCAATGGTTCCCGTGCCAAGCAGGGAATGGATGAGAAAGCCCTCGAAAAGAGCCGTGTTCAGTGCGCCAATCCTGCGGGCCGGATATCCGCTCGTCACGTAGGGGGCCACAATATCCTCGAAGATATCGTTGGACAGCCTGTAGATGGATTGGTTGAGCTGGCCCCGAAGCTCCTCGTTGCGCGAGGCGTGGATGGTGAATTCCAGAAAGACCGAGGACCAGTTGCGGTCGTCGATCATGGTTTCCAGAAAATCGAGAATACGGCCCATGACCTCCTCAAGGCTTCGTGCGTGCTCCAGCGTGGCGTCACGCATGGCGCGGTAGGATTGCATCTTGCCGGCGATGATCTCCAGCATGATCTCGTCCTTGCTTTGCCAATGGCGGTAAAAATTGCCTTTGGCATACCCCGCATCCGCCGTGATCTCGGCCACGGTAGTGGCAACAAACCCTTTGGCGGCAAAGAGCCTTTCGGCAGACTCGAGCAGTTCGCGCTGGGTCTGGAGGGATTTTTCCTGCTGTTTTCTGGCCACCTGCACTCCTTTTCTGGACAGCGGTCATAAAATGACCGCAAGTCATTTTGTGACCACCTATCCGCGCACTCGGCCCATGTCAAGAAAAAGGCGTACGCATTTGCCCAGATATCCTGGGTACCCGCACACGCCCTGTGATTACCCGCAGCCCGGCTGCGCCTTTCTTGACACCCTCCGGGGCCAAGGCTAGCGTCCTTATCCACTTCGGATACCTTCGTGTATCCCGGTCCTGCACGGCACGGCCGAGAACCCGGAATACGTAGGCATATGGCTCGACCACCTGCAGGCTGCCCTGAAACACCTGCCGTGAACATGAACGGACCGCGCCGAACCTGCGCATGGCCACTGCCGTGCCTCTTCCGGTTTTCGCGGCCCTTTTTTTTCGGACCCTGTCCCCTGTCGCCCGGGACCAAAACCTTCTCGTGCTCTCGGGCATCCGGGACGCCGCAATATCGACGGCACCGGCAAGGCCGTCATTCTCAAAGCGTACGCGAACCTCGCCGCCATCCGCGAGGAAGTACGCACTTTACCGACTCCGCCCCATTGCGTTTTCACCTCGAAAATGGGCATGAAGGAGGAGTTCATAACACGCAGCCTCGACGAGGCTCCCGAAAACCAACATACCTGTCGCTCATGCTCCTGATGAAAAACAGGCAGAGCTGAACGAGGAATAACCATGCCCAAAGCCATCATCATCGCCGGCACCTCCAGCGGGTGCGGCAAGACATCCGTGACCCTGGGCCTCATGAAGGCCCTGACCCGCAAGGGCCTGGTGGTCCAGGGTTTCAAATCCGGCCCCGACTTCATCGATCCGGGCCTGCACCGCATGGCCACGGGCCTGCCCAGCCACAATCTGGACGGCTGGATGCTCCGGGATGAGGAGATTCAACGCATCTTCAGGCGCAACCACGAAGGGTGCGACATCTCCATCATCGAAGGCGCCATGGGCCTGTTCGACGGCATAGGCGCAGTGAGTGAGGAAGGCTCGGCCGCGCAATTGGCCAAGATCCTGGGCGTACCCGTGGTCCTCGTGGCCAACGCCCGCGGCATGGCCAGATCGGCTGCCGCCCTGATCAAAGGCTACGCCGAGTTCGACCCGGACCTGAAGCTCCATGCCGTATTCTTCAACATGACCGGCAATGCCACCCACGGCAAGATCCTGAGCCAGGCCCTGGAGGGCTCGGACGTGCGTGTCCTTGGCAGCCTGCCGCGCGTGCCCGGACTGGAACTGCCGTCAAGGCACCTGGGGCTGGTCACGGCGGAGGACCTGGACCGACGCGAGGAGCGCCTGAACGCCCTGGCCGACTGGGTGGAACGCCACCTGGACCTGGACGCTCTGCTGGCCGCACTGCCTGATTTCTCCATGCCCGCCCTGACGGACGGCGGCACAAAGATGCCCGAGATCCGCATCGGCTATGCCAGGGACAGGGCTTTCTGCTTCTACTACGAGGAAAACCTGCGCCAGCTCCGCCAGGCCGGCGCCGAACTCGTGCCGTTCTCACCCCTGGAGGACGCCAACCTGCCGCCGGCCCTGCGCGGCATGTACCTGGGCGGCGGCTATCCCGATCTGCACGCCGGGCAACTCTCGGCCAACACGGCCATGCGCGGCAAAATCCGGGACTTCTGCCTGAGCGGCAAACCCGTCTACGCCGAATGCGGCGGCTTCATGTACCTCATGCAATCCCTGCGCACGCGCGACGGCCGGGAACACCCCATGGCAGGAGCCTTCGACTTTTCCTGCTCCATGGAGAAACGCCATCAGGCGCTGGGCTACCGCGAGGTCGAGCTGGCCGCGTCCACGCACCTGGGCGGCTCGGGAGAACGGGTTCGTGGACACGAGTTCCATTACTCCAGCCTTCACGGAACCGACCCCTCGGCCCGGGAGGCCTACCGCGTGTTCGACCGCTGCGGCTGCAACGGCGCCTCAGGCGGCTTCCTCAAAGCCGGTTGCCTGGGCTCCTACGTACACCTGCATTTCGGCTCCAACCCGACTATGGCGACACGCTTTGTGGAGGCCTGCGGGGCATGACCCTGCGCCACGCCGTCACCACGGGCACAGCCGCCGCGGCCCGGACACGCCCGTGGGCTTCGTGCGCAACGCCTATCGGCCGGCCCAGGACGTACGGATGGCCACCCTGGGCTCCTGCGATCCCGACGGGGCCGACATCGACCACCGGCGTCATGGGCAACAGCGCCTGCCGTCTGGTGGTCGGCAAAATGCTCACCCGCTCGGATATTACGAAAATACGCCTAGCTGACTGTTGAAAAAATCAAATATGCAGGCCGTTCAAAAATGATGAGATGCAAGGAAGCGAAAAAATCCAGGATGCGCAGTCTGTTGCGCATACATAAGCGATCTGGATTTTTTCGCTGACACAGCAGATTACCGTTTTGGAGGCGGCCTGCTCGCTCCGTAACTTCGCCAAAACGGGAAACGTCCATAAAGGGCGGCGTCTCTGTGAAGAATCGGGGTGCCTCGCACCTCGAAATGAATGTCAGTCCCCCCGGCGGAGCAGGTCGCCTTTGAGCATCCACATGACCGTCGGCGACAGGCGGGGCCCCTCTCCGGCCCGCTCTTCAAGCACCCTCCATCTCACGGGCCGGCGGCACCAGACCAGAATCCTGCGCATCAGCTCCAGATCGACGCGCTCCTCGATGCCCGCATAGACCACGGGAAAATCCCGGCCCCTGTACACGGCGTGGCCGAGCTCCGTTGTTTCGAACGTGTCCTCGTCGCCCAGCCGTCTGGTCGGATAGGCGGCAAAAATGCGTCCGTGATCCAGGGCCAGAGGATGGCAGGCAGGCCCTGTCCCCGGTTTTGGCGCGGGCTCCCCGGCCAGACGCTCCCAGAGTCCCAGATACCTGCCGATGACCGCCGGCCAGTCGAACCGCGCGGCATGCTCCCGCGCGGCACGCCCCATCTCCGTCCTGACGTCCGCACGCAGCATGGCCCCAAGCCGGCCACCAAGAGCGGCCACATCCACGGCCACGTCCTGGGCCAGCCAGAGGTGGTATGCCGTGTCGTACAGGAGCGGCGCCAGCAGGGACACGTCCTCCACGTCGCCGCTGTCCATCGTCGGCACAAGAAAGCCCGTCTTTCCATCCACGACCAGATCCCGGTAGCCGTCGTAATCCGAAACGATGACAGGCTTGCCCGCGGCCGCGGCCTCAAGGACGGTCAGCCCAAAAGTCTCCTGCGGGTTGTCGGCCAGGGAGACGACCACATCGGCCCGACCCAGGAGGGCCATCTTGGTCGCATTGTCCGGACAGCGCACCACCTTCAGGGCAAGGCCGATGTTGGCAGCCAGGTTGGTCAGGGTGCCCGGCAGGACCGCGCCCTCCTCCGGGCTGCCGGCCAGGACCAGACAGACCCCGCCCAGATCGACTCCGCTTTGTCCGAGACGCTGAAAGGCCCGCAGCAAAGGCAGCAGGTCCATCTTGGAGTACGGGCTGATGCGTCCCGGGACCAGAAAAACCGTCGCGCCCTCGGGAATGCCGGACACGACTCCGCCGAGCTGACGGAACTCCTCCATCCAGATGCCCAGAGGCACCACGTCCACCTGGGGGACCGGCGCGTGCATGACCGCCCCCAGGGCATCCAACTCCGCCCGCACTACCGAGGCTCCGGCCCGAGAGGTGGCCACGATACAGTCTCTTTGCGTGACGCCCTCCCAGACGTGCTGGGCGAAGGACTGGCCGTACCGGGCATAGGACAGGGAGTGGGTCACCCCGGTGATGGGAAAAACGTTGCACGCCAGCCGATTGCGCACAGCGGCGAGAAAGCCCTGATGGGTCAGGCAGTCCGAGAGGTGAAAGCAGTGATAGGCCGTTTCGGACAGACGCGCCGCCAGGGCCGTGCGCGGCATGATCGCGACCCGAGGCGCGACACGCGGGCACCGGTCCCGCACGAAGGTCTCCAGCGTCCTGGAACTGCGCCTGTCGGGCAGGAAGAAATGATATTCGTCGAAAGGGTCCGCCCCGAGCAGGGCCAGCAGAAAATTCATGTTGGCAACCCTGCGGCCGATGACGGGCCCGTCCTCCACAAAGGGGTCGAGGGTTCCCCAGACTGTTTTCGGATAGTGCGCCATGCCCAGACAAAGCAATATCCGGGCCTGCCCCACCTGCCCGGCGGACATGTCCGCGAGCATGCACGGATACAGCGCCACAGCGCCCGCGAATCATGCAGCCCCCTTGGCAACATACTTGCTATACAGAAGAAAAACGTCATTTTTCCGTTGCCCGGAGGAGAATCATGGAAAGCCCGACACGACCGATCCTGGGGCTGAATATCGAGCCCGAACTGGCCGCTGAACTGCAGCACGGACTGCCCGATGGCCACGCCCTGGAGAACCGTCCGGTCGATGCCGTCCTGGAGGCCATGACCGCCTTGAACCAGGGAGGCCTGGTCTTCGCGCCCGTTTCCACATGGCTGGCCCTCGACAAAACCGTACGAGAGGCCCTGACCACTCGCCAGGCGTGGCAGTTTCTCCTTGTGGCGGACATACAGGGCCCCCAGACCCTGGAACTTATGGCTTCCGGAGCCTTCCTCACCCTGGTGACCACCCCACCCGACAAGACGAAAATTGCCCGCGCCCTGAGCCTGGTGGAAGAAGTTTCCAGCATGTACCAGGACATTTTCATGATGGCCCGGGAGATCAGCCTGGAGCGCGAACTCCTGGCCCGGAAGAACGAGCAGCTGGCCTTCCTCAACCAGGTTCTGACACGGGCGAGCCAAACCCTTGACCCGGAACTCATCCTGTCCAGCAGCGCCGAGGATCTCGGACTGCTCCTGGATGTCCGGGCCGTGCTCGGAGTATTCTGGAGCGTCAACGAAGGTCAGACCGAGGCCGAGATCTTTCTCCCGGAAAACCTGCCCCAAGGCCGCCAGGAGGACTGGATCAACCACCTCCTGAGCGTAGCCGGACGCCTGGGCCAGGATGCCGTAGGCGCATACCAGGTGGGCTTTCTCCAGCCGCGCGAGGGCATAATCGAAAACCCGCCCGAACTGGCGCAGCTCATCACCCTGCCCCTGTCTGTGGGGTCGGAGCCCTTCGGGGCACTGGTCATCTGTTCGCGGGAGGCCTCGGCCCTAGGTCAGGATCGGCGGCGCACCCTGACCTCGGCGGCCAATCATCTTGCCCTGGCCATGCGCAACAGCCTGGAATTCCGCAAGACCAAAGCCCGCGCGGATCACGACGGGTTGACACGCATCTCCAATCGTCATCATTTTGACATGCGCCTGCGGGAAGAAATGAAACGACACCAGCGCCACAAAGGCGAGCTGAGCCTGATGATGATCGACCTGGACTATTTCAAATCCGTCAACGACACCTACGGCCACCAGGCCGGGGACATGGTCTTGCGCGAGGTCGGCCGGATTCTGCAGAAAACCCTGCGCGAGTCCGACTTCCCGGCCCGCTACGGCGGCGAGGAGTTCGTGGTCATCCTGCCCCAGACCAGGGAGGAACAGGCCTGGATCCTGGCGGAACGCCTGCGCGACGTCATCGGCAAGACCATCTTCCGCATGCAGCGCAAACGCTTCAGGATCACCGCCTCCATCGGCATCGCCGGCGTGCGTCCCGGCGCCCTGGCCAAACCGGAACTTCTGGTGGAGAAGGCGGACAAGGCCCTCTACCAGGCCAAGGCCAGTGGCCGGAACATGGTCTGCTGCTCGGCCGTGGAGGAAAACGCCCTGGCGCACTGATGTTCAGGGACGCGCAGAAACAAGGCCGCAGGCGATATCGCCCGCGGCCTTATTTTTTGTCTATTTAACTAAAATGTGTGTGTATTATAAGTTACCGACAGATTCTTTTGGGGTTCAGATTAATGCAATAATCTGAAAAAGAATGGATTACCGCGTTTCACTCGCAATGCCAATCTAGATATTACGTCATTGCGAGGAGTCTTCGACGCGGCAATCCATCTTCATTCTGAGCTACTACAACAAATACAAGATTCACTTCAGAACCGACGGCAGCCAGGTAGACAGTCCCGGCATGTACGTGACCATGAGCAGGCACAGGAACAAAAGGGCCAGAAACGGCAGCACAGCCCTGGCAATGACCGTCAGATGCTTGCCCGTGATCCCCATGGCCACAAAAAGGTTCAAGCCGAAGGGGAAGGTCAGGAACCCGATCTCGACGTTGACGATCATCATGATGCCCCAGGCCACGGGGTCGATGTCGAAGTGGGCCAGCATGGGCAAAAAGATGGGCGTCAGCACCAGGATGGAGGTCACGATGTCCATGACGCATCCGATGAACAGCAGAAAGATGTTGACCAGGAACAGAAAGACGTACTTGTTGCTGATGTGCTCGCCGATGAACTGGGCGGCCTGGGCCGGCAGCTGTTCCCTCGTCAGAAGCCAGATGAAGGGCATGGCGCAGGCGATGATGAACAGGAGCGCCGAGGAGAGCATGGCGCTCTTGACCAGGATGACGCGAAACTTCTCCCAGGTCAGGGAACGATAGACCAGAGTCTCCACCATCAGGGCGTAAACAACGGACACGCCGGCCGCCTCGGTGGGCGTAAAGATGCCCGAATAGATGCCGCCAAGGACGATGACCGGCATGGCCAGCCCCCAGGAGGCGCGGCCGAGGATGCGCATGGTCTCGCCCAGGGAGTACGACGACGTGGCGCTCCAGTCGTAGCGGCGGGCCATGTACACGGCAAAGGCGCCAAAGACGGCCACGCGCACGAAACCCGGCACCACGCCGGCCAGAAACATGTCGCTGACGGAGGTGTTGCCCACCAGAGAGTAGAGCACCATGGGGATGGACGGCGGGATGAGGATGCCCAGGGTGCCTGCGCTGGTGATGAGGCCGATGCTGAATTTCTCGTCGTAGCCCGACCGCGTCAGGGCCGGGATCATGATGCTGCCCACGGCGATGACCGTGGCCGGGCTCGAGCCGGAGATGGCCGCGAAGAACATGCAGGTCAGGATGCCTGCCAGGGCCAGGCCGCCCTTGAAACGCCCCACGCAGGCGTTCATGGACTCGACCAGGTAGGTGGCGATGCGCCCCTCGGCCATGATGTTGCCGGCCAGGATGAAAAACGGGATCGAAAGCAGCAGGAAGTTGTCCAGCCCGCGAAAGAGCTGCTGCACCAGGGCCGTCAGAGGCACCTGCATGTACAGGCTCACGGCCCCCATGGTGGTGGCCAGGACCACGATGGAGATGGGCGTGGACAGGAGCAGCAGGACAAGGAAAGAACAGACGATGAACCAGACCATCAGCCACGCTCCCCGGTTTCCGAACCGAACGCCACACGCGCGTGTTTCCAGGCCTGGCCTGCAAAACGCAGGGCAATGGTCACACTGAAAACGGGGATAGGGAGATAGGCAAACCACATGGGCAGCCCCAGGGAGGCGGTGGTCATGCCGTAGCGGGCCAGAAGCGAGGTCTGCTCCCAGCCGAACCAGGCGATGAGCACCATCACGGCCGCACTGATGACCCCGGCCAGGGCACGCATGGCGGCTGCCGTACGCGGCGGGGCATACTGGGTGACGGCCTCCATGGAAAAATGGGCGCCGTATTTGACGGCCATGCCGGCCCCGGCGAAGGTCGCAAAGACAACCAGGTACCGGCTGCCCTCCTCGAACCAGTCGAAGGTCATGCCGAGAAAATAGCGGGTAAAAACCTGGACCGTCGTACCCACGGCCAGAAGCAGCAGAAGCCCGCCAACGGCGAGCTCCTCGATGTTTCCGAGAATGCGCAGAAAATTCTTCATGATGCTCTTGCAAAAAGGCAGGGCCGAACCCTGCCTTTTTCACGGGACATGGCGAAACGCGGCGTTTGCCTAGTTGCTGTACTGATTCACCTTGGCGACGATCATGTCGTAGTAGCGCTTTCCGGCCCACTTGCCGAACTTGGGATCGTTCGGGATAACGCCGGCCTGGTCAGCGAACTTCTCGTGCACGGGCAGGACCGCGTCGTGAAAGGCGCTGCGCTGCTCGGGCGTCAGGTCGGCAATGGTCGCCCCGAACTTCTCCTGGGCCAGCTTCTCGAGCTCGTTACGCATTTCGGTGTTCTTGGAACGGTTGATGTCCTCGGCGATCCTGGCCGCATCCATGAAGATCTTCTGCTGTTCGGGCGTGAGGCTCTCCCAGACCGGACGGCTGACCATCTTGTACAGGCAGGTCAGGGAGTGGGAGGAACGCGTGAGATGCTTGGCCACTTCCGTGAACTTCATCATGACCGACGTGGGGATGGGGTTCTCCTGCATGTCCACGGCGCCCTGCTGCAGGGCGGTGTACAGTTCGGGGAAGGGAATGCCCACGGGATTGGCGCCCAGGGCCCGGAAGCTCTCCAGGAATACGGGGGAGTTCATAACGCGCACGCGCACGCCCTGAAGCTGCTCGGGCGAGGTGATGGTCTTGTCGCGGACGCCGAAGTCACGCATCTCGTTCTCGGCGTAGCCGATGGGGATAAGCCCCATGGGCGGCATGAGGGCGTCCATGACGGTCTTGAATTCCTCGTCGGCCAGGACCTTGTAGGCCACGGCCTTGTCCGGGAAGAGGAAGAAGAGGTCAAGCAACCCTACCTGCGGGATGAGGTTGGACATGACCGCGGTGGTGCAGTCCATCATGTCCAGGGTGCCGAACTGCACCTGTTCCAGCATGGAGCGCTCATTGCCGAGCTGACCGAGGGGGAAGACCTCGACCTTGATCTCGCCGCCGGTCTCCTTCTCCACATGTTCGGCAAAGGCCAGGGCTGCCTGATGCATGGGGAAGGGCTTGTCGTCGATCTGCGTAGGCGCGATGTGCCCGAACTTGATAACGCGCTCGGCCTGGGCCGAGACGGCGCAGAACATGGCCAGTACGAGGATTACGGCAACTTTTGCTTTCATTTCGTCTCCTGCGGAGCCGCGCCCACAGCCGGGCGACTACAACTCCATGTATTTATTTGATATTCAGTGCAACAGGCGCACACGAAGGGTAAACAATTATCGATCGCCACGCACCTTTGCAACCCTTTTCTGACCAGTGGTCACGGCGCAGGACGGCGCATTGACTTCGGCTCCGCCCGCACCTAGTGATTTGGTCCTTCCCGATAACCCGCTCCGGCCGGACTTCCGGGGCATGACCTTATCTGACTGTTGAAAAATCAAAACATGCAGGCCGTTCCAAAATGGTGAGATGCAAGGAAGCGAAAAAATCCAGGGCGCGCAGTGTATTCCGCAGATGCGCGGTCTGAATTTTTTCGCTGACGCGGTAGATCGCCATTTTGGAGGCGACCTGCTATGGAGCGCCCATGCTGCCCTCTCACCTCCGCGCCGGACTCGAACGCATCCTGCCGCCACACCGACTGCACAGCGATCCGATCCGCACCCGCGTCTTCGCCCTGGACGCGAGCATCTACACCCCGCGCGCCCAGGCCGTGATCGACCTGGAGAGTGAAGCCGAGGTGCGGGCCGTGCTGGCGCTGCTGCCCGGCCAGGGCATGGGCGTGACCTTTCGCGGCGCGGGCACGAGCCTGAACGGACAGGTCACCGGCGAGGGCATTGTCGCGCGCATCCGCGGCCCCAGATGGCGGACGCACGAGGTATTGGACGGCGGCAGGCGCATCCGCCTCGGCTGCGGCCTGACGGGCGGCGAGGCTGACGCGGCCCTGGCGCCATGGGGCTTCCGCATCGGACCGGACCCGGCGTCGGCCTCGGCCGCGAACATCGGCGGCATGGTGGCCAACAACGCCGCGGGCATGTGCTGCACCGTGGGCCAGAACACCTTCGCCACCATGCGCGACATGCGCCTCATTCTCGCCGACGGCGCGGTCCTGGACACCTCCGACCCGGCGGGCGTCACGGCCTTCCGCATCAGCCACGGGCACATGCTTGAGCGCCTGGCCGGACTGCGGCGGGGGATCATGGCCGATGCGGCCCTGGTCGAACGCATCCGGCGCAAATACTCCATCAAGAACACCACGGGCTATTCCTTCAACGCCCTGACGGAATTCGAGGATCCCCTCGACATCCTGACGCATCTCATGATCGGCTCCGAAGGAACCCTGGGATTCGTCAGCTCCGTGACCCTGGAGACGATCCCGCTCATGCCCCTGCGCGCCACGGCCCTGATGATCTTTCCGGACCTGGACGCCGCCGCCCGCGCGGTCATGGCCCTGCGCGGCGGATGTCCGGTGCAGGCCGCAGAGCTGCTGGACCGCACGGCCATCCGTGCCGTGGAGACCCTGCCCGCTGCCCCGCCCCTGCTGCGCACCCTCGGGCCCACGGCCTGCGCCGTGCTCATGGAGACCAGGGCCGCGGACGCCCAGGCCCTGCGGCAAAATACTGAAGCCATCCTCGAGGCCCTGGCGGACATCGAGCAGGTCGGAACGCCGGAATTCACGAGCGATGAAAGCCAATGCGAGCGGCTCTGGGCCGTCAGGCGCGGCCTGTTTTCGGCCGTGACCAGCTTCCGCGCCGCCGACGAGTTCGTCATCACCGAGGACATCAACATCCCGGTGGAGCGACTGGCCGAGGGCTGCGCGGCCTTTCAACGGCTTTTCGAGCGCCACGGCTACGAGGCCGGCATCATGGGCCACGCCTTTCACGGAAACTTCCACTTCACCCTGCCCACGCGCATCAGCGACCCGCGCGAGCTGGACCGCCTGCACCGCTTCCTGGACGACCTGGCCCTGCTCATCACCCGCGACTTCGACGGCTCCCTCAAGGCCGAACACGGCACAGGGCGCGCCATCGCCCCCTACGTACGCCAGGAATGGGGCGACACGCTCTACGCAGCCATGCGCGAAATCAAATCCATTCTGGACCCCCACGGCATCCTCAACCCCGGCGTCATGTTCGACGAGGACCCCTCCGCCCACCTGCGCGGCCTGAAGGAGCCCCTGACAAGCCATCCGCGCATCGACATGTGCGTGGACTGCGGCTTCTGCGAGCCCGTCTGCCCGTCCCGGCACATGGCCTTTACGCCGCGCCAGCGCATTGCCGCCTGGCGGGAGATCACACGTCTGGAACAGGCCGGACAGGATGATGAGGCGCGGCAATGGCGCAGCGTCTTCCGTGAACTGGGCGAATCCACCTGTGCCACGGACGGCCTGTGCACCACGCGCTGCCCCCTGGCCATCGACGTGGCGTCCTTTATCCGGGACCTGCGCCACGACGCCCTCTCACCCGCTTCACGAACCGTCGCGGAAACCGTGGCGCAGCGCTTTGCGGTGACCTCGGCCGCCGTCCGCACCGTGCTTGGTGCGGCCGACCTGGCGCACCTGACTCTTGGCGCCGACAGGCTCGAAGCCTTGAGCCGCACGCTGACGCGCATGAGCGGCGGACGCCTTCCCCTCTGGAACCCGGCCCTGCCCAGGCCCGCGACCGCCATACGGAGTACGATCAGCCCCGGAAGAAACCGGGAAACCGTCGTCTACCTGCCGTCCTGCGCGACGCGGACCATGGGCGACACCCGGACCAGCCGTTCCGAAGACCTCATCCGGGTGACCGTGCGCCTGCTGGAACGCGCCGGGTTCGACGTACGCATCCCGGAAAACGTCAGCAACCTGTGCTGCGGCAAGGCCTTCGAGACCAAAGGGCTTTATGCGCAGGCAACGGAGAAGCTCCTGGAGCTGGAAGACGCCCTGCGTTCAGCCACAAACCACGGCCGCTTCCCTGTGCTGTGCGATACCAGCCCGTGCCTGGCGCGCATGAAAAAGGAAATGAAGGGCCTGGACCTCTTTGAGCCCGTGGAATTCGCGCGCACCTTCCTGCTGCCGCGCCTGCATTTCACCCCTGCCGACCGACGCATCGCCCTGCATCCGACATGCTCCACCCGCCTCATGGGCCTGGCCGACGCCTTTGCCGACCTGGCCCGCAACCTGGCCCGGGAGGTGGTTCTGCCCCAGGGCATCCTGTGCTGCGGCTTCTCGGGGGACAAGGGGTTTCACCGCCCGGAACTCAATGCCTCGGCCCTGGAAGGGCTGGCGGAACAGATCCGCGATTGCAGTGAAGGCTATTCCACTTCGAGGACGTGCGAAATCGGTCTGACCCTGCACGGGGGAATACCGTACCGCAACATCCTGTATCTGCTGGAGGAGTGTTCCAGACACTCGTAAGCAACGCTGAAATTGGCAGACATATCCCGCGGACACGATCATTTCCACGGTGGATTCCCGCCTTCGCGGGAATGACGTGTGCCTGGAGCGTCGCTG
>CAZQYA010000068.1:0-15483 GCA_964597325.1 uncultured Desulfovibrionaceae bacterium
AAGCTCGCTGAGCCAGGCAAAGGCGAGCGGGGCGTTCTTGGCGTAGAGGTCGGGATTGAAGCCGTCCATGTATTGCTCGTGGCCGCCGGTGGTGGCGTAGAACACCTGGCGGATAAAGGCCGAGCCCGTGAAGTCCGGGGGCTGGGGGTAGGTGAACCGGCCGGGGTTGGCCAGAATCCAGGCCTTGAGTTCGGCAAAGGTGCGCGGGGGCTGGGGCGTCCTGGCGCTGTCGTACTCGAACACGAACTGGGCCCGCCCGTAGGGCGCCTCGAAGCCGTCCACCGGGAAACCGAAATCGTAGCGGGACTGTTCGGGATCGTAGAAATCCCGGAAGTTTTGCATCCTGTCCAGGAACGGCCCGTAGAGCAGGCCGGCCTGCCGGGCGTTCTTGAAATTTTCGCCGTTGATCCACAACAGGTCCATGGTTCCCGTGTCCCGTCCGGCCGCCTTTTCCGTCAGAAGTTTGTTGATGAACACGGCGGCGTCCATGGGCACGCGTACCAGGGTGATGTCGAAGCGTTTTTTGGCCTCGGCGGCCACGTAGCCGTCCACCCAGGCGTTGATCTGGTCGCTGCCGCCCCACATGTGCCAGCGGACCTCGGTGCCCCTGGCGGCTTTGAGCATGTCGGCGTGGGTCATGGCGTCGATGTCGCCTCCGGCGCGGACGGTTCCGGTCAGGGCCAGGAAACAGGTCAGGAAGAGGAGAAGTCTGCGGTTCATGTCACCTCCGGGGTGTGGGTGAAATATTCGGGCCTTCGGGTGCCCCGGGCGGGCCGCCGGCAGTGCACAGGCCGACCCTGACGCGCTGGCCTTGCTCGCCCACGGGGGAGAGGCTGTACACGGTCAGCACGGTATCGGGCAGGCGCACTTTGTAGCTGATGTAATGCCCTGCGAAGTGGACGTCCTCGATGCGTCCCTGGCCGTCGTCGGAGACGGTCAGGCAAAGGGACTCCGGGCGCAGCATGGTCGTCTCCGGGGGCAGGCCCAGTTCTGCGGCCAGGCTCCTGTCCACGCGGTTCACGGGGCCGAGGAAGCGCGCGGTTTCCTCGTCGGCCGGACGAAGGTACACGTCTCTGGGGCTGGCGAACTGACGCAGCCTGCCGCCCAGCATGATGCCGATGCGGTCGGACATGGCCAGTGCCTCCTCCAGGTCGTGGGTCACGCTGATGGTGGTGGTGGAGAATTCGCGCTGCGTCGCCCGGATGAACAGGGCGGTCTCCATCTTGAGATTGCGGTCGAGGTTGGCGAAGGGCTCGTCCAGGAGCAGCAGGGCCGGTTCCACGACCATGGCCCTGGCCAGGGCCACGCGCTGCTTCTGCCCGCCCGAGAGTTGGGCCGGGTAGGCCCGGGCGCGGTCCGTCAGATGGAAATAGCCGAGCATGGCCATGGTCCGGTCGCGCGTTTCGGAGCGGGGCAGGCGCCGGGCGCGCAGACCAAAGGCCACGTTGTCGAACACGGTCATGTTCGGGAAGAGGACGTAGTCCTGGAAGACGAGGATGGCCGGAGTCTGTCTGGTGATGGGCCGGTCCGTGGACACGTCACCCCTGTCCGGGCGTTCCAGCCCGGCGATGATGTGCAGCAGGGTGGTCTTGCCCACACCGGACGGACCGATGATGGATACAAGTTCCCCGTGCTCCACGTCGAAGCCGACGTCCTGGAGCACGGGAACGCCCTGGAAGGATTTGTCCAGTTTGGAGATGGACAGGCGCATGGGCGATTATTTTTCCAGGGCCTGGAAATGGCGCATGAAGCGCCGGTCGATGAAGTCTTTTAAAGTGAAGGCCAGACCGTTGCGGAAGGCCAGGGGGCCTTTGCTGAAGATGGCTGTATCGTCGCCCGTGTTGAAGAGCAGAAGGTAGCTGCCGCCGGGGTCGAAGGTCGTCAGGCGTTTGCCGTTCAGGGTGGCCCGCACGTTGCGGTAGAGGACCGGGTTCTCGCGCACGGCATAGACGCCGACCTTGTCGAGCGGTCGGGGTTCGAAGTCGATGCAGTCCCCGCCGCCGAAGATTTCCGGGTGGGCGACGCTCTGCAGCCGTTCGTTGACCAGGAGTCCGCCGGTCTGGCCCGTGGGCAGCCCCGAGTCGGCGAAGAGGCGTGACGGCTTCACGCCCGTGGCCACGAACACGAGGTCCGGATGGTGGGACTGGCCGCCCTGGAGGATGACGCCGTTGCGGATCTCCTGGACATAGCCGTCCTCGCGGATTTCGATGTCCTGACGTTCCAGGGACGTGCGCGCCATGTTCCGGATCTTGTCGGGCAGGCGTCCCAGGAGCCCCCGGCCGGCGAACAGGGTGATGCGCGGCGCATGCTGGCCCCTGAGGCGGGCGAGCCTGCGCACGTTGCCGGCGATCTCCAGGGCTGCGGGGCCGCCCCCGATCACGGCGATGTGCGCCCTGGTGCGCGTTGCGCAAAGGGTGACGACGGCCCGCTGCGCCTCCTGCAGGCGTTCGATGGGCTTCACGGTGAAGACGCTGGACGTGTCACCGTGGATATTGTCGAAGGGGATGAAGCTGCCGGCATTGCAGGACAGCACGTCGTATTCCAGGGTGCGTCCGGAATCCAGGGTCACGGCGCGGTTTTCGGCGTCGATGCGTGCGACCTTGTCGCGGATGAACACGCCGCCCTGGCGTTCCACCACGTAGCGGGTGGCGAAGCGGATCTCGTCGGGTGTGTAGGAGGTGCCGAGCATGCCCGGTCCCATGCCGGAGTAGTAGTGGAAATCCGAGGGCTGGACCACGATGACCTCATGGTCCTCCCGGACCAGGTCCCGGATGTGGGCCAGGATGGTCATGTGCGCATGGCCGCCTCCGGCCAGTAACAGTCGTTTACCCATGTGCTTTCTCCCGTGTTGGTATGGCGGACGGCAGCCCGCAGGGTCATGTTTAATCACAATCGGCATGGGTACGCAACGCCCAGACCGTGCAGCGTGTCTCAGCGCTTGAGGTCGGCGGCGTACCAGGCGTCGAAGAGATGGCGGGCGATGGTCTCGGATGCCGGCAGGACGAGTTCGCCCGTGTTCAGCAGGTTCGGCAGGTCCGAGCGTGCAAACCAGCGCGCGTCCTCGAGTTCGGTTTCGTCCAACTGGATGCGGGTTGATGTCGCCCTGGCGTGGTATCCGAGCATGAGCGAGTTGGAGAAGGGCCAGGGCTGGGAGCAGAAGTAGCGGATGTCGGTCACGGCGATTCCGGTTTCTTCCATGACTTCCCGCAGCACGGCGTCCTCGGCGCTTTCCCCGGGTTCGACGTATCCTGAAACCGCCGAGTACACGCGGGATTTCCAGCCGTTCTGGCGGCTGAGGAGGCAGTATTCCTCATCGCCGTCCCGGCGGTGCACCAGGACGATCATGGCCGGGTTGACGCGTGGAAAATGTTCGGCGCCGCAGTCCGGATTGGTACAGACACGGGCCGTGGAAAAGGGGCGCGGAGTCGTCGGATGGCCGCAGAGGCTGCAGAAGCGGGTCCGGCTGTGCCAGTCGGCCGCGGTCCGGGCATAGCCGAGCAGTGCGGCCGTGGAGGGAGGCAGAAGCGATGTCCTGGCGCGCAGGTGAAAAAACGTTCCCAAAGCGGCCAGGCAATGGGCCGTGTTCCCGGACAGCCGGTCCAGGCTCAGGGCGAAGTAGCTCGTCTCCCCGTCGTCGCCCAGGGGGATGGTTTCCTCAAGGATTTCGCTGCAGTCGGCGAGCATTCCCGGCGTGAGCAGCAGCGGGGCGTCCTGGTCCGGGTCAAAGAGTACCTCGTCGCCGCGGACCACGATGAACGCCTGTCGCGCCGGCACCGTGACGTCGTCCGGGGATTGCGTTCGGGGCTTGCGGTTCAGGTTCAGGCCGGAATAGGCCGTGCGGGCGGAGCGGGAGTAGTGGTCCATGAGTGACGTGTCCGGTTTTCGGGATATGCGGGCCGTTATTCTGCACCCTTTGCACCTGTGGGGCAAGGGGAGGTGTGCCGGCACGAGCACGCGGATGCAGGGTGCCTAGCCAAGCGGGGAAGTCTCCCCCGGAGCGGGAATCAGGGGCAGCACGAAGTGGAATTCGGTGCCCTGTCCTGGCTCGGAGTTCAGACAGAGGCCCGAGTTCATGAGGTTCAGGAGGCGTTTGACAATGGTCAGGCCGACACCCAGCCCCCCGTATCCCCTGGTGGAGGCCATGTCGGCCTGGGTGAAGGGTTCGAAGAGTGTGGCGAGCTTTTCGTCCTCGATGCCGATGCCCGTGTCGCGGACCTGGAAGTGGACCAGGCCCCGCCCGGCCGCGTTGCGGTGGGGCAGCACGGAGATGTCCACGTTCACGCTGCCCTTGCGGGTGAATTTGATGGCGTTGCCCACGAGGTTGAAAAGCACCTGGCGGATTCTGCGCACATCGCCCGTCAGCTTTTCGGGCACGGCGGGGTCGATGGTCACGGTGAGCATGAGTCCCTTGCCCTGGGCTTCTTCATGAAGGGCGCCCCGCACGGGCTGGATCAACTCGCGGGTGACGAAGACGTTGTCCGAAAGTTCCAGGGAGCCCGTTTCCATGGCCGAGAGGTCCAGGACGTCCTGGAGGATGGTCAGGAGGCTGCGGCCCGAGTCGATGGCCATGGCGATGAATCTGTCCATGGCTTCGGGTTCGAGGTTCTGCATGACCTGGAGTGAGCCCAGGATTCCGTTCAGGGGGGTGCGGATCTCGTGGCTCATGACGGCCAGGAACTCGGACTTGGCCCTGCTGGCGGCTTCGGCCGCGTTCTTTGCCCGGAGCAGTTCGGCCTCGGTCAGCTTTTGCCTGGTGATGTCCACGAAGGATTCGATGAACGCCTGTCGTCCACCGATTTCCGTCAGGATGGCGGATTTGAGGACCTGAAGCGGGGAGTCGTCCCTGCCCATGAGTTCGATCTCGTGCCCGGTGATTCGGCCGCCGTTGTCCATGGCCGGACAGACGCCCTCCCCAGCGTGGCAGATGAATTTTCGGCAGGACGAGCCCACGAGTTCATCCCAATCGCGCCCCGTCATGTTCAGCAGGGCCGGATTGACGTAGGTCACGCGTTCGTCTTCGATGTCCACGACGGCGATGCCGACCTGGAGGTTGTCGAGGGTGAGGCGCAGTTGCTCCTCGCTGCGCTCCAGGCGTTGCTGGGCCTGGATGCGTTCGGTCACGTCCTCCAGGATGGCCAGGGTGCGGCCGTCCTCCAGGCGTCTCCCCTGTATGTTGAAGAGCTTGGTCGAGTCGTCCTTGCAACTGACTTCCGCCAGGGTGGGCTCGCCGTCGACGCCCCTCAGTCTCTGGGCCCAGACACGCAGGACGCGTGCGCGTGCCCGGATGTCGGGAAAGGCCCTGCGGAACAGGCTGTTGCGGGTGCTGACGTCCTCCAGACGGTAGCCGGTCAGATGGGTGAAGGCCGGGTTGACCAGGCTGACTTTGTTGTCCGGCTGGATGACCACGAGACCCATGGGCAGCCCCTGGATGAGGTTGTCGAGCATGTCCAGGTGGGTGCGCGTCACGTCGTGGGAAGCGTCGAGTTCCGCGATATGCATGCGGTAGAAGCGCCGGATGAGCAGGGCGGCGGGAAAGAGGAAGCTCATGAGGATCAGGGCCCCGCCCAGTCCGGTCAGCAGGTGCACGGCGTTGATCTTCTCGAGTTTGCGGATTTCCATGTCGGCGCAGGTCAGGTAGGGCCTGCCGCCCGGGCTCGTCTCGAAGGCGCAGCAGGTTCGGAAGTCACCCCATTCGTCGCTGTAGGAGATGGCGATGTCCGTGCCTGTTTCGAGGGCCTTGGCAAATTCGGGCGGGGGCTCGGTATAGGGGAAGAAATACCAGGATTTCCGCTCCCTGGCTTCCTCCTCGGTGACCGTGGGTGCGGAGAAGAAAAGTCCCCCGTCTTTGTGCACGAGGGTGTAGACGTAGATCAGTTCGTTGGCCTTGGCGAAGGCATTGAACGCCTCGCGGTTGGCGAGTTCCTCGTCGAAGCCGATGGAGGAGGAGTCCAGGGCCCTGTCGTGAAAGTCCTCGGCCAGCAGCAGGGGGAGGCTTCTGGCGGCCGAAAAAAGGCGCTGGTCCGTCGTTTTCATGGTCTTGGCATTCTCGGTGGCCGGCCCGGCCAGGGTCATGGCCACGACCACACCGAGGTAGAGGGTCAGCAGGACCAGGGCTCTGCGGAGAATCGGGCGGGGCAGGTTCTTCAGCATGACAGGCGTGCGGACTCCGGATACGCGATTTTCGGATGGATATGTCCGTATACGCCATCAACGAATCCGTGGCAACGACTGTCGGCAATCTTGAGGCCGCCACGGATGCGCGCTTGGGAGAAGAAAAAAGCCCCCGTCCAGGGACGGGGGCCGCGTCGAGCGTGGATCACAGGGAGTAGAGTTCCTCGCCAGAGAGGATGCGTACGTTGTTCTTCTGCAGCACTTCGATGGCCTGGTCCGTCCTGTCGAAGCGGAAGATGAGGATGGCGTTGTGTCCGCTCTGGGTCACGAAGGCGTACATGTATTCGACGTTGACGCCGCCGTCGTTGAGCATTCCGAGGATGGTGTGCAGCCCGCCGGGCTTGTCCCCCACCTCCGCGGCCACGACGTTGGTGCGGCCCACGGTGAAACCTTTGGCCTTGAGGGCCTCCTTGGCCTTCTCGTTGTCCGTGACGATGAGCCGCAGGATGCCGAAGTCGGAGGTGTCGGCCAGGGAAAGGGCCCGGATATTGATCTGGTTCTCGGCCAGGGTCTTGGTCACTTCGGCCAGGCGACCGGCCCTGTTTTCCAGAAATACGGAGATCTGTTCAACTTTCATGGTTCCTCCCGGTAGGGGGCTACGGGCGCGGTTTGTTCCGCGCCTGCCGGTTGATTACGCGTTGCGAAGGTCGATGATGCGCTTGGCCTTCCCCTCGGAGCGTTCGATGCTCCGCGGTTCGGAGAGGGTCACCTTGGCGGTGACGCCGAGAAATTCCTTTATGTTCTTTTGTATCTTGGCTTCGATACGCTGTAAATGCTTGATTTCGTCGGAGAAGAGCTTTTCGTCCACTTCGACCTTGACTTCGAGCATGTCCAGGCTGCCCTCCCGTGTAAGGATGAGCTGATAGTGCGGTGCCACGCCCTGAGTTTCCAGGAGGATGGTCTCGATCTGTTGCGGGAACACGTTCACGCCGCGGATGATGAGCATGTCGTCGCTGCGGCCCTGGATGCGGGTGATGCGTCGGTGGGTGCGCCCGCAGCGGCAGGGGATGGCCTCGATGCGCGTGATGTCCCGGGTGCGGTAGCGGATCAGGGGCTGGGCTTCCTTGCTGATGGTTGTGATGACCAGCTCGCCGGTTTCGCCCAGAGGCAGTTGTTCGCCCGTTTCGGGGTCGATGATCTCCATGAGGAAATGGTCTTCCCAGATGTGCAGGCCGTCCTGGGCGTCGCAGCACTCCATGCCCACACCGGGGCCCATGATTTCGGACAGGCCGTAGATGTCCAGGGCCTTGATCTGCAGCTTGGACTCGATGTCGGCACGCATTTTTTCGCTCCAGGGTTCGGCCCCGAAGATACCGGTGTGCAGTTTCAGGTCCTCGATGTTCATGCCCGCGGCGATGATGGATTCGTACAGGAACAGGGCGTAGGACGGGGTGCTGCACAGGATGGTGGAGCCGAAGTCGCGCATGAGCATGACCTGACGGCGCGTGCCGCCACCGGAGATGGGCAGGATTGTGGCTCCAAGGCGTTCCACACCGTAGTGCATGCCCAGCCCCCCGGTGAAGAGCCCATAGCCGTAGGCGTTGTGCACGATGTCCCGACGGCTGGCGCCGGCGCACATGAGGGACCGGGCCATGAGTTCGGACCATGTGTTCACGTCTCGCTGGGTGTAGCCCACCACCGTGGCCTTGCCCGTGGTTCCCGAGGAGGCGTGCACGCGCACCACGTTGTCCCTGGGTACGGCAAAGAGGCCGAAGGGGTAGTTGTTGCGAAGATCCTGCTTCTCCGTGAAGGGCAGGTATTTGAGGTCGTCCAGGGTGCGGATGTGCTCCGGGCGCAGATTCATCTCGTTGAATCTGTTCTGGTAGAAGGGCACGTTGTAGTAGACCTTCTCGACCAGGGTTTTCAGCCGGCGAAGCTGCAGGGCTTCGAGGTCTTCCCGGGGCATGGTTTCGTTGGCGACGTCGAACAGCATGACTGAACCTCCAGGTGAAAAAATGAAAAAGCCGTGAACAAGGGGGGCTGTTCACGGCAACTGAATTTCTCGCGCGTCCGGCGCTACACCGTGGCCCCTCTTCGGAAGGGGCCGGTAAATATCGCGAATCGCGATGAATCGATACTATATTGTGGCATAAGCGTCCTATGCCTCGACCGGGCATGTTCGTCAAGGTTTGGCGCATTGCCCTGTGAGGCGTTTTGGCGTAGCCAGTGAACGTTTGAGCAACACTTCATCAAGAACGGAGAACATCCAGAAAATATGGAAGAGAAAATCGGTCAGATCGCGACCTGGCTCGCGGACAAGAAAGGAACGGACATCAAGGCGCTGGACGTGCGCGGCCTCTCGCCTCTTACGGAGGCCATGATATTCGTCACGGCACGTTCGGCCCGGCACGCCCAGGGCCTGGCGGACGAGGTCATGCTGCGCCTGGGCGAAAGAAATTGGGAGTATTTAGGGGTTGAAGGCATGCAGTCCGGGCAGTGGATCCTGGTGGACTGCAATGACGTCATCGTGCACATCTTCCAGGAAGAAACCCGCACCCTTTACAATGTGGAAGGGCTCTACGCCAAGGCGCCTGCCATGGCCCTCCCTGAAGCGGTCACGGCGGGAGCCGGTCAATGAAGAAGCCCTGCGTGCTGCTGATCCTGGACGGCTGGGGCAAGGCCGCGTCCGGGCCCGGCAACGCCGTGAGTCTGGCCCGCACCCCGAACATGGATGCGCTCCTGGCAAATCACCCCAAGGGCGAACTCAAATGCATGGGCCGCGACGTGGGGTTGCCCGACGGGCAGATGGGCAACTCCGAGGTGGGGCATCTGAACCTCGGGGCTGGCCGCATCGTCTATCAGGACATCATGCGCATCAACCTGGCCATCGAGGACGGTTCCCTGGCCGCCAATCCCGTGCTCGGTGACCTGGCCGCCAAGGCCCTGGCCGGCACGGGTCAGGTGCATCTCATGGGGCTGGTCTCCGACGGCGGGGTGCACAGCATGCAGAGTCACCTGGTGGCCCTGGTGCGGGCTCTGGCCGACCGGGGCGTGAAGGATATCTGCATTCACGCCTTTCTGGACGGCCGTGACACGCCGCCTCGCAGCGGCCTGGGTTATATCGAGGCGTTGGAAAGCGATCTGGAAAGGCTTGGCGCGGGTCGCATTGTGTCCGTGTCCGGGCGCTACTACGCCATGGACCGCGACCAGCGCTGGGACCGGGTGCAGAAGGCCTATGCCGTTTTGACCGCGGGCCAGGGCCCCACGGCGCCAAGCGCGGCCCAGGCCGTGCGCGATGCGTATGAGGCCGGGGAGAATGACGAGTTCGTCGTGCCGCGCGTCATCATGACCAACGGGCATCCTTCAGGGCTCGTGGAGGACGGCGATGCCGTGCTTTTCTTCAATTTCCGGGCGGACCGGGCGCGGGAGCTGACCAGAGCACTGAGCATGGAGGAGTTCTCGGGCTTCGACCGTCCGCGCAGGCTCGCCCTGTCGGCGTTTGCGACCATGACCCGTTACGACAAGGACTTCGACGTGCCGGTTCTGTTCCCACCCGTTACCCTGGAAGGAATTCTGGGACAGGTGGTCTCCGAGCACGGGCTGACGCAGCTGCGCACAGCCGAAACCGAGAAATACGCCCACGTGACCTATTTCTTCAACGGCGGCCAGGAAACTCCGTTTCCCGGCGAGGATCGCGAACTGCTGCCGTCGCCCAAGGACGTGCCCACGTACGATTTCAAGCCGGAGATGAGCGTCTTCAAGGTCACGGATACCCTGGTGGGGGCTCTAGAGGCAGGGAATCACGATCTGATCGTGTGCAATTTCGCCAACCTGGACATGGTCGGACACACCGGCGTCATCCCGGCCGCGGTCAAGGCCTGCGAGGCCGTGGACCAGTGCCTGGGACGGGTCATGGATGCCGTGGACAGGGCCGGCGGAAGCCTGCTGGTCACGGCGGATCACGGCAACGCCGAGGACATGCTCGACGAGAACGGCAACGTGAAGACGGCCCACAGCCTCAACCCCGTGCCCTTCGTTTACGTGGGGCACGGAAACTACCGGGTGCGGGACGGGCGTCTGGCCGACGTGGCCCCGACCATCCTGCACATCATGGGCCTGCCCACGCCTGGGGAGATGACGGGCGAGAGTCTGCTCGTGCCCGTGGAATGACCTGGCTGCACAGAGCCGATTGTACGCGAAGGCGCCGGATTTTCGGCGCCTTCCTTTATTTCGGCCAGGGGCCGTGGAAGGTGCCCGGCATGTCCGTGCGCTGGAAGCCGTGGGCGCCGAAGTAGTCCCGCTGGGCCTGGATCAGGGCCGCAGGCAGCCGGTCGCTGCGCAGGGCGTCGTAGTAGGCCAGGGCAGCGGACAGGGCCGGCACTGGAACGCCGGATTTCGCGGCCAGGGCCACGGTTCGTCGCAGGGCCCCGTGGCCCGAGGCCAGGGGAGCGTCCATGATGCTTGAGAGGAGCGGGTTTTCCAGGTCCGGGGCCTTGTCGTAGGCCTGGGCCAGGTCGTCCAGGAAGGCGGCGCGGATGATGCATCCCGCCCTCCAGATCCTGGCGATGGCCGCCGGGTCCAGGCCCCAGTTCCAGTTCCGCTCGGCCGCGCGGAGCAGGGAGAAGCCCTGGGCATAGGCGGCAAGGGTGGCCATGAACAGGGCCCGCCCGAGGCTGTCGACGTCGGCCGGGCCAGAAATCCCGACGGGGCCGGGCAGCAGGGGCGCGGCCGCCTGCCGCAGGTCTTTGCGGGCGGAGAGCATGCGCGCCTCCACGGCGGCGGTGATGGTCGGCACGGGCACGCCCAGGGTCAGGGCGCTGCCCGAAGTCCACAGGCCGGTCCCTTTGCTGCCGGCCGTGTCGAGGATGGTCTCCAGGACCGGCCCGCCGGTCCGGGCGTCGCTGCTGCGCAGGATGTCCGCGGTGATCTCCAGGAGGTACGAGGCACATGGCCCGGAATTCCAGTCGTCGAAGACCTCGGCCTGGGCCGCGTCCATCATGCCGTGCCCGCGTCGGAGCAGATCATGGATTTCGGCCAGGAGCTGCATGACGCCGTATTCGATGCCGTTGTGGACCATCTTCACGAAATGTCCGGCCCCGTCCCGCCCCATGTAGGCCGCGCAAGGGCGGCCGTCGCCGGCCCTGGCGGCGATGGCTTCGAGCACGGGGCGGGCCTGTTGCCATGCTTCCCGAGGGCCGCCGGGCATGATGCTCGGCCCCAGGAGCGCGCCCTTTTCACCGCCCGATACCCCTACGCCCAGGAAGGAAATGCCGGCTTCCCGCAAACGGATGATGCGTGCGGTCGTGCTTTCGAAATGGGAGTTGCCGCCGTCCATGACCAGGTCCCCCGGTTCCAGGAGCGGAACCAGTTCGTCCAGCACGGCGTCCACGGCCGCACCGGCCTTGACCATGAGGAAGACCTTGCGGGGCCGCTTGAGGGAGGCGACGCAGGCCTTCAGGTCCATGGCCGCAATGATGTCCGCGCCTTTGGCCGGACCGGCCATGAAGGCCTCGGTCTTTTCCCAGGTGCGGTTGTGGACCGTGACGGAGTGTCCGTTGCGGGCCATGTTCAGGGCGAGGTTCTGGCCCATGACGGCCAGGCCGATGAGAGCGATGTCGCTTTGATGCATTGCGGTTCCCCGGTTCCTTGTGGGTGATGGAAAGGACGGCGTTACGATAGCGCTTCGCCGTGGCAGCGGCAAGGGCGGTTGCTTCGCCGCAGGGTGCCGGAGGCTTTCAGCCCTGCAGGTCCGCGTAGTTTTCGGGCCGGAAGCGCGGGGTGCATACGGCCAGGAAAATCAGGTCTCCTGCGCCAGTGCTGGCGATGCGCTGCCTACATCCGGCGGGGATGATGACCACGTCTCCGGGCTTCACGTCACGGGGCGGGAGATCTCCGATTTCGACGCGTCCGCGGCCGTCCAGGATGACGTAGCGTTCGGTGGTGCCCGACAGGGTGTGCCAGGTCGTGGTGCGCCCGGGCTCGACCCGGGCCCGGGCCAGGGAGACGCAGGGGTCGTGTTCGCCGTTGGACAGTTCCGTGATGAAGCAGCCTTCGCGGAAAAAGTATTCACGGTCCGGGTCGTGGTGAAGGATCAGAGGATGCATGAGATCTCTCGGCATGGGTTGTGCGGGCGTGCGGCCGGGTGCCTTTCCTGCTACATGGGGTAGGGGCAGACGATCCTGCGACGCGGTCGCGGTGGTGCGCAGGCCTGCAGGTGCGCAGCGCAGGCGGCCAGGATAATCAGGAATTTTCTGCGGGACATCCTGCCCCGCTTCACGATGGCGTTTCCTGCCTGTCGGCGGCTTTCTGCACCGCTGTCCCGGCCAGGATGAAACCGAGCCCGACCAGGGTGGAGGGCAGGATGGCCTCGCCTACCAGGACGTGGATGATGAACAGGGACAGGAAGGGCGCCAGATAGATGAGGTTGCTGACTTGAGCTGTGGTGCGTGACAGGCGCAGGGCCGCCATCCAGAGCACGAAGGTCACGCCCATCTCGAAGGCGCCGATGTAGGCCGCGCCCAGCAGTCCGGGCAGGTTCGGGGCCAGGGGGAAACCGGCCAGCAGGGCCCAGGCGCCTGTGTAGACGGCGCCGCAGCAGAAATTAAGGAAGAGGCGCAGGACCGGCTCCAGGTCATCCTTGACGCTAAAGATCCAGAACAGGGCCCAGATGACGGTGCTGCCCATGGCCAGGGCGAAACCCAGGGGGCTCTCCATGCGGAAGTCGAGGAGGTCGCCGTGGGTGGAGATGACCAGGGCCCCGAAATAGCTCAGGCCGATGGCCGCGAACTGCAGGCCCCGGATGCGCTGGCCCAGGAGGGGAATGGACAGCAGGCTCATGGTGATGGCCCAGGTGTAGTTGATGGCCTGAGCTTCCTGAGCGCGCAGCAGGTCGTAGGCCCTAAGCAGTATAAGGTAGTAGAGGAAGGGGTTCAGAGCGCCGAGGAAAAGGGAGAAGCGGACCCGTCGCCAGGACAGGTCGGTCAGTTCGCCCAGGCGCCCCCGTGCAGCCAGGATGCAGCCGAGGATCGCAGCGGAGGTCAGGCTTGCGTAGAACACCAGGGGCTCCGGACCGAGATGTCGCAGAGACAGCTTGAAGGCCGTGGCCACGGTCGACCACAGACAGACCGCGGCGAGGCCGAAGAGGTAGGCTTTCTTCTGATTCGTCTGTTTTTCCATGACCCCGGGCGTGTTGCGGTTTTTGAAAAATGAATATACCCACTCTCTTGCGGGGCGAGGCTGCTGATCGTTCGGGTTTATCCGTAGTGCGCCGCAGTATGGACTGGGCGGTTTCCTGGTGCGGTCATGGTCGGCCCGACATCGACGTACTTGTGGGGGAAGCCCATTTTTTGTCAAACCTTTTCATGAGGATGGAAATCATGCTGAAACGTGCTGTTTTCGTGATCGCCTGTATGCTGTTCATGGTTGCCGGTCCGGCAATGGCCGAAAAGGTCCTGATCAACGGTATCGACGCCAACTATCCCCCGTTCGCCTATGTGGACCAGAGCGGCAAGGCCAGCGGTTTCGACGTGGACGCCGTGGATTGGATCGCGGCCAAGATGGGCTTCAAGGTCAAACACATGCCCGTGGACTGGGACGGCATCATCCCCAACCTGCTGGCAAAGAAGATCGATTTCATCTGCTCCGGCATGACCATCACCGAGGAACGCGCACAGAAGGTCAACTTTACCGCTCCCTACTGGGAAGTGAAGAACGTCTTCGTCACGAAGAACGGCTCCGCCCTCAAGGCTGATGACATCTACGCCAGCGATGTGACCGTGGGCATGCAGGCCGGTACTTCCGAGGCCAAGTGGATGGCCGACGAGAAGGCCAAGCAGGGCTGGAAGTTCAACATCAAGTACTATGACTCCGCTCCCATGGCCATCGAGGACCTGGTCAACGGCCGCATCGACGCCGCCGGCATGAACTATCCCCCGGCCCGTGACGCCGAAAAGAAGAAGCCCGTGCAGATCATCGGCGTATTCGGCGAAGTGGAGCCTTTCGGCGCTGCCGTGCGCAAGGAAGACAAGGAGCTGCTGGACACCCTGAACAAAGGCTTCGAGCTGCTCAAGGCCGATCCCTACTGGGACGGGCTGATCAACAAGCACCTGAACAAGTAGTCGCCCCTTTCGTGCATGTCGCGGGAAGGTCAGGCGTTGTCCCGACCTTCCCGTTTTTTTGCCTCTCCCTACGCCAACGGATACCCTTATGACGGAAACCCTGAACGTGCTCCTCGAAGCCCTGCCCTATATCCTGCAAGGCGGCGTCGTGACCGTGTTCGCCGTGGTCGGGGCCATGTTCCTGGGGCTTTTCATCGGGGTGCCCCTGGCGGTGGCCCAGATCTACGGCAACGCTCCGCTGCGTTTTCTGAGCGGCCTGTACGTCTGGTTTTTTCGGGGCGTGCCCATTCTCGTGCTTCTTTTTCTTTTCTATTTCGGATTGTTCAATCTCCTGGGCCTGAATCTGGGCGCCGTGGCCGCGGCCACCATCGTGCTCGGCATGACCAGCGGAGCCTATCAGTCGCAGATTTTCCGTGGATCCATCCTCTCTCTGTCCAAAGGACAGCTCAAGGCGGCCCGGGCCCTGGGCATGTCCGACGCCCTGGCCATCCGTTCCATCATCCTGCCCCAGGCACTGCGCCTGTCCATACCGGGCTGGTCCAATGAATATTCCATTATCCTCAAGGATTCGGCCCTGGCCTTCGTGCTCGGCGCCAGCGAGATCATGGCCCGGACGCATTTCGTGGCCTCCCGGACCTACCAGCACCTGCCCATGTACCTGACCGCGGCGGTGCTTTATTTCATCCTGACCTGGGCCGGTGTCATGGCCCTGCGGGCTCTGGAAAAACGTGTCAGAATCAAAGGGTATGTGCATTAACTCATGAAAAGGAACGACAAATCCCCCCTCATGCGGGTTCAGGGACTTTCCGTCAGGCTGGGCGGACGCGACATTCTCAAATCCGTGAGCCTGGACCTGTACGAAGGAGAGATGAAGGTCCTCATCGGGCCCTCCGGCGGCGGCAAGAGCACCCTGCTGCAGTGCATGAACTGCCTCATCATGCCCGATCGCGGTGAGATCGAGCTGCAGGGGCGCCACGTGGACCGGCATGACGCCAAGGCGCTGTGCTCTTTTCGTCAGCACGTGGGCATGATCTTCCAGGATTTCAACCTGTTTGACCACCTTTCGGCCCTGGAAAACGTCAGTATCGCCCTGCGCAAGGTGCGGGGTATGGGCAAAGCCGAGGCCCGCGACCGCGGCATGGCCGAGTTGGAACGCGTCGGTCTCGGCGACAAGTCGCGTCTCTACCCGGCCGAGCTGTCCGGCGGCCAGCAGCAGCGCGTGGCCATCGCCCGCGCCCTGGCCATGGATCCCATG
>CAZQYA010000069.1:0-15456 GCA_964597325.1 uncultured Desulfovibrionaceae bacterium
GGCCATATGCGGCAGCTGGTTGGCCTGGGCCAACATGGCCACGGCGGACTGGGTCAGAATCTGGTTACGCACGAATTCGGTCATCTCCTGGGCCACGTCAACGTCGGAAATCCGCGACTCCGCAGCCTGCAGGTTTTCGGCCTGGATGCTTAAGTTGGTGATGGTATTCTCGAGACGGTTCTGGAGGCCGCCGAGGCTGGCCCGGATCTTGTCCTTGGAGACAATGGCCTTGTTGATGGCGTCCAGAGCGCTCTGGGCGGCCTGCTGGGTGGAAATGCTGTGACCGGCGGTTCCGGCGGAAGTCGTACTGCCGACGCCCAGGGACGAAGCCGTGGCGCTGCCGATCTGGATGTAGTAATAGTCTTCAGCCGAGTCGTTGCCCGTTCCGAAGTGCACCTTGAGCTGGCCGGTGGAATTGAGGCCGCTTCCGTCGTGCGTGGTGGACGAAAGATTACCATTCAAAAGATAGATACCGTTGAAATCCGTGGCGTTGGCGATTCGCGTAATTTCCGAGGCCATGGCCTGGTACTCGGAGTCGATGATGAGACGCTGGTCCGACGTGTAGGTACCCGTGGCGGCCTGTTCGGCGAGTTCCTTCATGCGGATGAGCTTTTCGTCAATGACCTGCAGCGCACCGTCGGCGGTCTGAATCATGGAAATGGCGTCATTGGCGTTGCGCATGCCCTGATTGAGGGAGGCGATGTCCGCACGCATAAGTTCGCGGATGGCCAGACCGGCAGCGTCATCTGCGGCCGTCCCGACACGCAGTCCGGAAGAAAGGCGCCTGGTCGAAGTGGCAAGATTGCCGTAGGACTGGGACAAGTTTCTGGCGGCGTTCATCGCCATCATATTGTGATTTATGACCAAAGACATGAGAAAACCTCCTTGTGCAGTTGTACACGCGACATTGCAGAGCTGATGCCATTTTTAAAAAACTTATTTATTTCAGAAGGTTTAAAAAAACACCCCCTCCTAACTGTCAAAAAAGAGGTCAAAATTGCCTGCCCCCTCAGCTAAAGTTTTCCGCACCTTTGGCCGATCAATAAGATGAACCACTATATCACGAGGAGGCTTCGGCCATGAAAATAACCGCCCTTGCATTCGAACCCCAGGATATGTTGACCGCCGTCGATCAGATCGTGCAGCAAAGGGCCAACCAGGAGAACGCGGACCGCACGGCTCAAACCGAACTCCAGAACCAGCGCGAAAAAACCGCATCCAACGACGCGGAAGAAATTTCCCTGCAGAAACTGCAGCACCTTACCGAGGCTGTGGACTCCTACATGTCATCCCTCGGGGTGAACCTGAAATTCAACATCGACGAGCGCACGGACATGGTGCAGGTGGAGGTGCGCGACCCCAAAACGGACAAGCTCATCCGCAAGATACCCGCCGACGAGATGCTCGATCTGGCGGCATCCATCGAAAACATGGTCGGTCTTTTTCTGAACAAGGCTCTCTAGAAGTGTCCCCACAAAAATACGTGAAGCCCGTGCTGCGACATGCAGCACGGGCTTCCGTTCGTTTGATTTCCTGATATTAGCGATTCTAGCGCTTGAGCTGAATCAGGACGGTCAGCATCTGGTCGACAGTCGTGATCGTCTTGGAGTTGGCCTGGAAGCCTTTTTCCGTGGTGATCATCTTCACGAACTCCGTGGCCAGGTCCACGTTGGATTGTTCCAGAGAGTTGGAAGCGATGCTGCCCTTGCCGCCGGTGTTGGCCAGGCCGGTGATGGGCGGCCCGGACGAACGGGTCTCGGAGAAGAGGTTCCCGCCCTCACGGTACAGGTCGTAGTTGTTGTTGAACGTCGCGAGCGTCAGGGCGAAGAGTTGCAGCACCTGGCCGTTGGAGTACCGGCCCGTGATGACACCGTCGCGGTCGACCGAGATGTTCTGCAAAAATCCCGCGGTGTAGCCGTCCTGGGCTTGGAAGATAGTGGTCGATCCCGTGGAATAGTTGGTGGTCGAGAGCGCGTTGATCTCCGTGGACTGGAAGCCGTTTATGGCCTCCAGGGCGTCCTGGGCCGTTGCGTACGTATTCGCGCCGGTTCCACCCTGCACGTCCTGGATCAGGGTCTGCAGATCCGCCAGGCTGTCCAGGCCGCCGGTCCAGACCGTGGCGCGGTTGCGGATGCCGAAATTGATCTCGATGTTACTCGGCGTATTTGTGGTCAAACTCGGGTCGAGCTGTGGAACGCTGGTGGTCAGTGTGTCCTCGTCCGTGGCGGTGATACTGGCGTTCTCCGCACCCAGAAAGTTCGCTGTGACAATGGGATACCCGTTCTGGGAGAAATTCGCCGGCGTCCAGTTTTCGCTCCTGCTGGCGTCGGAGGCGAAGATGCCGGCCGTGTTGGTGGCAGCGTCCGGTTCCTGCCCCCCGGTTCCGTCATAGGGATTGTTGATGGTGAAGCCGGAAACATTCTGCAACTCGCCGGCGGCGTTGAAGGTCATGGTGCCGGCCATGAGAATGCCGCGCGCGGAGGTATCCGTCTGCGACAGCCAGAACTCGCGGTTGTCCTCGGCCGGAGGCACGGTGATGATGTATTCCCAATACCTCTCGCCACCCGCGCTGTCGGTCACGTCGGGATCCTCCACCGGATCCATATACACCGTCAGGGTATGCGACGTGCCGTTGTCATCGTAAACCTTGATGGTCGACTGGTAGGAGTAGCGCGAGTCTCCCAGCGGAACCCCATCCACGGAATTGGCGTCATAGGCGTTGAAGAGAGCAGTGAACGGCGTGCCATCAAATGGGGTGACGCTCTGCGCGTCGCCATCGGCGGTGGAGCTGTCCTGCGAAGCGGAATCAAGGTTGACGATCATGTCCACGCGGCTCGTGGCCTGAGGAGGAGACTGGAAATTCTCCAGTTTGATGTCCTGGGGCACTCCCCGGATCTCAACGCCGGAGGACTCCTCTTCAGTGGTATCCCCACTGGCCGCGACGCTGTTGTTTTCCTCCTGCACCTCCCACCCCTGGACACGATATCCTTGGGAGTTGACCAGAAAGCCGTCCTCGTCAAAACGGAAGCTGCCCGCCCTCGTGTAATAATTAAGCTCCTGCCCGGCAGGAGAAACCACGAAAAACCCGTTGCCGCCGATGGCCAGATCGGTGGACTCCGTGGTGCTCTCCAGGGAGCCCTGAGAGAAGTCACCCATGACCGAACTGACGGCGACGCCTCGACCCACCTGCCCGACGCCGGACGCCGTGGTCACTTCCTGGCTCAGGGCATCCTCGAAGTACATGCGCGAAGCCTTGTAGCCGATGGTGGATACGTTGGAAATGTTGTTGCCGATGACGGTCATATCCTCGCCGTGGGCCTTGAGGCCGCTCGTCGCGGAGAACATTGACGCTGAGAGTCCCATATCTTCCTCCTTGTTTCACTGCCGGGCGGTGAAATCGTGATTACTCTTCCGTGGCCGTCGCCTGCACGACCTTCGTGATGTCGCTGAAACTGATCGTGCGGCCGTCGTTGAGGGTGAAGCTGACTTCGTTGGCGCCCTGCTCCAGGGCGACCACGGTTCCGGTGACTTCGGTATTGACGAATACGGTGTCTCCGGTGGCGCTTTCCGCCGAAAAATAGACTTCGTACTGACCGTTGTCGCACGCATCCCCGTTGTAGTCGGTGCCGTCCCAGGTAAATTCGAATTCCCCGGCCTGCATGGAAGAAAACTTCTCCGTGCGCACGAGGTTGTTGTTGGCGTCATAGATGTTGGCGAAAACCTCGGAAGCCGTGTTCTCCAGGGTGAAATAGACCGGAGAGACGTACGACCCGCTTACGCTCATACTCGAACCCGCGGCCGTGACTTCCTTACCGATGTAGTTGACGGCGCTGAGCATGTCCTGCTGGGCCGTCTTGTTCACCAGGGATTCAATCCCGTCGGACACATTGGACATCTGTTCGAGACTCGAGAACTGAGCCAGCTGGGCAATGAATTCCTTGTCGTCCATGGGGTTGAGAGGATCCTGGTTCTGCAGCTGCGTGACAAGAAGCTGCAGAAACGCGTCCTTGTCCAGGCTGCTGCTCGCGGTTGATGGCTCGGTGCCGTAAAATGCGGTTTGCTGCGCCAGAATCTCATCAATCATGATCCGCTCCTCTCAAGCAAAAATGTCCAATCCGGTTTGGGAAAGTTTTTCCCTGTGGAAGACAGATTGCACATCTTGGACCAGACCTGAGTCCGCGCGTCCCATGTTGCGCCACCGCTGGGCGGAAAGGGCCAGTTCCCGGTTCTCCTGGTAGCGATTGTGCTCCTCGGCACCCTGCCATTGGGACTGTTCCTGGGAGTCGGCCAGCTGAGTCTGGACCTCAAGCCTGGACACTCTGAGCCCCTGGGATTCCAGGTGGGCGCGAAGTTGGGACATCTGCTCGCCCAGGGCATGCGATGTTTCCTGATTGCTTGCCCTGAGGACGGCCTGCACTTCCTTGCCCCTGACCTGCAGAATTACGCTGATCTGTCCAAGATCCGCAGGGTCCAGGCGAATGACCAGCTGTCTGACGCCCTGGCCAAGGTTGCGGAAGGCCCCGCTCTCCACCTGCCGGTATACCTCGGCGGATCGAGCATTGACCGGACCCTCAAGACGCTGCTGCACGGCAGGCTGCGAATCCTGCCCTGTCCCTGCGGCATGGAGCTGGGCCTCCGGGACGTTTTTGCCGGTTTTTGTGGTCACGCTCCTGGCCATGGTCTTGTCTGAAGCCTGCCGACCCTCGTCGCCAGGGCTGAAGAAACCCTCCCGGGCATCTCCGCGGCTCCGGCCGCCCCCGCCATCGGCCACAGCCGCACGCCCTCCGGAACGTCCCGACTCATCTGCGGCATCGGCCACCGAGACCTGCCCAGGGGCCAGATCCCTTCCCCTGTCCCTGACGGCTTCGCCCCGATCCGCCTGACCTGCGGAAGCGGTCTCGGACGCGACCTTCGTCTCCCGGCCTCGGGCAACGTCTCCGCCGGCATCGTGCAAAGTCCTCGGCTCACGCTGCCCAGTGCGCTCCCGGAGTTCAGCTGGCGTATCTGTTTTCCCGCCGTCCGATTCACTGTCTTTACGAGTGCCGGCCAAATGATCACGCACCTCCGTATGAGGCGTCTTGTCGACGCGTTCCCGGGCAAGGAGTGCCTCATCGTCGGCCTCGCCTTCGCGCGGCGTGAGCCCAGCTGCCGTTCCCGCACGAGATGCATCACCCGTGTCGGATCGCTGGACCGCTCCGGCACCCTCGGCAGCATCCCGAACATGGACAGCGGTGCTCTTTTCCATATTCACCGGGCGGGCCTCGGCCGCACCCGTCTCCCCACGCGCCCGAACGGATTCGGCAGTGGCTTCAACGGAAGCGTCGGCGGCGGGGCCTGCGGAATATTCGGCGGTTTCGGAAACAGAGCCGGACACCGAACCTGTTTCCCCGGCCTTCGAGACTGGGCCGGTCACATGACG
Source organism: uncultured Desulfovibrionaceae bacterium (assembly GCA_964597325.1). Lineage (GTDB taxonomy): Bacteria > Desulfobacterota > Desulfovibrionia > Desulfovibrionales > Desulfomicrobiaceae > Desulfomicrobium. Next base: position 5,420 of record CAZQYA010000069.1, read on the forward strand.
ACGTTCCCCGGTTGCGGTGTCATCACCGTTCTCTTTCCCCTTCTGGGCCGAAGCGGGAGCGTCCTGAAACCTTCCAGCGCCTTGAAGAAACTCGCCGGCCTCCCTTGCAGGAACGGCCGCGGCCTTCATGCTCCGCTCTTGCATCGTCCCGTTATCATCCCTCTTCCGCGCGGAAGACATCTCCTCGCGAAGTGCCTGGATACGGGCGGCAATGACCTTGCCCAGTTCCCCCCGTTCAGACGGAACACTCTCCCGAAACCGTCGCACAAGTTCCTGGACCTCCCTGATTGCCGCCGCAATGCCGGGGACAGTCTCTTCCAACCCCTCGGCCCGGCGGACCAGAGTGGCAACGGCCTCGCGAAGCTCCTCTTCCGTGACCGCAGCGTCTGCGTCCGCAGTCCCTTCGGCTCCAGCCTCCGGATCGGACGAAACTTCCGTGGCGTGTTCCGCGGCGTGTTCCGCGCCGTCCGCATCCCCGGACAAGGCTGCCCCGGACGGTTCGTCCCCGGCAGCTTTTGCCTGCCGTTCCTCACGCACGTCCCCGCGGCTGGCCTTTTCTTCCCGCGCCTCTTCGGACCTCTCAGAACCGCGCTCTCCGGCCCCGGACGCAACCGGCCGTCCGGCGTCCTCGTCCACGCCGCCATGCTCCCGGGCCGGGGGGACATCGGACCCCCGGACGGCCGGGGAAGCCGGCTCCGACGGATTCGGGTTCGAAGCGTCGTGACGCTCCATCTGGTTGGACAAAACTCCGGAAAAATCCTGATCTCTCCTCGGCTCAGCATGTCCAAAGCCGGAATTTGTCAGGGAAGCCTGTCCCGGATTCACGTCCAACGGGGGAAAAAACTGCATGATCCACCTCCTGCTGGGAGATGGAGATCAAAAGGCGGGCCAATGAGGCGATATGCATCCCGCCGCGGCAGCGTATGACCGATTCAAGAGTGGCCGCAGCGTCTTACGAAATATCTTTTTTTTGTCATACATATCTTTTTTGATTTACTTTTTTTCTCCGAGCGTGCTATCAGAACATCGACTATCGCGTCATGGCCCGTGAACGGTTTGGCTGAGCTGGCTTCTCAGCCAAACCGTTCAGCCTCCAAAAAAAAGAAAAACGCCCGGCTCTCCCTCCCGGGCGTTTTTCTTTTCTTCCCTCTACGCCGAAACCGCCGGACATGGCGGGCGTCAGAACATCCGGTACGTCTCCTCCCGCCCCCTGCCCGTCCCCAGGGCCAAACGCAGCAGCACCGGCAGGGACACGCCCCAGCTCAGCGCGATGCGCAGCAGCGCCTGGGCCGTATCCGGCCCGAAATCGGCAGCCCCCAGGCGCACTCCGGCCCAGTAGGCCCCGGCCCCGGCCACGGCGCCCAGACAGGCGCCGAGCACGTACCGTCGCTCCAGCCACCCCAGGGAGTAATGCAGCGTGGACGCGAACTGCACCCACATGACGAGAATCCAGGGCGGGGCGAAGCCCGGATGCACCATGCCCCCCGTGAAGACCAGCGTGCCCATGCGCACATGCGCCGTGTCGACCAGCACGCCCAGAACCAGGGCGCCAGCCAGCAGCATGGCTTCGTCCCGCGGGGATCGCGACAGGGCCAGGTGCGTCAGGGCCAGGGCGGCTCCGAGCCCGGCGCCCATCCACGGTCTTCCGGACGCAGCGCCAAGGACACAGGCGAACCATCCGGCCTGAAACAGAATGAAATTGAGCAGGCCCGTGCCGAGCCCACCCCCCTTCATCCGGCCTCCCCGGGCGAAGGATCGCCCATTCTGGTCAGCTGCATCTGATAATTGCGTACCGTTCGGCAGGCAAACCCCGCCTCGCAGTAACTGAAATAGTACTCCCACATCCGCAGGAACCTCTCGTCGAAACCAAGGGCCAGCACCTCGTCGCGACGCGCCAGCAGCGCCTGGCGCCAATGGCGCAGGGTCAGCGCATAATCGGGCCCGATGTCCTGAAGGAGCGTGACCCCCAGCCGGGTACGGGCGCTCATGGCCCGGATCATGGCTCCAAGAGACGGCAGATGCCCGCCGGGGAAGATGTGCTTGCGGATCCAGTCGGAACCGAAGCGATAGGCCGTGTACTTGCGGTCCGGCATGGTGATGACCTGCAACACGGCACGGCCTCCGGGGGCCAGCAGGCGGTCGATGGCCTCAAAATAGGCAGGAAGGTTGGTGTGCCCCACGGCTTCGAGCATCTCGATGGAGACGATGCGACTGAACTGTCCACGGACGTGCCGGTAATCCTCCAGGCGGATTTCGATGCGATCCTCAAGCCCGGCCTCCCGCACACGCTCCCGGGCCAGGTCATGCTGCTCCCGCGAAATGGTGATGCCCGTCACGCGGCAGCCGGTCCGGCGGACCGCCTCCAGGGCGAAACCGCCCCAGCCGCAGCCGATCTCGAGGACGTGGTCGTCCGGACCGATCCCGGCCATGTCCATGACAGCGGCCATCTTGTTGCGCTGCGCCTGTTCCAGGCTTTCGCCGGGCCGCTGGAAGAGCGCCCCGGAGTAGGACATGCTCGGGTCCAGGAAAAGGCGGTAGAACGCGTTGCCCAGATCGTAATGCTCGGAGATGTTCCTGCGGCTGCCCTCCACGGTGTTGGGCCGTCGCAGGTGCGCCGCAAAGTTGAGCAGCCGCCCCGCCAAGGCCGGCAGGAAACCCCGGTCGTCCAGGACGTCCTCGCGCAGGGCCAGCAGCTTCAGAAGCGCCGGGAGATCAGGGGACTCCCAGTCTCCGTCGGCATAGGCCTCCCCGAAACCGATGTCGCCGGCGAGCATGGTTCTGCTGAAAAACCTCGGCCGCAGGACCGTCATCTCGACTTGCGGGCCGCCGTCGGACGGACCGAAGGCCCTGTGCGTACCGTCGGGCAGCGTCATGACCATCGAACCATGGTCCAAACGGGCCATGAAGGAACATACCGCCCTCTTCCCGAGATGGTCCGCCCAGCCGGGCGGGGCCTCACGGATGGTCATGGGCGACGCCGGGTCGGGTTTGGGAAATACGGGAAGCTTTCTGCGGAAATACAGCTGCCCGGCCTGGGCAACGATGCGCGGGAAGGTCATGACCGCGCGCAGGGGATGGCGCACACGCATGGCCGCGAGGTTTGCCGGCGTGGCGGGCTGTGCGGTCCCGGCGAAGGAGGCTGTCAAGGCCGGTTCGTCGTCCAAAAAATAGGTGATCGCGACGCGCATCTCCCTGCCGAGATCGGAAAAATCGAACGCATACCGTCCCCGGCGCGGAAAGAACGGGGAGACGTGAAAGGCCTTGGCCGTCCCAAACCGGCCGGAATCAGCTTCGGGGACGAGCACGTAGAGGTGCGTCTCGGAGAAGGTGTTGTTGACCTGCGCCAATACGCAGAAGAGCCGTCCCGAGGCGTCGTAGCAGTAGAAGAAACTGGCCGGGTTGAAGATATAGTTGAAGACCCTGAGGGCCGTGACCAGAACCACACGGGCAGGCTCGCCCTCCACGCCGTTCTCGTTCAGGGCGCGCAGGACCTTGGAACGCAGCGGATATTCTCCGGGATACAGGTAGTCGCGGTCGTACAGGGCCAGCGGGCGGAGGCGATTGTGCCCGAACACGGAACTCGACCGGTCCAGTTCGTCCAGCTCGTCCAGATCCAGGGCGTACATGTGCAGACCGTACTCGAAGCCATGGGCGGCCTCGTGCAGGCGCTCATGGCGCAGGGTTCCCGCATAGTTCCGTGAATTCATCCTTCCCTCCCGATACTCTGGGCGGCCTCGTGTCCCGCCCGCACCGCGTCCTCGTGAAAACCATACCCGAAATAGCTGCCGCAGAACCAGGTGTTGCGCCGCCCGTTCAGGGCGGAAAGCTCCGCCTGGGTGGCCATGGACTCCCGCGTGTACACGGGATGGTGGTAGACCAGGTCGGCCAGCACCATGCGCGGATCGCAGGCCGAAGGACGGTTCAGGGTCACCAGGAACTGCCGGTCATCGACCAGCCCCTGCAGCAGATTCATCCAGTAACTGACGTAGACCCTCGTGGCGCCCTCCTCGCGCCGGAAGTTCCAGCAGGCCCTTGCCGCCGTCTGCGGGGGCAGGACCGACTCGTCGGTGTGCAGCACGGTCCTGTTCTCCTCGTAGGTCCAGGCCCCGAGAAGGCGCTCCTCATCAGGCGAAGGATCGCCCAGGAGGCGCAGGGCCTGGTCGGCATGGGCCGCGATGACAACCTCGTCGAACGTGCGGGGCGCCTCGCCCTCCACCTCGACCCGAACGCCGTCATCGGTGCGCAGGACCCTGACCACGGGAGCATTCAGACGCACCGTCCCCCGGAACCGGCGCAAAAAGGCCCGGACATAGCTGCAGCTGCCGCCGCTGACCGTGCGCCAGCGCGGCCTGTCCACCAGAGACAGCAGGCCGTGATTGGCGAAGAAGCGCAGGAAGCTCAGGGCCGGAAATTTGCCGACCCGCCCGGCCGGCGTGGACCAGATGGCCGCGGCCATGGGCAGCAGATAATTCTCGACCATGTAAGGCATGAAGCCGCGGCTGCGCACGTACTCATCGAGGGTTCCGAGGTCTTCGCCTCCGGCCTTGAGATCGGACCGGGCCTGTCTGCAGAAGCGCACGATCTCGGCCAGAAAACGCCAGTGCCTGGGGGAGAACAGATTTGCACGCCGGGCAAAGAGACCGCCGAGATCAGTACCGGCGTAGGTCAGCCCCGAGCCAACGCAATGAAAGCCGAAGGACATCTCCGACTCCCGCGACGGCACTTCCAGATCCTCCAGGAAACGAATGAAAAGGGGGTAGGTCGCCTCGTTGAAGACGATGAATCCCGTGTCCACGGCCGGCCCGCCCGGCACGGACACGGTATGGGTGTGGCCGCCCAGGTAGTTTGCCGCCTCGAAAATGGTCACGTCGCGGATGTCCTGGAGTTCGTGCGCCGCAACGATCCCGGCCACACCGCCGCCGACGACGGCCACGCTTCTGCGCCCACGGGCGCGCTGCGCGCTCACGACTCACCTCCGTTCCCGGGGGCCTCGCCGCCTCCCGACCGCGGGGGCATGGGGAAAAATGCGCTGGTGGCGGCCTTGTAGGCCTCGAACTCGGGATTGCCCGCGTACTTGGCCTCGAGCATTGGGATCCCGGACACCTTGAGCAGCAAAAACCCGATGACCAGCGGGCTGACGAGCCCCAAAAGCCCCAGGGGCGAGCCCAGGCCCAGGAAGAAAAAGCCCCACCACAGCACCGCCTCTCCGAAATAGTTGGGGTGCCTGGTGTACTTCCACAACCCGCGGGTCATGATGCGGCCACGGTTTTCGGAATCGGCCTTGAACCGGGTGAGCTGCCAGTCCCCCACGGCCTCGAAGAAGAAGCCCAGGGCAAAGAGGGCGCCCCCGAGCGCATCGGACCAGGCCGGTCCGCCTCCCGGCTGCGCCACGACCAGCAGGATCGGGGCGGCCACCACGAGGATGACGGAGCCCTGCAGCATGTAGATCTGCAGAAAACTGCGCCAGACAAAGGTTTCTCCCCAGGCTTCACGAAAATTGCGGTAACGGAAATCCTCCCCCCTCCCGCGATGGCGAAGGCCGATGTGCAGGCCCAGTCGAACGCCCCACAGGCACACCAGGCCGAGAATGAGGAGTATGCGGAAATGGTCCGGGACCCCGGACGCGAGCCAGGCGCCCAGGCCGGCCAGGATGAAGGCCGGGCCGTAGGCGATGTCGATGAGGCTGTTGTCCTGCCTTCGGGTGCCCACAACGAACATGGCGTTCATGGTCAAAAGGACGGCCACCAGGGCGCCGAGCAATGCTGTGGTCATGACGTGCTCCCGGGTTTCAGGCCAGTTTCAGACCGATGAGATAGCTGCCTCCGGCCACCAGGGTGCACAGGACCGTGCCCCAGAGGATATCCACGAGAACCACATTCACGGGCCAGTCCCGCAGCGTGGCCAGGTTGGTCAGGTCGTAGGTGGCGTAGGTGAAGAACCCGAACAGCGCCCCCCACAGGCAGGCCCTGGCCAGGGAGTGGGCCTCCAGGCCGGGACGGACCGCGAACAGAAGAATTCCCGCGATGTAAATGAAATAAAAGACAAAGGCCGCCGGCCAGTTCACATCCGGGCTCAGCAGATGCCGCAGGTTGGTCTGATAGAAATTCCTGGCCACGAACCCGAGCCAGATCATATCGATGGCAAAGAAAACGGGAATGGTGGCGAGATACAATTTGATCCAGAACGAAAAACCCATATCAGACCTCCTCGGCAGCCCGCTTACGAGGGCACCTCGACGAAAAAAAAGCGCCCGGCGTCGTACACCGGGCGCATGTCTTCACGATTCTTTAAAAAAGGCCCCGTATATATCAGCCGCCGAAAGATCCGGCGCCGATCACTTCCATAGCCTTGGTGTAATGCACCCGGAGCATGCCCATCTTGTCTCCGAGATCCTTCTCGACGGGCCCCATTTCCATGGGACATTCAGCCTCGAGCTGAGCGGCCTTAGCCTCGATTTCGCCCACAAGGGACTTAATCTCGGCCACGGCATCTGCAAGGGCCGCACGGTCCTTGTCTCCGAGGTCCACGAAGCGCACCATCACGTCATAAAGAGTAGCCTTCCATGCGTTCAGTTCGCGCTCCACACCTTTGCAATACCCCTTCACAGCGAGTTTCTTTGCTTCTTCAGTCGCGCATCCGTCGATGGCGGAACACGCGAGGCACGGTCCTGGGTAATCCATGTTTGCCATAGCAGCCTCCGAATTGAGTTGGACATTTGTTTTGAGTATTATGGATTTTTCACATTTGAGTCAACGAGATCTGTTGCTTCGAATCATTTTTTTAAAATAATATCTGCCGGAACAATGGCAAGCCCGTCATTCCGCACCCCCGACATTCGGCGCGTCTCTCTTGCCAGAAGATGGACAATCGGTGATGACTCATGCTCCACGGAGGGAAGAACATGATTTCAAGGCCACGCATCATCGACTGGCTGCGGCCCACCACCATCCAGGGGCACCTGATCCATATGGTTCTCGCCCTGGTCATCATCCAGATCGCTGTGAGTTGGCACGTCATCTCCGACCTGACCGAAGAAATGCAGCGCGAACAGGTCGGTGAGACAGCCCTTCAGACGGCCAAAACCATCGCGCTCATCCCGCGCATCCGCCAGGCCCTGCTGGCGGGCGACCCCGACGGGGAAATCCAGAATCTGGCCGAAACCATCCGGACCCGGACCGGCGCGTCCTTCGTGGTCATTGGCAACACCGAGAAACGCCGCTACTCGCACCCCGTGCCTGAACGCATCGGACAGACCTTCGTCGGCGGCGACACGGGACCGGCCCTCCTGGAAGGCAAGTCCTACGTCTCCGAGGCCGTCGGCACTCTGGGCCGTTCCCTTCGAGGCATGACGCCCATCATGAACGAAAACGGCACCATCATAGGCTTCGTTTCCGTAGGTTACCTCCTGGAAAGCGTGCACGAATCCATCTCGGCCCACCTGGCCAAACCCCTCATGTACATCATCGGCATGAGCGTGGTCGGCTTGCTGAGCGCCGTGATCATCGCCGGCCGCCTCAAACGGATGACCCTCGGACTCGAGCCTTCGGAAATCACCAACCTCTATCTGGAACGCGGCGCCGTGCTGCAGACCATCCGCGAAGGCGTGGTGGCCATCGACCATCAGGGCAGCATCCGCGTGGCCAACCAGGCAGCGCGGCGGTACGCGGGCCTAGACCGGGACGAACGCTTCTCGGGGCGCTTCGTGGACAGCGTCATCCCCGAGGCAGGGCTCATGCACGTCCTGTATTCGGGCCAGGCCGAATTCGACCAGGAGCGCACCGTGGGCGGCCAGGAACTGATCTTCAACATCGTACCCGTCTCCCAGGACGGAAAGGTTCGCGGCGTCGTGGCCAGTTTCCGGCGCAAGGACGAACTGGACCTCCTTGCCGCCGAACTGTCCAAGGTGCAGGAATATTCGGAACTCCTGAGGGTGCAGACCCACGAATATTCCAACAAGCTGCACACCATCGCCGGCCTCATCCAGATCGAGGCCTACCGCGAAGCCCTGGACCTTGTGGTCACGGAGTCCTCGGGGTACGAGGACTTCATCCGCTTCCTGAGCGAAGCAGTCCCGCACCCGGTCATCGCAGCCATTATCCTCGGCAAGTACAACCGCGCCAAGGAACTGCGCGTGAATTTCACCATCGACCGTGAAAGCACCCTGACCGACCTGCCCAAATGGGTCAGCCAGGAAAAGATCGTGACGATCCTCGGCAACCTCGTGGACAACGCCTTCGAGGCCGCCATGCATCGCTCCCCGGGGCTGCGGGCTGTGGAAATGTCCTTCACGGACCTGGGCAACGACATCGTCTTCGAAATCGAAGACTCGGGACCCGGCGTGGCCGTAGACGAACAGGAACACATCTTCGAAAAGGGCGTCTCATCCAAGGGGCAGGGACGCCGCGGCGTCGGCCTGTACCTCGTGCGCAAACGCCTCGAGGAACTCGGCGGCCAGATCATGGTCAGCCGCGGCGGCCTGGGCGGGGCGCTTTTCACCGTGGTCATCCCCAAGGAGTGAATATGATCACCAGAGTACTCATCGTCGAAGACGACGTTCGCATCGCGGACCTGCACCGCAGGTTCACCGAACGCGTGCCGAATTGCGAGGTGGTGGGTGTGGCCCACCGCCTGGACGACGCGCGGGACATGGCCGAAGCCCTGGAACCGCATCTCATCCTGCTGGACCTCTATTTCCCGGAGGGGCCGGGAACAGACTTCCTGCGCGAGATCAGAGCCAGAGGACTCGAGATCGACGTCATCCTCATCACGGCGGCCCGCGAGGTCGGCCCCCTCAAGGAGGCCCTGCGTGGCGGCGTTTTTGACTACCTGATCAAACCCGTCACTGCCGAACGCTTTCACGACTGCCTGACCAAATTCTGCGCCTACAGGGACCGTTTGCGGCAGGGCAGCGCCATCGGACAGCAGGATGTGGACTCCCTGCTCAGGCCCAACGCGTCACGGGCGCCCGTGGGCAGCGACTGCCTGCCCAAGGGCATCGACGGCCTGACACTGGCCAAGGTGCGCGGGGTCTTCGAGGTGCAGGCCGACACTGCGGGCCGCAGCGCCGAGGACGTGGGCGAACTCATCGGCATCAGCCGCTCCACGGCCAGGCGCTACCTGGAGTACCTCATCTCCGAGGGCATGCTTTACGCCGAGGCCGTCTACGGCAGCGTCGGACGGCCCGAACGCCGCTATTTCCGCTGCTGACCTCCCCTTCCGGCCCGTGAACAAAATGCGCAAAATCCCCTAAATGGGGATTTTCCTTTTTACGCGCCAAATAAGATTTCCTCCTCGCCACCGCATAATCGTGGGACCAGAAACTCGAGGTCCAATCCCTGGCGCGCCAGCGCCGACAACACGATTTGTTGAAGGAGGAGTCATGAAACGTTTCGTCATCTGCGCAGTCGCCATTCTCGCCGTCGCGCTGACCGTTCCCGCATTCGCCAAGACCGTGATCAAACTCGGCCATATCGCCGAAGTCAGCCATCCCTACGCCCAGGGCGCCGACCATTTCGCCAAGCTCGTGGCCGAAAAGTCCGGCGGAGACATGGAAGTCCAGGTCTTCCCGTCCTCCCAGCTCGGCAGCCAGAAGGACATGACCGAAGGCCTCATCTACGGCACCATCGACATGGTCCTGACCGGCACCGCCGACCTGGGCCAGTTCCAGCCCAAGATGTCCATTTTCGACCTGCCCTTCCTCTTCAAGGACCGCGCCCATGCCTACAAGTCTTTGGACACGGTGGGCATGGAACTGGGCAAGGAGCTTGAGCCCAAGGGCATGAAGCTGCTCGGCTTCATGGAGAACGGCATCCGCCACCTGACCAACAACGTCCGCCCGGTGAAGGCCCCGGCCGACATGGCCGGCCTCAAGATCCGCGTCATGTCCAACAAGATCTACATCGAGACCATCAAGTCCCTGGGCGGCTCCCCCACCCCCATGGCCTTCGGCGAACTCTACTCCGCCATGCAGCAGGGCACGGTTGACGGCCAGGAAAACCCCAGCGCCCACATCTACACCAAGCGCTTCTTCGAGGTGC
>CAZQYA010000070.1:0-15412 GCA_964597325.1 uncultured Desulfovibrionaceae bacterium
ATCCGCAATACACTGCGCGCCCTGGACTTTTTCGCTTCCTTGCATCTCACCATTTTGGAACGGCCTGCATATTTCGATTCATTCAACATTCAATCAGGGCCTGCCTACGAAATCCGCTTCCGCCTGGCAATGTCTGCCGGCCACGCAAAGGGCAGGGAAATTGCTAGAATGGCTGTTGGCTGATACGTCCTTCAGCACACCGAACCCCGCGAGCCTCTGGCCCGCGTCGAGGAATCATGAACGAACCGAAATCCATGTCTTCCGGCCACCTGTGGCCGCGCCGCGTCCTCGTCGCCCTGGCCCTGGCCGCCGCCGCGGTCCTCATCTGGGTCGCCGTGCAGGGCCGGGCGCGCGAGCAGCGCACCATCGCCCGCATCCTCACCACCCAGGGCGAGACCCTCATCCGCGCCGTGGAAGCCGGGCGGCGCGTAGGTATGCGCGGGCACGAGGCGCGGCAGTTCCGCCTGCGTTTCCTCATGGACGAGATGGTCCGGCAGGGGGATCTGCGCTTTCTGGCGGTTGTCGACGAGGCCGGGAATTTCGAGAACTTGAGTGAGGTCGAATCGGGGAGCGCCGTCGATGCCGCGCTCCTGGCCGCCCTGCCGGCCACGACCGAACCCGCCTGGAAGATCGTTCCAGGCGGAGAGAATCCGGTGTTCGTGGTCTACCGCCTGGCGCGACCTCCCCGTCAATTCATGCGTCATGGGATGCAGGGGCCCATGGGCGGGCCTTCTCCGTCGCCGTCCGGGGAGCGAGTGCTCATTGCCGTGGGTCTCGACGCTTCCGGGTACCTGCAGGCCGTGCGCAAGGATGTCCTGACCCTGGCCATGGCCGCGGGCCTGGGGCTGGCCCTGGCCTTTGTCGGGGCTGCGACCCTGTTCTGGCGGCGCAAGGTGGCTGGGTTGCAGGCCGAAGTGGCCAGGCAGGAGCGCCTGGCCGCCATGGGCACCCTGGCGGCGGGCGTGGCGCACGAGATCCGCAACCCTTTAAGTTCCATCAAGGGCTTTGCCACCTATTTTCGGAGCAAATTTGAACCGGGCAGCAAGGATCGCGAGTTGGCCGAGGTCATGATCGGCGAGGCCGACAGGTTGAACCGTGTCGTGTCCGAACTCCTGGAACTGACCCGTCCCTCGGAGCTGCGTCCGGTGGCGACGGACCCGGCCGAACTTCTGTCCCACGCCGTGCGCCTCGTGGAAGGGGACTGCAAGGCCCGGGGCATTGCCGTGCGCACCAGCTTCGCCGACACGGGCGCCGTGTCCCTGGATTCCGACAGGATGCTCCAGGCGCTCCTGAATCTGCTCCTGAATGCCGTCCAGGCCATGCCCGAAGGCGGTACCCTGACCGTTTCGTCGCAGGCGGTGAAGGACAGGCTTGAGCTGCGCGTGGCCGATACGGGCCACGGCATCCCACGTGAATCCATGGCCAGGATATTCGATCCCTATTTCACCACCAAAAATCAGGGCACGGGCCTGGGACTGGCCACGGTGCGCACCATCGCCGAAGCCCATGGCGGCCGCGTGCGCGTGGCCTCGGAGCCGGGACGCGGCACCGAGATCACTCTGGATCTGCCCCGGGAAGGAGAGGTAAGATGACGTCGCGCATACTCGTGGTCGACGACGACCGCGCCCACCTGACCATGCTTACGGCCATGCTCGAAAGCTGGGGACATGAGGTCTACACGGCCCAGGATGGTTCCGAGGCCGTGGAAAAGGTCCGGGAACGCTCCTATGACGTCGTCCTGACCGACGTTCGCATGGCCGAGGTCGACGGAATCGAGGCCTTGCGGCGCATCCGCAGTTTCAATCCGTTCCTGCCCGTGCTGATCATGACGGCCTATTCCTCCGTGGACACGGCCGTGGGCGCACTGAAGGCCGGCGCCTTCGATTACCTGCACAAGCCTCTGGATTTCGATGAACTGCGCAAAGGGCTGGAGCGGGCCGTGGCCCACGGCCAGGTTCGTCGCGGGGAGGCGCAGGAGGCGACCGGTTCCGCCCCCGCAGGGATGATCGGCGAGTCGGCGGCCATGCGGGCGCTCTTCGCCATGATTGCCTCGGTGGCGCCGTCCGAGGCCTCGGTCCTGGTGCTGGGCGAGTCGGGCACGGGCAAGGAGCTGGTGGCCCGCGCCCTGCACGAGGGCAGCTCCCGCGCCGCGCGCCGCCTGGTCACCGTCAATTGCGCGGCCCTGGCCGAGAATCTGCTCGAGAGCGAACTTTTCGGGCACGAAAAGGGCGCCTTCACGGGCGCCCAGCGTCAGCGCGACGGGCTGTTCGTTCAGGCCGACGGCGGCACGCTGTTTATGGACGAGATCGGTGAGATGCCCCTGGCCCTGCAGGCCAAGCTGCTGCGGGCCCTGCAGCAGGGGGAGGTGCAGCGGCTCGGGAGCGACAGGCCCGTGCGGGTGGACGTGCGGATCGTTGCCGCCACCAACCGGGACCTCGAGGCCGAGGTCCGTGCGGGCAGGTTTCGCGAGGATCTTTTTTACCGACTCAACGTCATCGCCCTGAGCGTTCCGGCCCTGCGCGAGCGCCCCGAGGACATCCCACTGCTGGCCAGACATTTCCTGGGCCGTTTCGCGCAGCGCAACCGCAAGAGCATCCGCGGCTTCACCCCCAGGGCCATGGATCTCCTGCTGCGTCACGACTGGCCGGGCAATGTGCGCGAACTGGAGAACGCCGTGGAGCGGGGCGTGATCCTGGCCCCGGGTGAGACCATCACGGAAGAGGATCTGCCTGCGGTGCTGCGTGCGGACGCGGACCATGGCGGGTTTTCGGGGAAGAACCAGGATGCGCCGGGCGGCATGTCGCTGGAGGACGCGGAACGCGAGGCCATCGCGCGCACGCTGGAGGTGGCCGGCGGCAACAAGAGCGAGGCCGCGCGCGTTCTTGGCGTGACCAGGGTCACCCTGCGCAGCAAGATGAAAAAATTCGGGCTTGAGTGATGACGTTCAGTAACGTTCCGGAGCGTAGCGTCTGGCCGCATTCCTATCGGCTGCGTCCGGTTCCAGAGCAAGGATGAGGAGCCCCTCTTCGCCGTAGGGCTGGTGGGCCAGGCAGGACCCGTCGGGCCCGATGACGCTGGTGGCCGATTCCTGGCAGGACAGGGCGTAGTTCACGCTGGCGAAATAGATCCCGTTCTCCACACTGCGGCAGACCATGGCCTTCTCGAAAAAGGGTCCGTCCGGGTCGCACCACTGCCTGGTCGACCGCCGCGAGGCGTTATGCCCGGTGCAGTGCGGGTGAAAAACCACCCGCGCCCCACGTCGCGCCGCCCAACGTACCGTCTCCGGGTATTTCCAGCCTTCCTCGCAGATGACCACTCCGAAGACGGTTCCGCACATCTCGAACACATGCCGTCCCTGCCCCGCGACGTAGATTCCCTCCTCTTCCGGTTCGAGCTGGATCTTGGCCTGTGAGCCGAGAACCTCCCCCTTTTGGGAAATGACCATGGCCAGGTTGAGGCGCCCTGAAGGCGCGGGCCATTCCATGGGCATGATTACGCCGACGCCGCTTTCTGCCGCGCCGCTTCGGATTTTTTCCAGGGCGCTGTGCAGGTCCGCGTCCTCGCACAGGGGGATGGAGAACGACCGGGCGCGCAAGCCGGGAAGGAAGGCGGCGGGAAAACAGACAATTTCGACGTCGAAGGAGGCGGCCCGGGCAATGTAGTCGAGGGCCGTGCCGACCGCCTGGTCGAGGTCAGCGCATACGGGCGTGGTGGCGAGTCCGATTCTCATGGGCGGGTCTTGTGGGCGATGCGTTCCTTTGCGCCGGAGCCGGACCGGCGTTTGGAGGATTTCGAATTGTAGCGGATGTCAGGGCTGGCTGCAGGCCTCTCGTATTTTGTCCAGCATGAGGCTCATGTCCGTCAGGGGCTTGAAGAGGATGTCCGAGGAGTGCAGTCCGAGCTCCTGCAGGCTGTCCGGGAGGCTGTATTCGACCGAACCGGTGAAGATGATGAATTTAAGGGCGTTGTTCCGGGAGTGCGCCTGGAGGATGAACTCGTTTCCGTTCATGTCCGGCAGGCGCATGTCGACGATGCACAGTTCGATGGCGCTGCTTTCCAGTTGTTTCAGGCCGTCCTCGGCCGTCGGCGAGGTCAGGACGTCGAAGCCGTGGTCTTCGAGGTAATCGGCCAGGGAAGAGCGCAGGAACTCTTCGTCTTCAATAATCAATATGACAGTCTGAGAGGTCATGGGAGCTTCCGGAGGATGAGTGTGAGGAATGTCATACAATCCATATGGCACATTCTCTCCAGGCAGGCAAGGCGCGGGACTGTCTTACAATGTCTGTCGGGCGTCTCCCCAACTTTTTGCATGAAGTTGGCGGGGGGCAAAGAAAATTTTCGAAAACGAACATACTCTGTTGACTTGCGAATATAAGTGACCAATACTTTTTTCGGACCCCGCCGTTGCGGGCGTTCATTCCACCGTCCGGCAAGGATCAAGAACATGACGTCATATTCCATGAGCCCCGAGTTGCACACGTTTCTCGACAGGTTCGATTTTTCCTCGTGCCTCGTCTGCGGTTCGTGCGCCAACGGGTGCCCCGTTACGGGCACGCCCGGCACGGCCGGTTGGGACACGCGCAAGGTCATGCGCCTGTTGGCCAACGGTCTCGTCGAGGAAGTCGTGGCCTCCGACTTCCCCTGGCTGTGCACGGGATGCGGCCGGTGCGCCGGCGTCTGCCCGGCAGGCATCGACATCCCCTCGGTCATGGCCCATATGAAGAGCCTGCGGCCCCGCGAGGACGTGCCCGGCTCCCTGCACAAGGGCATGGCCAACAATCTGGCCACGGGCAACAACCTGGCCATCTCCCGCGAGGAGTACCTCGAAGGCATGCTCGACCTGGGTTCGGAACTGGCCGAGGAATGTCCCGGCTTCCACGTCCCCGTGGACAGGAAAGGGGCGGATATCCTCTTCTTTCCCAATTCCAAGGAGGTCTACGGCGATTTCGAGGATCAGTTCTGGTGGTGGAAGATTTTCTACGCCGCCCGCGAGAACTGGACCGTGCCGTCGCAGGGATGGGAGGCCGTGGACTGGGCGCTCTTTACCGGCAACTACGACGGCAACCGCGAATTGGCCCGGCGCAAGGTCGAATACATGAAGGCGCACGGCATCGGGACCATGATCATGCCCGACTGCGGGGGCGGGTCCTATGGCTGCCGCAAGGGTTTGAGCGCCCTGGAGGCCGAGAACCCGGACAGCTCCGTGGCCTTCGTCTACCTGTACGATTACCTCCTGGATCTCATCCGTTCGGGCCGCATCCGGCTGGACAAGAGCGTCCACAGCGGACGGCGCTTCACCTTCCACGATTCCTGCAAGCATGGACGTGAACTGGCAGCGCATTACGGAAAGGGCTATTTCGACGAGCCCCGCGAGATCATCGCCGCCTGCGTGGACGATTTCGTCGAGATGACTCCGAACCGCGAAAAGAACTTCTGCTGCGGCGCCGGCGGTGGCATGTGGCCCATGCCTTACGAACGCGAGTCAGCCTGGCACGCGCGCTACAAATACCGCCAGATCAAGGACTCCGGCGCCGACGTCGTGGTCGTGGGCTGCTCCAACTGCCGTGACCAGATCATGCGCCGCATCCCGAGATTCTACCCCGACTGCGACTACGAGGTGAAATACATCTGGCAGCTCGTGGCCGAAGCCCTGGTCATCGAACCCTGGGACGCCGAACGCATCGCCGCCTCCAGGAAGGAGGAGCGGGAGCAGTGGGAGCGCCTGGGCATGGCTGAAGATTAGGGGGGAAGAGTGCCTCCGGCGGGCAGGGGACGCGTCCCCTGCACCCCATTTTTGGGGATTTTGAAAGCCTGGGTGATGCCCGGGCTTTTCTTATGGGAGAGGGGCTCGGAGGTTGCGGTCAGGCCTTGGCGGCCGGGGTTGCGGCCAGAAATGCCCTGTCGAAATTGGCGTCCAGGACGGCGGCCACGGGGCGGTCGATCCGGCCCGCCTCGGCCATGTCGCGCATGAATTCCCGCACGCGTTCCGGACCCAGGCCCGGGCGGTAGGGGCGGTCCTGGATCATGGCCTGGAAGATGTCGGCGACGCGCATGATCCGGTCCTCCAGGGACAGATCGTTCTCTTTGAGATGAAAAGGGTACCCGCGGCCGCCGGGTTCCTCGTGGTGACGCGCCGCCCAGGCCGTGATGTCCTCGAAGCCGGGGATGCGGCTTAAAATCCGGTGCGTCTCGAATGTGTGCGTGTTGATGACGAAACGCTCCTCCGTGCTCAGGCGGTCGGGTTTTTCCAGGATTTCGTCGGATACCCGGAGCTTTCCGAGGTCGTGCAGCAGGCCTGCCACCTCGAGCTTGACGCAGGTGTTCTCGTCCAGGCCCGAAAGTTCCCCCAGAAGGCGCGCAACCCGGGCCACCCCCTGGGAGTGTTCCGCCGTGAAGGGGCTCTTGGCGTCCACGATGCGCGCGAAGATAAGAGCCAGCTTACGCAATTCCCCGTTGTTCAGGGGGAAATCCCGGGTCTGGCTGAGCTGGTCGCGCAGGTAGAGGTCCAGTGCCTGTGGTTCCTGACGAAGCCAGAAGGCTTCGGTGCGGGACGCCTCCAGGAAATGTTCCGTAAGTTCCGGATGGAAGTACGTTCCGGTGTGCCTTCTGATCACATTGCGGATCTCTTCGGCATGGGACAGGACCGTGTTTTCGGCATGAAAAGGCGCGGCCATGGCATCCACACGGTCCGTGAGCAGGATGAGGTTGGCCCGCCGGGCTTGATTTTCTGGGATGTCTTTGTCCGTAAGCTGGGACCAGGGCGTGTGGTGGTGGAGGATGGGCTCGGCCATGGCGGACAGGGGAGGGAAGTCCGCCAGCAGGTCGTGCCCAGCGCGGCAGTGGCGCCACGCCTCGGGCCAGTCGAACTCCGTGACGAGGTTGCGGTGCACCCTGGTGGAGGAGACCCCGATGTCGTGAAGCAGACCGAGGTCGAACAGGAAGGCGCGCTCCTCCAGGGACGCGCCCATGACTGTGGCGCATTCGGCGGCCATGATGCCGACGCGTTTTCCGTGACCGACATCGTCCACGCCCACCAGGTCCAGGGCGTCGGACAGGGTGTGGATTACCTGTCGAAAATCGGTGTTCAGGAACATGGCCGTCCTCCCGGAAAAAAGGTTAACGGATGTTTCATACCAGCACCGGGGTCGATGTCAAAGAAATCGTCGGCCCGAGAAGACCGTCGCCACTTGCCCGGTACGTGGTTTTCCCCTAGGTTTCGGCCTTCCCACATCACCAGACAGCAGGGTTAGCCATGATCCATCAGAATATTCTTGAGCTTATCGGCGCCACTCCCGTGGTGTACATGAACCGCGTCTTCCCCCATCCGCGCATTCGCCTGGCTGCCAAACTCGAGGCCAAGAACGTCGGCGGGTCCATCAAGGACCGCGTGGCTCTGGCCATGATCGAGGCAGCCGAGGCCTCGGGCGAGCTGACTCCGGACAAGACCGTCATCGAGGCCACCAGCGGCAACACCGGCGTGGGCCTGGCCATGGTCTGTGCCGTGAAGGGATACAAGCTGACCCTGCTCATGCCTGATTCCGCCTCTGAGGAACGCAAGCGCATCATGCGCGCCTACGGCGCCGAGCTGCGCCTGACGCCCGGCCGGCTGAGCACGGACGGGGCCATCGAGGAGGCCTACAGGCTGGCCCGCGAGGAGCCCCAAAACTACGTGCTCATGGATCAGTTCAACAACCCCGCCAGCATCGAGGCCCATTACATGGGCACCGGCCGGGAGATCCTCGCCCAGACCGAAGGGCAGGTCACCCACGTCGTGGTCAGCCTCGGCACGTCGGGCACGGCCATGGGCATCGCCAAGCGCATGAAGGCTTCGGCCCCGGACGTCACGGTCGTGGCCGTGGAGCCTTACGCCGGCCATAAGATCCAGGGTCTGAAGAACATGCAGGAGTCCTACCCCCCCGGCATTTACGACAAGCGCGCCCTGGACCGCATCATCCACGTGGAGGACGAAGAAGCCTACGAGTGCGCCCGTATCCTGGCCCGTCAGGAGGGCATCCTGTCGGGCATGAGCGCCGGCGCGGCCCTGGCCGGGGCACTGCGCGTGGCCCGGGAGCTGGACGAGGCCGGCCAGGAGGGACTGGTGGTTTTCATCTGCCCGGATACCGGGGAGCGCTATCTCTCCACGACACTCTTCGCCCCGCCCGCCCGGCAGGGCCTCGGCGTGCGCAACGTGGCCACGGGCTGCCTGGAGATCCTGGCCAGCCCCGCGGGCGGGCACGCCCTGTTCACCCCCGGTCCCAGCCTCGACGCCCTGGGCGACCTCGACGTCTGGCGACGCATCGTCTGGCTCGACGTCCTCGGCCGGGCCCTGGCCGAGCGCGGCCAGCCCGCACGCGTGGCCGTGGGACTGGCGGACATGGACGACCGCGCCCTGGCGTGCGCCCGCCAGTCCGGGCTGTCGGCACGCAAGCTCGGCGAGCAGGCCCGGGCCTTCATGCGCGACAGCGCCGCCAGCCTGGGCGTTTCGGACTCGGTACTTTTCCCCCTGGCCGGCGACAGCCTCGACCGCGCCCTGGGCCTGACACGCAAGCTTCTGGGTAAGGGTCAAGCCTACGAAATGCTGCGCTCCGTGTATTTCGATGTGACTCGGGATAAGACTTACGGCCGCACCTCCTGCGTGGACACGGCCGGGATGAACGTCGGCCACACCGTGGACCTGGCCGATTACGTCAAGGAAAACCCGGCGGATTTCACCCTGCTCAAGCGCGCCACCCTGCAGGACCTCAAGCTCGGCGACGTGGTCGAGACCGAGTGGGGCAAGGTCCGGCCAAGCTGGTTCCTGCAGCTGGCCGCAGCCGCCCTGGACGCCCTGGGACAGGTGTCGGTCATGCTCGTGGCCGAGGCGCACCGTTTTCCCCACCTGGACAACTTCAGCGCCATCTGGAACTCCGGCGCCGGAGTACGTCCCCTGGCCTGGATGGTCTCCCAGCCCGTTGCTCCGCGCGAGCCCGGCCAGGAGCTCCCAACCCTGGCGCAGGCCCTCGAACTGGCGGGCAGCGGCACGGCTCTGCGGCTGTGGTTTCTGTCCACGTCCTACCAGAAGACACTGGCCTGCTCCTCCGAGAGCCTGGCCATGTGGGCCAAGAATCAGCGCCGCCTGCAGGACGCCTTCGCCTCCGCCATCCTGGGCGGCAGGGGAGAGGACGTGTCTCCGGACATGGAACAGGCCATCTACGAGCTCAAGACCGCTTTTGCCTCGGCCCTGGACGAGAACCTCGACCTGGCCCATTTCTGGCCGGCCCTCTTCGTCTTCGCCAAGGCCGTCAACTCCCGTTCGGCGATCCTGACCGCCGCAGAGGCGCGCCTTGTGGCCGAACAACTGACGGCCTGCGACAGGGTCCTCGGGTTTCTGGACCATGACCGCCTGCCCCTGGCTCCGGCAGACTGGCCGGCCGCAGCCGCGTCCCTGGTCGCCCGCCGCGAGGAAGCCCGCAAATCCAAGAATTTTGCCCTGGCCGACACCCTGCGAGACGAACTCGTCGCCATGAACTTACGGCCTGAAGACCATCCCCAGGGACCGCGCCTCTATAAAATTTGATACGGCGCAACCCTTTCCGGGTACACTCCCTCGGCCGGGGAATTTCCCTGACCGCCCGGTCCGGAAAGCGTGCCTCCAGGCCGCAAACTTCCCCCGCGTGTCCGCTCTGTCGGGCATCAGGTCGCGTTTTTGCGGCTGCAGAAGCTGCCTGCCGCCGTTTCCCATGCACCGCCTGCACCGTTGCGTCCATCCGGCCCTTGGTGTCCATCCTTTCCGTCCACCCCTTGACACCTCGTTCGGAAAATAGATAGTTGCACATACAACAAAGTGAGCCCCTATGAAATGCAAGCCCGACAATCTCCTTGAATGCTGCCTTTTCTTCACGGCCAACGCCCTGGCGCGCACCATCACGCGCATGGGTGAGGAGGCCTTTGCAGCTGTGGGCATGTCCCCGTCCTACGCCTTTCTGTTGACCCTCGCCTTTGAGCAGCCCGGCATCACCCAGAAGGAACTTGCCGCAGGGCTGCAGCTCGCTCCGTCCACAGTGTCCCGTTTCGTGGAGGCCCTGGAGCGCAAGGGGCTCATCACCCGCGAGGTTCGCGGCAGGGAGACGTGCGTCTTTCCTACCGAGGCGGGCCTTGCCCTGCGTCCGGACATCGGCCGCGCCTGGCACGGTTTGTACGAACGCTACAGCGCCGTTCTCGGCCGCGAGGAGGGCGACGCCCTGACGCGGTTGACGGCCGAGGCCTGCCGGAAATTGTCCCAGGGTTGATTTTTTTTCTCCAAAACAATGTATGTACAACTAAAATGGAGGAGCCATGTCCCTGCAAGCCATCGGCAAAATCAACGGTCTGTACCCGTCCCTGACGACCATCGTCGGCAGCGTCGTGGACGGCAGACCCAACTGGATGACCGTCGCCCATGTGGGCATCATGAATCACGCCATGGGTGATATGCCTCAGTATCTAGGTATTTCCGTGCATCCATCCCACCGCACCAACCTCGGCATCCGCGAACACGGGCAGTTCAGCATCAACGTGCCGTCCAGGGCCATGCTCGACGTCACGGACTATGTGGGTATCGTCAGCGGAAAATCTACCGACAAGAGTGAAATCTTCGATGTCTTCCAGGGGGAACTCGAGTTCGCTCCCATGATCGCAAGCTGCCCCCTGACCATGGAATGCCGTGTCCAGCAGACGGTCATCGTGGGCGAACACGAACTGTTCATCGGCGAACTGGTGCAGACGTATGTCCAGGACTCATGCCTCGACAGGGGCAAGGTGGACCTGGCGCGTGTGGACCCGCTCCTCTTCGATTTCACCCGCATCCTCTACTGGTCCCTCGGCGAGGTCGCAGGCAAACCCTGGAACGCCGGCAAGGCCCTCAAGACCCCGAAATCCTGATCTTCCATCGTGGGACGCCTTTCCTGCCGTTGAAAAGCGTCCCCCCTTCTTTTTTTTTCGCCTCCCATATTGTGCATTTTCGTGCGCAGTCGTTCGATTCAGTCGGTTGCCGAACTGCATCATGGCGCAATAACAGTTGACGAAAAATCCTGATTTTTCAGTAAATTTCGTTTAAGAGTCAGTGTTTTTGCGATTTACACGATTGTCCGACGTAATTTTTTGTATTTTGCAGAAATTTTTGTTGACAAAAGGAGGGAACGGGGTACCAGTGAGGGCAGAAGACCTTGCGAAAAAAGTAACAAGCATGAGATGCTTTGATTTCAGTATGTTAGTTTGCAGTCAACACGGAAAAACGATTTTGAGAGGAGAGGGATCATGTTGAAGACGACCGAAAATGTTGCCGCGGGCACATCGACAGAGGCTGGTGCGTTGCGCGAAGGCGAACCGCGATTGAAGAAGCTGCTCTTTACCGTGAGCGACGACCCGAACATGTTTAACGGATTGCGTTTTCTGTGCCGGTTCTTCCAGCAGAAGGACCGCTTCGATCTGACGCTTTTGTGCATGGCGTCGCCCGACAGCCCCTACTGCCGCTGGCGGGCCGGCAATTCCGGCGAGCCGGAGGACCCCGTCATGGACAACAACTGGCGCCACGCCAGGGAAGAGGCCATGCGCATGCTTCAGTGGGACGGCTTCGATGCCGGACGCATTAAGGTCAAGAGCGCTTCGAGCATGCTTTGTCGCATCGAGGACATCGAGGAGGAAATCGGTAGCGAGACCCACGACGCCGTAGTCATGGGGCGCCGCGGCCTGAACAGGCTCAAGGATTTTGTGAACAAGAGCCTTTCCCGCAAATTCTTTGACCGGGAGCCGGAAATTCCCATGATCCTCTGCCGCAAGCCCGATCTGAACCGCAGGAACGTGCTCCTTTGCGTAGACGGGTCGGAGTCCGCCTTTTCCATGACGCGCTTCGTGGCGTCCATGCTGGAAGGCGAGTCCCATTCGGTCACGCTGTGCAACATCACCAAAGACACCTCGGAGGACCGGGATAAGAGCGTGGCGGTTTTTAACCGATGCGAGACGATCATGCGCGAAGGTGGATTCGATGGGAATCGCCTGCGCTATATGATTTATCCCTCGGACTATGCGCCCCGGGCCATTCTGGACAACGCCAACTGGGGAAAATTCGCCGTGGTCGCCGTGGGCAATTCGGCCGCTCCGCGTGCGAACCTGCTTCATGGTTCCGTCAGCAGCTACCTGTTCACGGAACTGTCGGGCTCAGTGCTCTGGGTGCATCCATAAGATCGGCAAATGGCTCTGAATGGAGGCCGGCGCCTGTGATGGGCGCTGGCTTTTTTATTTGCTTCGCACGCTTGAAGCGTGTCAGGGAGAGGTCGATGTATGCTGTCCGCTCTTGTAATACATTTTTGTTTCGCATTACTGCGACATGAGTGAAGAATGGATTGCCACGTCGAAGACTCCTCGCAATGACGTCTTATTACGTTCGTCATTGTGAGCGAAGCGTCGCAATCCATCTTCATGTCGATTCACTACATTAAATTGAAAAATACATGTATTGCTCACTCTGATGCCGACTATATTTTTTTTACATTTCCTCAGCGTCTTTCAGCCCGTTTTTCCGGAAACGACGGGGCCTGGGCAGTAGGGATCGCGATCCTCGGCCAGGTCCAGCCCCAGGCCGGACATCACGGCCAGGCAGCCTCCGCAGATCGCCGAGATGGAGCATCCCCGACACGCTCGGCTGCGGCGGCGGTAGCGGGCGGCTTCGGGGCTGTCGTAGATTTCGCCGAGGGTGGTGCGGTCGGCGTGTCCGATGAGGGACGGGAATTTTCGGCAGGCGTGGACTTCGCCGTCGGGCAGCAGGGCCATGAAGTTGAAGGCGGCGCCGCACCCGAAACCCGTGCACCCCCCGAAGATCGTCCGGTTTGTGCGGGCCAGGTGGGCGTTCAGCATGTTGTCCTTGAAGGACAGCACGGAAAGCCTTTCGGCTGCTTTGCAGTAGTCCTCGAGAAAGTTCTGGAAACGCTCCGGGTCGGGCAGGGCCAGGGCCGCGCCGCGTCCCACGGGCGAGAGTCGGTTGAAGGCCAGCCCCCAGACGCGGCCTTCAAGCATTTCCGCCAGCGGCAGGACCTGGTTCATGTTGTCCCGGGTCAGAGTCAGCATGACCTGGCCCTGGATGTCGAGATCATGCAACACGTCCAGGAACTCCAGGGTCCGGTCGAAGTGGCCGCGTCCGCGGATGGAGTCGTTGTGTTCGGGCAGCCCTTCCAGGCTGACCTGGAAATAGATCGGTCTGGCCACGGCCGCGATGTCCTCCATGACAGCGCGCGACGAGGGGTTGCCAAGGATGGCCAGTGAGAACCCCGCCTTGGCGGCCCGGTCGTAGATTTCGAAAAAATGCGGGTAGAGCAGCGGGTTGCCCCCGGACAGGCTGATCTGGCCGCGAACGTTGCGGTCGCGACAGAAATCATCGAATTCCGCGAGGGTCTCCAGGGCCGTGTCCCGGGTCATCTCCGCTCTGGCGCTGCGGTCGTAGCAGTGGCGGCAGGACAGGTCGCAGGCCTGGGTCAGGTGCCACTGCAGAGTGAAGACGTCGGCTTCAAGCACTGCAGCGGGAAGATTCGGTTCACTCGAAACGTCCGCCGGTTTTCGGCGGATGCGCGAGGGCGGAGGCAGGATCAGCCCCTTGTCAGCGGCGCGGGCCAGGAGGGTGCGGACAAGCCCCTGTCGGCCGGGTTCCAGAGCTTTACCCGGGTCGATGCCCTCGGCGACCACCTTCAGGGCGGCCAGGCTGCCGGGGTCCGCGGGCGCGGCGTGCACGCGTCCGGTTCGCTTCCAGACCAGGAGCGTTTCGCGCCCCGGCGTCGGCATGGTCTGCCGTTTCCCTTGCCCGTGAATCACATCCGCACAGCCCGTCCATTCCAGGATGCACACTTCAAGGGCCGGGTTCGGAACTGCCCCGGAAGTTCCCGCGGGTCTGCGGTCATCCATGGCGGCAACCCTGGCCATGGCCAGTTCAAGGGTGCACAGGTCCGGCAGAAACGCAGCTGCCTTTCCCTGTCGAACCATGCTGCGCAGGGCATCGGGAAGGGCGTCGTCGGCCTGCGGCAGGGCAGAAAAGAATGACGGCTCCAGGAATGACGCCGTTACCGGACACTTTTCCTGGAGGGCCGACGGCCTCATGTTGTCGTGCTTGCGGTTTTTCATCGTGAGTGACGATACCAGTTCCGGGTTTCCAAAAAAAGGGGAGGGCGTAAGCCCCCCCCGCAGTTACTCCGATTTGGGCGTTTCGGCGCTCCCGGCGCCGATTTTGGCTCCGCCGCCTCAGCCGCTGCCGCTTGGCTTCGTCGAATTTCCGTCGTCGGCGCTCCCGGCGCCGGTCTTGGCTCCACCACCTCAGCCGCTGCCGCCGGCAGCGGGTTTGGAGCCTCCGCCTCAACCGCTGGCCGAGACGATGGTCGTCCCCGCGGTCGCTCCCGCCAGCAGTGCCGCGAGACAGCAGCCGGCCAGGACCTTTTTCAGTTCATCCTGCATGGTTCCTCCTTCATGACGCGCATCGGTCATGGATCGTTGTGGCAAATACATGAGAAGGATGTATATAGATGACGTCTATCCCAGATTCGAAGCGGCAGTCAACGCGTAAATGAAATCGTCACGCTTCAGGCAGGCGCCGGAAACGGCGCAAACCGAAAAAAAATCCCCCGAAACAGCGTTCCGGGGGATGCGTGTCGGCGGGTCGCCAGAGATCACTCGGCGCAGACCTGGGGCAGGCGCGTGCACAGGGACGAGTGCAGGGCTATCTGGGCCTGTGCGAAGTGGTCGCGCTCCACAGCGAACTGCATGTTGGTCTGGCGGGCAGTCTGGGATACGGCCAGGATGTTGATGCCGTCGGCGGCCAGGGCGCCCGCGGCCTTGGCCAGGATGCCCGGCTGGCCGATGTTGGAGCCGATGGCGCAGACGATGGCCACCTTGCGCAGGGTGATCTGCTCGAAGTTGTCCTGAAGCTCTGCGATGAGCTCGGGTTTGCAGTCGCGGTCGAGGATGATCATACCAATGGTGTTGGCGTTGGTGGCCTTGGTGATGTAGGAAACGTGGTGCTTTTCCAGGATCATCAGGATGGTCAGGTCGAAACCGACCTCGCCGACCATGCGCGTGTCGTGAACCTCCAGGCAGGTGACCTTGTCGGAGCCCGTCACGATCTCGACCATGGATTTGGGGGCGATGAAGTCCTTGGTGATGAGGGTGCCGCTGTGGTCGGGGTCAAAGGCGTTCTTGATGCGGATGGGGATGTTGTTGATCTCCAGGGGCTTCGACGCCTTGGGATGGATGGCCTCCATGCCCACGTCGGCCAGCTGGTCGGCCACGTCGAAATTCGTGCTGCAGACGGGATGAATGTTTTCCTCGCCCATGAGCACCGGGTCGCCGGAGCAGAGGTGGTATTCCTTGTGGATGATGGCCTCGGCCGCGCGCAGGAGCACGGCCACCTTGGAGAAGG
>CAZQYA010000071.1:0-15317 GCA_964597325.1 uncultured Desulfovibrionaceae bacterium
CCAGACGGCCTGCCACCTGCGGCAGCAGGAAGGGCGCGGCCGCGCCGATGCCGATTATCCGCGGGCGCACCCGGATGGAAATGTCGAGAAGGGGATTGGGTTCTGCCTGCGCGGCGAAGCGCGTCAGGGCCGGTCCCACCTCGCGGTCCGTCAGGGCCGAGAGTATGGTCCGGGCGATGGTGTCCTCGGCCCCGGCCAGCACCGCCGCGCAGAATTCCCCGATGTCCGCGCCCGCGAGTCCGGCCAGCACCTCGGCGCCCTGGCGCGCCGCTGCGGCGTCGCCGAGGTCCAGGCGTTCGAGCACGTGCAGGGCGTCTGTTGGGGTGAAGCCGCATGCGACGACTTTCCGGGCCGCCTGCAGGCGGACGATGGCCTTTTCCAGGCTGGACTCGGCCATGCCGATGTCCCGGCGCAGCTGCCAGGGCGTGGCCGGACCGTGTTCGACCAGCCGGCGCAGGATCGGGTCGTCGCCCGGATCGACGCCTGGGGCAGGGTGAACGCACTGGGCGCGCATGTCGTCGCCGAGCCAGGCGGCCGGGGTGCGGACCGCCTCCAGGGCCGCGC
The DNA here is from genome assembly GCA_964597325.1 of uncultured Desulfovibrionaceae bacterium. Classification (GTDB taxonomy): domain Bacteria; phylum Desulfobacterota; class Desulfovibrionia; order Desulfovibrionales; family Desulfomicrobiaceae; genus Desulfomicrobium. Next base: position 565 of record CAZQYA010000071.1, read on the forward strand.
CCTCCAGGTGCAGGTGCGCCTGGCTCAGGGGCACGACCCGGGCCGGACCGATTTCCCGCACGCCGCCGCGGATTCTGACCAGGCTGTCTCCGCCGACGCCGACGGTGTACATTTCCACAGCCTTCACGTGGGTGCGCCAGGCGCCGATGGTCATGCCCTCCTCGCGGATGACGGGTTTGCCCTCGCGGATGAGGGTGATGTCCGTGGTCGTGCCGCCCACATCGACGATGACGGCTGTGTCCCCGGACGAGGTGCGGGCGCCGAACAGGGCAGTGGCGGCCGGGCCGCTGGCCACGGTGGAAGAGGAATTGCGCAGGGCGTGCTCCAGGCCCATGCTCATGCCGTCACCGCGCACGATGCGCACGGGGCAGGACAGCCCCAGCCGCCGCATGGACCGGTCGATACTCTGCAGGAAGTCCTGCATGACGGGCAGCAGACGGGCGTTCAGCACTGCAGTGGAAGCGCGTTCCTGCATGCCGGGCAGGCTGCTCGCCTGGTGGGAGCAGAACACGGGTTTGGGGTCCATGAGTTCCACGGCCTTGGCCGCGACGATCTCGTGGGTCGGGTCATCGAATGCCAGCATGGCGCAAATGGCGTAGGCGTCGACGTGTCCTTTCATTTCGGTGATGCCCTGGACCACGAACTCCATGCCGAGGGGTTCGGATTCCACACCTCTGGCCTTGTGCCCGCCGGGGATGAAACGGACGACCGCCGCCGGCACGTTGAGCCGCCGGTCGTGTCCGATGATGAAGAGGCCCACTTCGGCCCCCCGGTCCTCCACGAGGGCGTTGGTGGCCAGCGTGGTGGACACGGTTACTGCGCCGATTTCCCCGGGAGAGACCTGCGAAGCGGCGAGAACGCTCTCCAGCCCCCTGCTGATGGACAGGGCCGGGTCGTGGGCCGTGGTCGGGACCTTGGCGGAGGCCGCGATCCGGCCGCGCGAAGGGTCGAGAATCACGGCGTCCGTGTAGGTGCCGCCAGTGTCGATGCCGATGACGTAAGACTGAGCGGACATGTTTCGTTCCTTGAATGGGTAGGTGAGAAGTCGGGTCTGCATTAAGTATTTCCCCCGGCAACGTAAAGTATGCGGATCGATTTTCCCTAACGTGGCCCCGCCACGGTTGTCTCTGATCGCGAAATATGCAACTTATGGGAATAGTATTGAACATCCCCCCCGGACGTGCCGTGTCCGGGGGAAACCAAGGAGAGATACGTGCGTCAGGAACTGCATCTGATCTTGGGAGGGGAGGCTGGACAGGGGCTGGACACCGTGACCGGCCTTCTGGGTAAGGCCGTGGTCCGTTCGGGAAGACATCTTCTCGTCGCCCATCACGTCATGTCCCGCGTGCGCGGGGGGCACAACAATTTTCGGGTCCGCATCGCCGCCGAGACCGTGCAGGGACCGCCCGACACGTTCCATCTGCTGGCGGCCATGTCGCAGGAGAGCGTCGAACTGCACCGCGGCCGGCTGGCCGAAGGGGCCGCCGTGCTCGTGGACGCGGCCTGGGAGATGGCCGATGAGCCCGGTCTCGTGGCCATACCTTTTGCGGACCTGGCTTCCCGGCCGGTCTTCCGCAACGTGGCCCTGCTGGGCGTGATCGGCGCCATGCTGGCCATGGACGACGATATCCTGCGCACCCTTGTGGCGGACAATTTCGAGGCCAAGGGCGAACAGATCGTCGGCGCCAACCTGGACGTGCTGGCCGCGGCCATGCAGTGGGCCCGGGACAACGCCCCAACCATGCCCATGCCCGAGGCCGCCGGCGCTGAGACCTTGCTGGCCATGGACGGCAACCAGGCCATCGTCCTGGGCGCCCTGGCGGCGGGCGTGCATTTCTGCTCCTTTTACCCCATGTCCCCGGCTACCTCCATTGCCGAAGGGCTGGCCAAGGTCGGCGTGGACATGGGCGTGGTGGTGGAGCAGGCCGAGGACGAGATCGCGGCCGCGAACATGGCCCTGGGCGCGGCCTATGGCGGGGCCCGGAGCATCGTGCCCACCTCGGGTGGCGGTTTCGCTCTCATGACCGAGGCCGTCAGCCTGGCCGGGGTCATGGAGATGCCTGCGGTTTTTGCCGTGGTCCAGCGTCCCGGGCCGGCAACGGGCCTGGCCACGCGCACGGAGCAGGCCGATCTGGAGCTGGTCCTGCGCGCGGGGCACGGCGAGTTCCACCGGGCCATCCTGGCGCCGTCCGACGTTTCCGACTGTTTTCACCTGACTCACCGGGCCTTTGACCTGGCCGAAAAGTCCCAGGGGCCGGTCTTCCTGCTCTCGGACCAGTATCTGGCCAGCGCAGTCCGGTCCGTGCCTCCCTTTGATCTTTCGTCCCTGCCGCCGGTGACGGAGCCCGACCTGTCCGACGACGACCCCGACGCCTACAGGCGCTACGACTGGTCGGCCTCGGTTTCGCCGCGGCGCATCCCCGGCCATGGCAAGAGCCTGGTCCTGGCCGATTGCCACGAGCACGACGAGGACGGGCACATCGTGGAGTCGGGGGCCATCCGCGTGCTCATGCAGGACAAGCGTCTGGCAAAGATGGACGTCCTGCACGACGAGGTACTGCCTCCCGCGTACACGGGCGACGAGGAGCCCGACCTGCTTCTTGTGGGCTGGGGCTCTTCGGGCGGAGTGCTGCGCGAGGTTACGGCCGGGCTCCGGGAGCGCGGTGTCAGGGCCGGGTGTCTGTGTTTCGTGCAGGTCTGGCCCCTTCTGCCCGAAACGTTTCTGCAGCGTCTGCATTCGGCGGAGTCCGTAGTGGCCGTGGAGGGCAACAGCACGGCCCAGTTCGCGCGCCTGCTGCGGGAGACCACGGGCTTTCACATCGCCAATTCCGTCCTGCGCTATGACGGCCGCGCCCTGACGGTGGGCTATGTCCTGGAGCACCTCGCTCCCATTCTGGAGGCATTATGATCGACAGCAACATATACGGCGAATTCTCCACGTCCTGGTGCCCGGGCTGCGGCAACCACGATGTGCTCCGGGCCCTGAAGGAGGCCCTGGCCAGACAGGGCCTCGAACCCCACCAGTTCGCCCTGGTTTCGGGCATCGGCCAGGCGGCAAAGATTGTGCATTACCTGAAGTGTAATGGTTTCAACGGCCTGCACGGACGGGCCCTGCCCCCGGCCCAGGCCCTGAAGCTCGTCAACCCCGACCTGCCCGTGGTGGTCGAGTCCGGTGACGGCTGCACCTACGGGGAGGGCGGGAACCACTTCCTGGCTGCCATCCGGCGCAATCTGGACATTACCCTTATCGTCCACGACAACCAGATTTACGGTCTGACCAAGGGGCAGTCGAGCCCTACGACCATGACCGGGCATGTGACCAAGAACAACCCCCTGGGCGCTTTTGATCAGCCCTTCAACCCCGTGGCCGTGGCTGTGGCCATGCGCGCCTCCTTCGTGTCCAGGACCTTTTCGGGTATGCGGGAGCACGCGGCCTCAACCATCGAGGCGGCCATGCGGCACAAGGGTTTTTCCCTGGTGGACATGCACTCTCCGTGCATCTCGTTCAACAAGGTCAACACCTTCGGCTGGTACAAGTCCCGCTGCAAGGAGGTCTCCCATGATCCGACGGACTGGGCGCAGGCCATGCAGGTTGCCCAGATCTTCGGGGACGAGATTCCCGTGGGCATCGTTTACCGTGAGGAACGTCCGACCAAGGAGACCCTTCTGCCCCAGTGCGCCCAGGGTCCCCTGTACCGGCGTTCCGTGGACAGGGACAAGGTGCGGGCGTTCATGATGAGCCACGCCTGAAGGCGTCTTGCCAAGCGGCGGGCATCGGAGTAGGGCCACGAAAAAATCAAGGAGTAAATCATGGCCAAAGCACGTGCCCGTCACATTCTGGTGGCGACCGAAGAGGTCTGCCAGGCTCTGAAGAAGAAAATCACCGAGGAAGGCGGCGATTTCGCCGAACTCGCCCGCAACTATTCCCAGTGCCCGTCCGGCAAGCGCGGCGGCGATCTGGGTTCCTTCGGCCCCGGTCAGATGGTTCCCGAGTTCGACCACGTTTGCTTCAACGAAGAGGTCGGCGTGGTCCACGGGCCCGTCAAGACGCAGTTCGGCTACCACCTCGTGGAAGTGACCGAGCGCTCCTGAAGAAGCGGCGTCGACTTTGTTTCGCGGAAACCGGGCTGCTTGGTGGCCCGGTTTTTTTGCCAGGAATTTATGGGGTAATAGGATTTATGGGACGTATGGGACCTATGGGACGAATGGGAGAGGAAAGCCTCCCATACGTCCCATAGGTCCTATAAGTCCTATAGCTCCGCCCCCCAGAGGAACACACGATGGAAGACCATATCAGATTCGACGCCGAAGCCTGCACCCTGCTGCTTCTCGACCAGCGCAAGCTGCCCCTTGTTGAGGAGACCTTTGCCTGCCGCACCGTGGAGGATGTCATTTACGCCCTGCAGACCATGGTCGTGCGCGGTGCGCCAGCCATCGGCGTGAGCGCGGCCTACGGTTGCCGCATCGCCCTGAAACAGGCCTTGTCCGCCGGTGCGTACTGGGCCAGCGAGCTTGGCCGTTTGCTCGGCCTGCTTGTCCAGGCGCGGCCTACGGCCGTCAACCTGGCCTGGGCCGTGAAGGAGATGCGCAGGGCCGCCTCCGGCGTGGCCGACCCCAAGGAACTGGCCGACGTGTGGTTGTCCCTGGCACAGAAGATCCAAGCCGACGACATTGCCATGAACAAGGCCATGGGCCGTTTCGGCGGCGAACTCCTGGATGACGGGGATTCGGTCATGACCCACTGCAACGCCGGGGCCCTGGCCACGGCCGGATACGGCACGGCCCTGGGCGTCATCCGCGGCGCCGTGGACATGGGCAAGAGGATTTCGGTCATCGCCAACGAGACCCGCCCCTTCCTGCAGGGTGCCCGCCTCACGGCCTATGAGTTGCACAAGGACGGAATTCCCGTCACCGTGGCCTGCGACAACGCATGCTCGCATCTCATGCGGCAGGGGCTGGTGCAGAAAGTTGTGGTCGGTGCCGACCGCATCGTGGCCAACGGCGATGTGGCCAACAAGATCGGCACTTCCGGCGTGGCCCTCCTGGCCCGGCATTACGGCATCCCCTTCTACGTGGCCGCGCCCAGTTCCACCTTCGATCTGGACACGCCCGACGGCAGCCTCATCCCCATCGAAGACCGTACGCCCCTGGAAGTGACCCACGTGGGGCAGACGCAGATCACTCCCGACGGGGTGCCCGTCTTCAATTTCGCCTTCGACGTCACGGACAGTTCCCTTGTTGCAGGCATCGTCACCGAGCGCGGTGTCCTGCGTCCCCCTTACGTTTCCAGCATCGCCGAGATCATCGGCCGGGAGTCCGGATCATGAGTATCCTCCCTCTGGTCGCCCTTATCGGGCGGCCCAACGTGGGCAAATCCACCCTGTTCAACCGCCTGATCAAGCGGCGCGTGTCCATCACCCATGACATGGCCGGCGTGACACGCGACAGCATCTACAGCGAGGTGCGCGGGTTCGAGCGCTCCTATGTGATGGTGGATACGGGCGGTCTGGTGCCCGGTTCCAGCGACGAGATCGAGATGAACATCTACGACCAGGCCAGGGAGGCCATGGCCGGGGCGGACCTCATTCTTTTCGTGGTGGACGGCCGCGCCGGGCTGCATCCCCAGGACGAGCAGGTTGGCCAGTACCTGCGCCAGTGGGGCAAGGAGGTCCGCGTGATCATCAACAAGGTCGACGGGCCCGAGCAGGAGGAGACCCTGGCCGCGGATTTCTACGCGCTGGGCTTTCCGCTCCAGTGCGTGTCGGCCGCCCACGGTTTCGGCATGGGCGATCTGCGGGACGTCATCGAAGCGTCCCTGCCCGAGGCCGGCGGGGAAAGCCCTGAGAAGGAGGCCGAAAAGGGGCTCAAGATCGCTCTCCTGGGTCGGCCCAACGCGGGCAAGTCCTCGACCATCAACGCCATCGTCGGCCGCAAGCGGCTTATCGTCAGTCCGGCGGCGGGCACCACCCGCGACTGCGTGGACGTGACCCTGGAGCGTGACGGGAAAGTCTTTACCTTCATCGATACGGCCGGGGTGCGCCGCAAGTCCAGGGTCACGGAATCCCTGGAGTACTTCAGCGTCGTCCATTCCCTGCAGGCGGCCAAGAAGGCCGACGTCGTGGTGCTGGTTCTGGATATCGTGGCCGGGGTGGTCGGGCAGGACAAGCGCCTGCTGTCCTTTCTGGACTCCGAGAAAATTCCCTTTGTCATTCTGGTCAACAAGATCGACCTGATGCCCAAGAACGAGCTGGCCAAGGCCAAGAGGGATCTGACGGACCAGTTTGCCTTCTGTGCCCACGTGCCGGTCCTGTATTCCTCGTCCGTGTCCATGGCCGGGCTCGGCGGCCTTCTGCCCCTGGTGGAGAAGCTCTGGGAGCAGTGCGCCATGCGCGTGAGCACGGGTGAGCTCAACCGGCTGGTCAAGCTGGTCATGGAACGGCACCAGCCTCCGGTGATCGGCGGCCGCCGCGGCAAGATCTACTACATGACCCAGGCTGATTCTCGGCCGCCGACCTTCGTCTTCTTCGTCAACGACGAGAAGCTCTTTGGCGGCAGCTACGTGCGCTATCTGGAGAACCAGCTGCGCAAGGTTTTCCGCATGGACAAGACGCCCATCCGCATGGTTTTTCGCTCCAGCCACGACAAGGACAAATAGGCGCCTTGGCCGGGCCTGGGCCGGGCCCGGGCCGGGAGGTGCGGCCGGTTTTGCGGGCCGTCTCCCTTGACCCTGCCTGCGCCTTGGCCTAGTGTTCCGCGACGCTCGGGACCGTGCGTTCCGCAGTACAAAAACGACGCCCTATCCAGGAGGATCTCATGGTTCAGAAAGCAGACAAGATTTGGTTCGACGGCAAGCTCGTGCCCTGGGACGAAGCCCAGGTCCATGTCCTGACCCACACCCTGCATTACGGCGCGGGCGTGTTCGAAGGCATCCGGTGCTACACGTGCACGGACGGCGGTTCGGCCGTTTTCCGGCTCGAGGAACATGTCGAACGCCTGTTTCAGTCGGCCAAGATCAATGAGATAGTTATCCCCTTTTCCGAGGAAGACATCTGCAAGGCCATCATCGAGACCCTGCAGGTCAACAGGCTGGCCGAAGGCTACGTCCGGCCCCTGACCTTCATCGGCGCAGGCGCCATGGGCGTCTACCCCGGCGACAATCCCATCCAGACCATCATCGCCACCTGGCCCTGGGGCGCATACCTGGGCGCCGAGGCTCTGGAAAAGGGCATCCGCGTCAAGACCTCCTCGTTCACGCGTCACCACGTCAACGTCATGATGACCAAGGCCAAGACCTGCGGCAACTACGTCAACTCCGTGCTGGCCAAGCGCGAGGCCCTGGCCGACGGCTACGACGAGGCCCTCATGCTCGACGCCGAAGGCTACGTGTCCGAGGCCACGGGCGAGAACATCTTCATCGTACGCAAGGGCGTCATCAAGACCTCGCCCCTGGGATCCATCCTTTCGGGCATCACCCGCGAATCCGTCATGATCCTGGCCGAGGACCTCGGCTATACCGTTGTTGAAGACCGCTTCACCCGCGATGAGCTCTATTGCGCCGACGAGGCTTTCTTCACGGGTACGGCGGCCGAGATTACGCCCATCAGCGAAGTGGACCGCCGCGTCATCGGCCAGGGCAGCCGCGGCCCTGTGACCAAAGCCCTGCAGGAAGCCTATTTCAAGGTCCTGCGCGGCGAGAATCCCAAATACGGCAAGTGGCTGGCCCGCTACAGTTTCTAGCCTCCCCGTGACTGCCCGCCGGGCGCCGATTGCCGGCGCCCGGTGTTTCGTCAATCCCCGCATCCGCCGGAAAGATCATGAGCCAGGAAAGCCTCACCGCCCGCTATCGTCCCCAGAATTTCGCCGACGTGGCCGGCCAGGACGCCGTCAAGCGCATCCTGTCCCGCGCCGCCGCGATGGGCCGGGTTGCGCCCGCCTATCTGTTCAGCGGCACCCGCGGGGTAGGCAAGACCACTCTGGCGCGCATCTTCGCCAAAGCCCTCAACTGCGTGAACGGCCCGGCCGAGGAGCCCTGCAACCAGTGCCCCATCTGCCGTCAGATCACCCAGGGCGCGGCCGTGGACGTGGTGGAGATCGACGGCGCCTCCAATACCGGCGTGGACAATGTCCGGCGCCTCAAGGAGGACGTGGGCTACGCGCCGCTCGAGTGCCGCTACAAGGTCATCATCATCGACGAAGCGCATATGCTCTCCAAGGCGGCCTTCAACGCGCTCCTCAAGACGTTGGAGGAGCCGCCCGGCCACGTGACCTTTATCATGGCCACCACGGAGCCCGAGAAGTTTCCCCAGACCATCATCAGCCGCTGCCAGCATTTCGTGTTCAAACGGTTGCCCCAGGCCGACCTGGCTCGTCATCTGGATGGCGTGCTTGCCAAGGAGAACGTGACGGCCGAGCCTTCGGCCGTGACCCTTATCGCCCGCCGTGGGGCCGGATCCGTGCGCGACAGCATGTCCCTGCTGGGCCAGGTTCTGGCCCTGGGTTCCGACGGCCTGACCCTGGCCGATGTGCGCGAGGTCCTGGGGCTGGCTGGCGGCGAGGTGTTCGTGCGCCTGGCCGAGTGCGTGCAGACGCGTGATCTGCAGGGGCTGAACGCGCTGCTCACGGAGGTTCTGGATCAGGGTGTGGACCTGGGCTTTTTCCTGCGCGAGCTGGCCGCTTGCTGGCGCAACCTTTTTCTGTTGAACCAGATGGGTGAACCGGCCCGCGGTCTCATCGACCTGCCTGCGGAGGAGATCGACCTCTGGGCGGGGCTCGCGCCGCGCTTCAGCCTGGGTCATCTGCACGCGGCCTGGCAGATGACCATGGACAGCCAGCGCAAGATTTTGACCAGTCTGGAACCGGCCCTGGCCCTGGAGCTTTTGCTCCTGAACCTGGCCTGCCTGCCGGACCTGCTGGCTTTGGGCGGATCCTCGCCGGCCCGTGGCCAGGCGCCTGGTTCCGCGACCCCGCCGCGTCCGGCGCCGGGCCGGCCGTCGGTCCCGCCCCAGAGCGCATCCCATGCTTCGCCCCAGGGTGCGCGTCGCGTCGAAGCTCCGGCCCAGCAGCCCCCGGCCCCGGCCGCGTCCCGGCCTGTGCGCCCGGAGCCTGCGCCGTCACCGACCTACCAGCCGTCCGCACCCGAACCCCGGACCCCGCGTCCTGGTCCTGCGGACGCCGCGTCACGGACAGCACCACCGGCCCAGGCGGCCTCCCGGGAAGCCGGCCGGCCTGTCGCGGCGCGCGAGGACGCCGCCGGATTCGGCCCGGGCGGCGAGAGTCCGGCCACGCCCCGGCCACCCGAAGGCCCGCGGACCTGGCCCGGCTTCGTGGCCTTCTGCGCCAAACGGCCCGAAGGTTCCCGGCCTCTGCCCGCCCTGGACAAGGCCAGCGGCGAATTGCAGGGATCCGAGCTCGTGCTGACCAGCCCTCACGCCTTTCTGTGCGATCGCCTGAAGGGCGGCCTGCCTCAATTGACCGAACTGGCCCGGGCTTATTACGGGCCGGGCGTTTCGGTGCGCGTGGACATGCCCGTGCAGGAGACGCGCAGAACGCGTGCCGAACTCAAGGAGATGGCCCAGGGCGACCCCGTGGTGCGTCAGGCCCAGGAAATGTTTCAGGCCAGGATCGTGGAGGTCCGGCCCCCAATTACCGAGAAATCACAGGAGAAGGGAATATGAACGAACTGATCAGACAGGCGCAGCTCATGCAGAAGAAGATGCAGCGCGTCCAGGAGGAGACGGGCAAGAAGGAGATCGAGGCGAGTGTCGGCGGCGGCATGGTTTCGGTCAGGGCTACCTGTTCCGGCGACATCCTTTCCGTGAAGATCGATCCTGCGGTCCTTGAGGACGTGGAGATGGTGCAGGATCTGGTCCTGTCCGCGGTGAACGAAGTCCTCAAAAAGGGCAAGGACGCGATTCAGGCCGAGATGGGCCAGGTCACCGGCGGCATGAAGATTCCCGGTCTTTTCTAGGAGCCGCCCGTGCAGCGACTTCCCGCTCCTCTGCAAAAGATCGTGGACCAGTTCTCGGCCCTGCCCGGCGTGGGTCCCAAAAGCGCCATGCGCATGGCCCTGACGCTGCTCAAGTGGCCCGAGGAGTCCGTGCGTTCCTTCGGCCGGGACATCGAGGGCCTGCGCAGCGCCCTGCACATCTGTTCACGCTGCGGCTCCCTGGCCGACACGGATCCCTGCCACATCTGCACCGATCCCGAGCGAAGCTCCGAGCTGCTCTGCCTGGTTGCCGAGTGGGACAGCCTCGTGGTCATGGAAGAATCGGGCGTTTTCAAGGGGCGCTTCCTCATTCTGGGGGGCCTGCTTTCTCCGCTGGACGGCATCGATGCCAGATCACTGGATATCTCCAGGCTGGAGCATATCCTGAAAGAAGGCGAGGTGCGTGAGGTCATTCTGGCCCTGGGCTCCACCATGGAGGCCGAAGCCACGAGTTCCTATGTGCACGGCCTTGTGGGCAAGGCGTTCCCCCAGGTGAACGTGACGCGCCTGGCCCAGGGCATCCCGCTGGGCTCCGAGATCAAGTACGTGGATCGCGAAACCCTCAAACAGTCCCTCAAGTTCAGGCAGACGCTCTAGGCCCATGCACAGCGTCCAGGGCGAAGTCGTTTCCGTCGTCTACCACAATCCCGAGAACGGGTATGTCATTGCCCGGCTGGACTCTCCGGCCGCCCCTGGTCCGGTCACCGTGGTCGGTGTATTGGGCGAGGTGGCGCCGGGCGAGTCTTTGCGGCTGACGGGCGATTGGGTCGAGCACCCCAAATTCGGCCGGCAGTTCAAGGCCGAGGGTTGCGAGCACGTGCTGCCGGCCAGTCTGAACGGCATCCGCCGATTTCTGGGTTCGGGCGCCATCAAGGGCATCGGCGAGAAGACGGCCGAGCGTCTCGTGGCCCGTTTCGGCAACCAGATCCTCGATATCCTCGATACGGACCCCGAGCGTCTTCTGGAGGTGGAGGGCATCGGTCCGGCCAAACTGAAGGGCATCGTCGCCTCCTGGCAGGAGAAGCGCGAAGTGCGCGGGCTTATGCTTTTCCTGCAGACCCACGGCGTGGCCACGACCTTCGCTCACCGCATTTTCCGCCACTATGGGGCCGGCGCGGTGCAGCGCCTGCGTTCCAATCCCTACGACCTGGCTTACGACATCCACGGCATTGGTTTCCGCACTGCCGACGAGATGGCCCTGAAGCTCGGCTTTGCCGAGGACGCGCCCCAGCGCCTGGAGGCGGGAGTGGAGTATTGTCTGCGCCAGACAGCCGAGGGAGCGGGGCACATGTTCCTGCCCAGGCCCGTGCTGGTGGAGGAGGCGGCCAGGCTGCTGGGCTGTCATGATCTGGAACTGGTGGAGGTCCAGGTCGACGCGCTGGCAGAGCGCAAGCGCCTGGTCATCGAGCCTCTGCCCGAGAAGGATGTGCCAGAGGCCGTGTATCTCGCTTATTTCTACAAGACCGAGCGGGAAATAGCCTCGCGCCTGCGGGCGTTCCTGGACCACGCCCTGCGCATGGACCCGGAGAAGATCGCCGCCGCCGTGGATCGCGAGGAGGCGCGTCAGGCTCTGACTCTTTCGGACGAACAGCGCCAGGCCGTGGAGTCGGCCTGTGGCCACAAGGTGTCCATCATTACCGGCGGCCCCGGCACGGGCAAGACGACCATCACTCGTGTCGTGGTTCGGGCGCTCAAATCCATGGGTCTGCGCATTTCCCTGGCTGCGCCCACGGGCCGCGCAGCCAAACGCCTGTCCGAGGCCACGGGTTTCACGGCCGTGACCCTGCACCGCCTGCTGCGCTACCAGCCGGCCACGGGCTTCGAGTTCAACGAGGACAAGAAGCTCCCGGCCGACGTCATGGTCGTGGACGAGGTGTCCATGCTCGACTGCGGTCTGTGCCTCGCGCTGCTGCGCGCGCTGCCTCTGACCTGTCGCCTGATTTTCGTGGGCGACGAGAATCAGCTGCCCTCCGTGGGCGCCGGGAATGTCCTGGGCGACATGCTTGAGAGCGGGGTCATCCCTTCCGTGAGACTGACGCACATCTACCGTCAGGCTCGGGAGAGCATGATCGTGGTCAACGCCCATCGCATCAACCAGGGCGAATTCCCCCAGGGCAGTCCCCATGCCCCGCCCAAGGCCGATTTTTTCTGGGTGGAAAAGCAGGATCTGTCCGAGCTGCAGGCTCTGATTCTGCGCATGGTCTGTGAGCGTATCCCCGAGACCTACGCCCTGGACCCCATGACCGAGGTGCAGGTGCTGACGCCCATGCACAAGGGCGAGGTAGGCACAGTGGTCCTGAACCGTCTCCTGCAGGAGCGTCTGAACCCGGGCGGCCGGGAACTGGCGCGCGGTCAGCGGACCTATCGCGAGGGCGACCGCATCCTCCAGTTGCGAAATAATTACGACAAGGACGTTTTTAACGGCGATCTGGGCCGCATCCTGACCATCGACACCCAGGACGAGACACTGACCGCCGAATTCGACGGCCGCGAGGTGGAGTACGGGTTCGACGAGCTGGACGAGATCGGCCTGGCCTACGCCATCAGCGTCCACAAGAGCCAGGGAAGCGAGTATCCGGCCGTGGTCATGCCCGTGGTCACCCAGCACTACATGCTGCTGCAGCGAAATCTCATCTACACCGGCCTGACCCGGGCGCGGAAGCTGGCCGTGCTCCTGGGCTCCCGCCGGGCCCTGCATATGGGCCTGGGCAACGAGCGCGGACGGATGCGTCACACCTCCCTGGCCGTGCGTCTGGCCAGGGAATCGCAAACATAGCCAAAGACGGTCCAAGGCGTCGGGAAAACGGACGAAAAGGGTGGGAAAGGGCGGTTTTGCGGCCCGGCCATGCGTTGACAGGCCGGCGAAGGCTCGTCTATGGAACCTCTTTTGCGGATTGCGGGCGTGGCGGAACGGTAAACGCACCAGCCTTAGGAGCTGGCGCCAACGGCTTGTAGGTTCGAATCCTATCGCCCGCACCACCAAAGACTATTCGGGCCCCCGAGGGTGCGCCCATCATAAGGAGTGGAGTCATGGAATACAAAGTCGAAGAACTGTCCCCGGTCAAGCGCAAGGTGACGGTGGACGTGGATGTCGAGGAAGTGCATGCCGCCTTGGCAGCCACCGTGGCCCTGTACCGCAAGGGCGCGGACATCAAGGGTTTCCGCAAGGGCAAGGTCCCGTCCTCCGTGGTCGAGGCCAAGTTCCGCAAGCAGATCTACGGTGAGGCCACGACCGACCTGATCAACTACCACATCAACGAGATCCTGGGCGAGACCAAGCTCGCGCCCCTGTCCCGTATCGATGTGGACGCCAAGGAGATGGAGCGGGACGAGAAGTTCATGTACAGCTTTTCCTTCGAGATTGCCCCGGATTTCGAACTGCCCGAGTACAAGGGCCTGGCCGTGGACGAGGAAGAAGTGGTCGTCGACGCCAAGCAGGTTGACGACGTCATCGAGCGTATCCGCCAGAACATGGCCAAGACCGTGATCATCAAGGAAGAGCGCCAGGTCGTCAGCGGCGACATTGCTGTTATCGATTTTCAGGCCCTGCAGGACGGCGTGCCTATGGAAGGCATCGCCGCCAACAAGTTTGAACTCCCCCTGGGCGAAGGCAACTCCCTGCCCGAGTTCGAGGATATCGTTGTCGGCATGACCCCCGGCGAGTCTGTGGAGAAGGAACTGACTTTTCCCGCGGATTTCATCAACGAGCAGTTGGCCGGCCAGACCGTGACCATGAAGGTCACCCTGCATGCCATCAAGGAACGCACACTGCCTGAGGTGGACGACGATTTCGCGGAACTGGCCGGCGGGTACTCCTCTGTGCAGGACCTGCGCGACGCCATCGAGAAATCCTACGTCGCCAGCCGCAAGCAGCTGGTCAAGGGCGATGCCCAGAAGAAACTTCTGGACGCCATCAAATCCCAGGTCAGCTTCGAACTGCCCCAGAGTATCGTCGAGGAGCAGATCGACAAGCAGATCGTCGAGATCCAGGGCAAGCTCGAGCGTCAGGGCAAGAGCCTCGACTCCCTGGGCAAGGCTCCCGCCGAGATGCGCGAGGAGCAGCGTGCCGATGCCGAGGATGTGGTCAAGTCTTCCCTGGTGCTCCTGGCTGTGGCCGCGGCCGAGGGCCTGTCGGTGGAGCCGCAGGAAGTGGACATGGTTCTGCAGCAGATGGCCGCTTCCACGGGTCAGGATTTCCATTCCATCAAGGACTACTACGAGCAGCATAACCTGATGGTCCCCCTCAAGGATCGGGTCCTGGCGGACAAGGCCATGGAGCTCATTTACGAGAACGCCCAGGTGACCGCGATCCCGCCGACGGTCGAAGAAGCCGGGGACGAGTAAGTTCATGACGGGCCGGGCGTTGTCCCGGCCCGCTTTTTACGGAGCGGCGGTGTCCGGACCCGGCTGGCGATGCGCGGGTCCTGTGGACGAAGGCCGCTTCCTCCGCCCTTGACACCCTGCCTTGGATCGTTATTTTTCAAATCTTTGGTATCCGAATTCACACGTTTGTTTCAGGAGCTTTCATGGTCAGCAATTCCGTATTCGTCATTGAGAACACCGGCCGCGGCGAGCGGATGTACGACATCTATTCCCGCCTGCTCAAGGACCGCATCGTGCTCCTGGGTACGCCCGTGGACGATCACGTCGCCAACTCCATCTGCGCGCAGCTGCTTTTCCTGGAGTCCGAGAACCCCGAGAAGCAGATCAACATGTACATCAACTCCCCCGGCGGTTCCGTGACGGCGGGCATGGCCATCTACGACAC
>CAZQYA010000072.1:0-14781 GCA_964597325.1 uncultured Desulfovibrionaceae bacterium
AACAGGACGCCAAGGACCGCGAACGGGAACTCAAGAAAAACGAGTCGCGCCTGCAGGCCAAGGAAGAGCGCCTCGAGAAAAAGGTGGAATCCCTGGCCCTGAAGGAGAGCGAACTGGTCAATCTCGAGAAAGAGGTGGCCAGGCAGGAGCGAGCTGTCGAAGAGAAGGAGGAGGGGCTCAAGGATCTTGTCCAGCAGCAGCAGGCCCGTCTCGAGGAAATTTCCGGTCTGACCGCAGAGGAGGCCCGCGCGCGACTCATGCAGGAGATCGAAAGCAAGGCCAGGCATGACGCCGCCAAGATGATCCGTGTCATCGAGGTCGAGGCCCAGGAGACGGCGCACCGCAAGGCGCAGATGATTATCGCCAGCGCCGTGCAGAGATATGCGGGTGATTATGTTTCCGAGCATACAGTCAGTTCTGTGGAACTCCCCAGCGAAGACATGAAGGGGCGCATCATCGGTCGTGAAGGTCGCAACATCCGCGCCATCGAGGCGGCTACGGGCGTAGACCTCATCATCGACGATACGCCGGAAACGGTCATCCTTTCTGCGTACAACCCCCTGCGCCGCGAGGTGGCCAAGCGTTCCCTGGAGCGTCTCATCAGCGACGGCCGCATTCATCCGGCTCGCATCGAGGACATTGTCAAGAAGGTCGAGAAGGAGATGGACGTCCAGATTCGCGAGATCGGGGAGCAGGCCACCTTCGATCTGGGCGTGCACGGCATTCATCCCGAGATCGTGCGACTGCTCGGTCAGTTGCGATTTAGGACCAGCTTCACCCAGAACGTCCTTCAGCATTCCCTGGAGGTCGCGTTTCTCTGCGGGATCATGGCCGCGGAACTCGGTCTGGACATCAAGAAGGCCAAGCGCGCCGGATTGCTTCACGATCTGGGTAAGGCTGTCGATCATGAAGTTGAGGGCCCCCATGCCATCATTGGTGCCGATCTTGCCAAGAAATATAACGAATCCAGCGAGATCGTACACGCCATCGCGGCCCATCACGAGGATATTCCCCCGAAATCGGTATATGCTGTCCTGGTTCAGGCTGCCGACGGCCTGTCCGGTGCACGTCCCGGGGCGCGCAAGGAACTCCTCGAGAGCTATGTGAAGCGGTTGGAGGAGTTGGAGAGCATTGCGACCAGTTTTCCGGGCGTGGGCCGGGCATTTGCCATCCAGGCCGGTCGCGAGGTGCGCGTCATGGTGGATTGCGAGTCCGTCAACGACGATCAGATTCATATGCTCAGCAAGGATATCGCGAAACAGATCGAAGAGAAGATGACGTACCCCGGGCAGATTCGGGTGACGGTCATCCGTGAGAAGAGGGCCGTGGGCATTGCCAAGTAGCTCAATCTTGCGGCTTCTTTTTCTGGGCGATATCGTTGGCAGATCAGGGCGGCAGATGGTGAAGGACCATCTGCCGCGTTTGCGTCGTGAATTGGGCCTTGATGCGGTTTTCGCCAACGGCGAGAACGCTTCCGGTGGCCTTGGGATTTCGGCCAAAAGCGCCGTGGAGATGCATCGTGCCGGAATCGATGTCGTAACCTCGGGCAACCATGTGTGGAAGTTTCCCGACATCAGGCCCCTGCTCGATGCCGAACACTGGCTCCTGCGGCCGGCGAATTTTCCTGAATCTGCTCCTGGGCATGGCATGGGAGTTTTTTCTATTGCAGAAGGAGCTCCGGATATCGCGGTCATGAATTTGCAGGGGCGTACTTTCATGGAGGCCATCGATTGTCCTTTTGTGGCGGCGGAACGGCTTCTTCTTAATGTTCCGCCAGGCGCGCTGGTCGTGGTGGACATGCACGCCGAGGCCACTTCGGAGAAACGGGCCATGGCGCATTTGCTGCGCGGTCGGGCTCACGTCCTGGTGGGGACGCATACCCACGTGCAGACCAATGACGCGTGCGTGCTGGACGGAATCACCGGCTATATGACTGATCTGGGGATGTGTGGGCCGGAAGATTCGTGCCTGGGTATGGACAACGACGTCATTCTTAAAAGATTTCAGAGCGGCCTGCCCCAGCGTTTCGAACTGGCCAAGGGGCCGTGCATGTTGAATGGTGCATTGATTGAACTGGACCAGGGGCGTTGCCTGCGCATCGAGCCCTGGCAATACCGGGATAATGGGGAATCACATGACTGACAAAGAGTTGGCGCGGCAGCTGGAGCAGATTCGCCGCGGAAGCATGGAGATCATCAATGAAGAGGAACTGGTGGCGAAGCTGCGTCGAGGTACGCCACTTCGGGTCAAGGCCGGATTTGACCCCACGGCCCCGGATCTGCATCTCGGGCACACTGTTCTCATTCAGAAGCTCAAGCATTTTCAGGAGCTCGGGCATCAGGTCATCTTTCTCATCGGGGATTTTACGGGCATGATCGGCGATCCTTCGGGCAAGTCCGAGACGCGTAAGACCCTGACCAGGGAGGAGGTCCTGCGCAATGCCGAGACGTACAAGAAGCAGATTTTCAAGATCCTCGATCCGGAGCGTACGGAGATAGCCTTCAATTCCACATGGATGGACACCTTCACGGCCGCAGATTTCATCGAGTTGTGTTCGCGGTACACCGTGGCTCGCATGCTTGAACGTGACGATTTCGAGAAACGTTTCAAGGGAAATCAGCCTATCTCCATCCACGAGTTTCTCTATCCGCTCGTTCAGGGGTACGATTCCGTTGCCCTGCGCGCCGATGTCGAACTCGGGGGCACCGACCAGAAGTTCAATCTGCTCATGGGCCGCCATTTGCAACGCGAACATGGGCAGCCTTCCCAGATCGTCCTGACCATGCCCATCCTTGAAGGCCTCGACGGCGTTCAGAAGATGAGCAAGTCCCTTGGCAACTACATAGGCATAGACGAAACTCCGGGCGATATGTTCGGAAAAGTCATGTCCATCTCCGATGAACTCATGTGGCGCTACTACGAACTGCTTTCGGACAGGTCCTTGACCGACATCAAGAGCCTGCGCGAGCAGGTCGGTGCGGGCAGTCTGCATCCGAAGGTCGTCAAGGAGGATCTTGCTGAAGAGCTTACCCGACGCTTTCATGATCCCGAGGCCGCTTCGGCCGCACGGGAAGGGTTCAACGCGGTTTTTGCGAAGCAGGGAATTCCCGAAGATATCGAGGAGTATTCCGTCGCCGCCGGTACGAGCCTGCTCGATGTCTTAAGCGAGAGTGGCCTGTGCTCTTCAAAGGGTGATGCGCGGCGAATGTGCAAGCAGAACGCCGTGACCATCGACGGGCGCAAGGAGGAGGATGCTACGTTCGTTTTCGGACCTGGCGAGTATGTCCTCAAGGTCGGCAAGAAGCGATTTCTCAAGGTCCTGACGAAGTAGGGAGCGATCATGTGGCGCAAGACGGTTCTGCTGGCCAGGATGGTTAAGATCGAGCATTCGATCTTTGCCTTGCCCTTCGCTTATCTGGGCATGATGTGGGCGGCTCAGGGCTGGCCGGGGTGGAGGGTCTTCCTGGCCTTGACTATGGCCATGGTTGCTGTGCGTTCCTTTGCCATGGCCGTGAACCGGTTGGTGGACCTGCCCATGGATTCGAAGAACCCCAGGACTCAGACTCGTCCCCTGGTGACGGGTGAAATCGGCGTCTTTGAGACACGAGTCTTCATTGGCGCCTGTGCCCTGATTTTCGTGGGGGCCTGCTGGTTCCTCAACCCCTTGTGCCTGGCTCTCTCGCCCGTGGCGCTTGTCTGGTCCGGCCTGTACAGCTACACCAAGCGCTTCACCGCCATGTGCCATTTCTTTCTAGGCTCCGTGCTTGGCTTGGCTCCATTGGCCGGCTGGCTCGCTGTTTCTCCGGCCGTGGAGATGACCCCCGTTCTTCTGGGGCTGGGCGTGACCTTCTGGGTAGGCGGGTTTGATATCCTTTACTCCTGCCAGGACATGGAATTCGATTGCTTCGAGGGGCTGCATTCACTGCCGGCCCGGTTGGGCATCGCGCCGGCCCTTGCCGTGTCGACCTTCAGTCATGCGGTAACCGCCATCTTTTTCCTGCTGGCCGGATGGTCCGCCGGTGCAGGCCTGGTGTACGCCGGTTTCTGTCTGGTGGTCGCGGTGATTCTGCTCATGGAGCATCGGCTCATTTCCGAAGAGGATATGAGCCGGGTCAATCTAGCGTTTTTTACGATGAACGGTTTTGTTGCGGTTTTTCTTTTTGCGGGCGCGGTGCTGGACACCGTGTTCGGATAATCTTGTCCTTGAGGGAGCGTCAAATGCGCGAAGCCAATGTTTTTCCCGCCTACCGCGGAGAAATGGAATATGTCTGTCTCGGCTGTGAGGCCAGGTACCCCATCGATGAACTTCATTATACCTGCCCGAAGTGCAAGGGAGTGTTCCTGCTCGAGGATACTCGTTTCGGCGAGCTCGAAAAGACTTCCGGTCAGGCCTGGCGGGATATATTCGATCTGCGTGCTGCGACCAAAAATCCCGCCTTACGCGGGATATTCCGCTTCTATGAACTTATGGCGCCGGTCGTCGCCGAAGGTGACATCGTGTACCTTGGCGAGGGCAATACGCCCGTGACCCGGTCGTCCCCCGCGTTGGAACGTCTTGTGGGCCAGCCCATGGCCTTCAAGAATGATGGTCAGAATCCGTCTGCGTCCTTCAAGGACCGGGGGATGGCCTGCGTCTTCTCCTATCTCCGCCATCTCGTGGCCAAGCATGATTGGGACAGTGTTTTGACCATCTGTGCCTCCACTGGTGACACCTCGGCGGCAGCGGCTCTGTATGCCGCATATGTCGGCGCTCCCCTGACCTCTGTGGTGCTCCTGCCCAAGGGCAAGGTCACTGCCCAGCAGCTTTCCCAGCCCCTGGGCAGTGGTGCCAGAGTGCTCGAAATTCCAGGAGTGTTCGACGACTGCATGAAGGTCGTCGAATACCTGGCCGACCATTATCGTGTAGCTCTGCTCAACTCCAAGAACGCTTGGCGCATCCTTGGCCAGGAGAGCTACGCCTTCGAGGTCGCCCAGTGGTACGATTGGGACATGACGGCCAAGGCCGTGTTCGTACCCATCGGAAATGCCGGCAACATTACTGCGGTCATGAGCGGTTTTCTGAAATTGCTGCAGCTTGGTATTATCGATGTCCTGCCGCGTATTTTCGGCGTGCAGTCCGAGCACGCGGACCCGGTCTTCCGCTATTACGCACAGGACAGTGCCCAGCGTCGCTACGAAGCCGTCAAGGTGCGGCCCTCCGTGGCCCAGGCGGCCATGATCGGCAACCCCGTGTCCTTTCCCCGTGTAGCCTATCTCGCGGACCGGTATACTGCCAAGGGAGGCTCCTTTCAGGTCGTGCAGGTCAGCGAGCAGCGTATTATCGACTCCATGCTGCTTGCGAATCGGCACGGACATATCGCCTGCACCCAGGGCGGCGAGTGTCTGGCGGGTCTCCTCAAGGCCCGCGAACTGGGGCTCATGGAAAATGACGAGTTGGCTGTGCTCGATGCTACGGCTCATGCCCTCAAGTTTTCCGGATTTCAGGACATGTACTTTCAGAATTCCTTTGGACCCGAGTACGGCATTGCACCGGACGAGAAATTGTCCAACACGCCGCGGCAGGTTATCGGAGAAGAGGAGAAATCCAGCCTTCCGGAAGAGGAGTTCACCATTCGGGCCGCGGAAAACGTTGTCGATTTCCTTGGGCTGGACAAAAAATGAGGCTTTCGGAGTAAGAATGGTGAAGGCCGGGGCAATAGTCCCGGCCTTTTTTTTTGCGAAGTGATGGAATGCCGAGCCGGCTTTGCCGTGGAGAGTGCCGCGTCGAGTAAGCCCTTCCGCAGGATTTCAGGCGGGCAAAGAGATGATGGAGATACCGTTTTTGTTGGCGAATTCGAGGGTGCGCTCCTGTTCGAAAAAGATGCACCCGCCGGCTTCGACGGCCAGACAGGTCGCGCCGCCGTCGACCATGGCCTGTAAGGTTCCAAGGCCGATGGCGGGCATATCGAGTCTGCGATCCTGATTCGTCTTTGGCCGCTTTATGATGACGGCGCCATCCCCGCCCAGTTGACCGCCGCGACGGATGGCCGCATCCGTGCCTTCGATGGCCTCTACCGCCAGGACGATTTTTTCACGGACCACAAGACATTGTCCGATATCGAATTCCCCAAGGTTTCGAGACAGTTCCCAGCCAAACTCCACGTCTTCGATTTCACGCTGGTCGGGTTTGCGTCTGGTCAGCAGCCCTTCAGGCACGACGAGTTCGGGGGAGTAGAGGTGCGGGGCGACGACGTGCATGCCCTCGCGCTCGATCTCTGCGGTGACGGCGCGCAGGAGCACATCGTCGCCGCGGGTCTTGGTGGTGAAGAGCAGCCGGGCCGCCCGCCAGTCAGGCCTCAGGTCCAGTGCTTTCGGCTTGTTGACGGGGCCGGCCATGACCACGTGGGTGACGCCGTTGGTCTTGAAGAAATCGATGAGGCGGCCGAGTTGGCCCAGTTTGAGCCAGGAGAACGCGTCGCAATGCCCGGCAAAGGCTGGATCCGTGTCCGTGGCGAATACCACGCTCACGACCCGCTCACCGCGGCCCTTGGCCGTTCGGGCCACGGTAAGGGGAAAGGAGCCTCCTCCGGCGATGATGCCCAGTGTCCTGCTCATGACGGACTAGATGCGTTCAGGCGTGATGGTGCCCCGCTTGCTGGAACGGATGAAGTCCAGAAGCTTCATGACCTGAGGGAAACTTCCCAGTTCGGTCTCGACCTGCTGCATGACTTCGTTGCGTTCCTGGTTCGAGCGCCAGATGAGCTTGTAGGCGGATTTGAGGGCGCTGATCTCCTCGGAGGAGAAACCATGGCGACGAAGGCCGATGAGGTTGAGGCCGCGCAGGGTTGCGCGTTCGCCCACGGTCAGCATGAAGGGGGGGACATCCTGTGCCACGCCGGTCTTGCCGCCGATAAAGGCGAAATCCCCGATGGTGACGAATTGGTGTACGGCAGAGAGACCTCCGACCACGACTTCGTTGCCGACAATGACGTGTCCGGCCAGTGTAGCTGCGTTGGCCAGGACGTTGTTGTCGCCGACAACGCAGTCATGAGCGATGTGCGAGTAGGCCATCATGAGGTTGTCCGAGCCTACTCGAGTCAGAGCTCCTCCGCCCTCAGTGCCTCGGTGGATGGTGGAGAATTCCCGGATTTTGTTGCGGTCTCCGATTTCGAGGCGCGTCTCTTCACCGTGGAATTTGAGGTCCTGAGGCTCCCCACCGACACATGCCATGGAGTGGACATGGTTGTCCGCCCCGAGGGTGGTGAAGCGTTTGATCTGCGCGCCTGCGTCGATGATGGTTCCGTCGCCGACGCGTACGTCACCTTCAATGATGGCGAACGGCCCGATGGTTACCCCGGTCCCGAGGACCGCTCCCGGATGAACGATGGCTGAGGGATGAATTTCGGTCTGCATCAGTCCTCCCGCGGTACCACGGACGCTGTAAGGATTCCTTCGGCTACGACCTTGCCGTCGACCATGGCCTTGCCGCTGGTCTTCCACATCATGAGCTTGTGCCGCTCGTAGGTGACATGGAGGTGAAGCTGGTCGCCGGGGAAGACGGGGCGGCGGAAACGGACCTTCTCCATGCCCGTGAACAGGAAGATTTTGCCAACGGTGTCGGCCACGGGCAGGCTTTTGATGACCATGATCCCTCCGGCCTGGGCCAGGGCTTCCAGAATGAGCACTCCTGGCATGACAGGGTAGGAGGGGAAATGGCCCTGAAAAAAAGGCTCGTTGATGGACACGCTCTTGATGGCGTGTACTGACTTCATGGGCTCGAAGCTCAGCACACGGTCGACGAGCAGGAACGGGTAGCGGTGAGGAAGCAGGTCCAGGATGTCCCGGCTGACGATCTCTCCGCTTTCTGGCTTGGTGATCATGTCGTTACCCTTTGTTGGCGATTTCTTCCCTGAGAGCGGCCAGTTCTTTTTCCAGTCTGGCGAGACGCCGCTTCATGTCCGGCAGTTTAGGCATGATGGCTGAGGTGCGCAGAAAAGTCCCGTGCGGCATGGCCGGGATGCCGCTCAGGTCCTGGCGCTCGGGTACATCCTGGCCCACGCCGGACTTGGCTCCGACGCGGCATCCGTCGCCGAGGTGGATGTGTCCGGCGACGCCTACCTGGCCGGCCAGGACAACACCGTCTCCAAGGCTTGTGGAGCCGGCAATGCCGACCTGGGCCACCAGGATGCAGTTGCGCCCTACGCGGACATTGTGACCGAGCTGGACCAGGTTGTCGATCTTCGTGCCTTGGCCGATACGCGTTTCACCCAGGGCTGCGCGGTCTATGGTCGTGTTCGCTCCGATTTCGACATCATCCTCGATGATGGTGCGGCCGATCTGCGGGAATTTGGTCATCCCAGCTCCGGCCTGGGCGAATCCGAAACCGTCGCTTCCGAGGACCGTGCCGGCATGAAGGATGACGCGCTTGCCGACATGCGTCCCGGCCATGAGTGAGCAATTTGGGTAGACGGTGCTGCCTTCGCCGATGACGCAGTTTTCACCTACGTAGACTCCGCTGAAGATGCGCACTCCTGTTTCGATGACCGCACCCGGTCCGATGTAGGCGAAAGGCGCCACACTGGCGCCGGCGTCGACCTTGGCCTCGATGTGCACGAAGGCGAGTTCGCTGACACCGTCGAACCGTCCCTGGGGCGTATCGAAGAGTTGCACACAGCGGGCAAAGTCCAGGTAAGGGTTGGCGCTGACGAGACAGGTTTTGTCTTCAGGGGCCTGTTCCTCGGCTACGATGACTGCCGCGGCCCGGGTCGTTTCCAACTGAGCCGCATATTTGGGATTGGCCAGAAAGGACAGCTCCGAGGGGCGGGCGTCGGCCAGGGTGTTGACCCCGGTAATGTCCGCGTCCGCACCCTTGAGAGTCAGACCGAGTCTTGCCGCGATTTCTGAGAGAAGCATCGGCATTTCCGCTATTTGCCGCGCATGGCCTTGTTCAGTTCGGCAATGATGGTGTTGGTCAGATCCACGTTGTCCTGGCTGAAGACCAGCCCGCTGGCCTGCTTGTCGAAAATGGCCGTGTAGCCGTTCTTATTGCCGTAATTTCTGATGACTTCGAGGAGCTTGTCGATGATGGGTTTGGACAGGGTCTGCTCGGCCTGCTGCAGTTTGCGCTGGTAGCTCTGGCCCATGTCCTGGAAATCCCGGACCTTGCGCTTGTACTGTGCTTCCTTGTCGATTTTGGCTTCCTGGCTGAGCATCATGGACTGCTTCTGGAGTTCGTCACGCAGGGAATCCAGGGATTTTTTCTGGGCGTCCAGGTTGTCCTTCATGTCCTTGAACTGGCCTTTGAGTTCTTCCATGGCCTTGGCGCCAGGCTCGGATTTGGCAATGACCGCCTTCATGTCCACGAAGCCGATTTTGGTGTTGGCGGCGCCGGCGGTCAAGCTTACGCACAATACGAGAAATAACGTCAGAATACATACACGCATGGAAATCTCCTTACCGTGATTTGGAATCGTTTAAATAGGGTTGCAGTTTAAAAGAACTGTCCGACCGAGAATTCGAAGCGTCCATCGCGTTCGCCGTCGATTTCGTCGAGGGGATATCCGTACTCCAGGCGCAACGGGCCGAGAGGGGAGTACCAGCGCACGCCCGCGCCAACGCTCTTGTACAGGTCGAAATCCACGCTTTCGTCCTCGTCCCAGGAGTTGCCGGCATCGAAGAAGACCAGGCCGAGCAGCCCCATTTCCTTGTTCAGGGGGACGAGATATTCAACGTTCGCGAAAAAGCTCTTGTTTCCACCTTTTTCCTCGCCTTCGTCATAGCCTTCGGAGGCGTCCTGGTCGTTGTAGAGCGGCGAGATGCTTCGTTCTTCGTAGCCGCGAACGGAGTTCATTCCGCCGAGGTAGAATCGCTCGAATGGGGGAATGCGGTCGCCTCCGTTTTCCATGATATAACCTGCCTGGGCGTGCAGGTGGAAGATCGTGTCCAGGAATACGGGGAAGTAATGGTTGGCGTCGGCGATAAATTTGATAAAATCGTCGTCACCGCCCAGGAGGCCGCCGCCGTATTCCACGGAGAACTGGTGGGTCACGCCTTTGGAGGGGTTGATGCGCCGGTCCGTGGTGTCGCGCTTGATGGATGCGAAGAGGGCGCTGGCCCAGTTTTCACCCTCGATGTCCTTGATGACCTTGTCGGCGTCGTCGTCGACGTCTTCGATGGTGTATTTTTCCAGGCGGTAGCTCCAGCTCAGGTTTGTGTACTCGCCCAGCGGGTAACCGAAGAGCAGCTTACCGCCCATGGACTGCTTGTCGTAGTCGGAATATTCGCTGATCTTGTTGTAGATGCTCACGCCCAGGCCGAGTTGGGTGTCGTCGTAGTGGGGGTTCCAGAAGGTCGTGGTGTAGTCTGCCGTCCTGGAACTGATGCTGCCCGTGAATCCAAGCTGATAGCCCATGCCGAAGAGGTTGCGTTCCAGCACCTGCCCCGAGAAGAACACCTGCGAATAGCTTGAATATCCAACGCCGGCTGAGAACTGGCCCGTGGCTTTCTCTTTGACCTTGACCCGGAGGTTGAGTTCGTTGGGAGACTCCGCCGGTTCCGGCGTGATTTCAACGGTTTCGAAGAAGTCGAGTTTGTTCAGCCTGGCATTGGACCTGCGTAAGCTGGAGCCGCTGAAGAGGTCGCCGTCCACCAGACGCATTTCGCGGCGGATGACGTTGTCCCTGGTTTTGGTGTTGCCCTCGATGAGGACCCTGTTGATGGAAACCTTGGTGCCCTTGGACATGCCGTAGAGTATGCCCAGGGTCTTGTCTTCCTCGTTGCGATCGATCTTCACATCGGCTTCGGCAAAAGCGTAGCCGAAATTGGAGTAGTGCTCTGTGAGTTTCTGCAGGTCCCTGCGCATGATCGAGCGGTCGAAGTATTCGTTTTCTTCGGCCAGGTCGTCCATGGATACGATGCTGTTGAGGTCCTGCGGGGCACCGATCATCTCTCCGGTGAAGTTTACCGAAGCGACCTTGTAACGTGGACCTTCGACGACCTGGAAAGTAACGGTGATGCCCGTTTCTGTATAGGTGACTTCGGGCTGCCCGACCTTGACGTTCAGGAACCCGCGGTTGCCGTAATAGGCTTCCAGGGCGGCTGCGTCTCGATCCAGAATCTCCTCGCGCAGGATGCCTGAGCCCGTCACCCAGGAGAGGATGCCGCGCTCGGACAGAGCCAGTTCGTCCTTCAGGTCGTCGGGGTCGAGCTGTTCGGCACCCTGGATGATGATGTCCGTGACATAGAGCTTGTTGCCTTCGTCGACGATGATGTTCAGCCTTGCGCGTTTGGCGTCGGCCTGGTCGAGACTGTAGCTGACTTCTGCGTTGTAGTAACCGTCCTTGCGGTACATTTCCCGGATCTTGCCCATGTCGTCGGCCAGGACGCGGGGGTTCAGGACCGCTCCGGTCTTGGTGGCGATGGCCGCCAGGAGGTCGTCGGCGTCCAGTTCCTCGGCGCCTTCGACGGTGATGGCCTGGATGAGGGGTTTCTCCTTGACGTTCACGATCAGCCGTTTGCCTTCGGCGGTATCCTCCATGAGGATTTCTATATCGTCGAAGTACCCCATTTCGTAGAGGCTCTTGAGTTCCGTATTGACGGCTTTGGGATCGTACACGTCGCCAGGCTGGATCTTGAGGCGCATCAGCACGACATCGTCGTCGAGGATCTCATTGCCGCGGACGTCGATGGACGCGATGCGATCCTTCTGCTGTATCCCGAGTTTGATCTTGGCGGCGGTTTCTTCAATGGCCGGGAGAATATTGATGATGCCCTCCCTGACCACGAAAAAGGGCTTGGGTTCGCTGACGCCGTATGCTTCGACCAGTCGTGTATCGAGACTGATGGTCTCCCCGACCTGGCTGAAGCTGCCATATACGGCGTGGCTCGCATCCGCCAGCAGGGCCATATCCTTGACCACGTTCAGGTCGAGGTATTCGATGCGCTGCTCTTGAAGCAGGCGAATGGTCTCCTCCTCGGATACGACCGTGAAGCCCATGTTGGTCAGGCGTTCACGAAGCAGTTTGGGGAGGCTTTCCTCCAGATACGCGAGGTCTGGGCCGGCATTGACGGCGAAGGGAAGCACGATGACCTTGCCCGTGGTTTCGGCAAGGCTCGGGCTGGCGAAGAAGAAGCCGATGACAAGAAGCAGCAGGAACGCATTACGTTTCATACAATTCTCCGGAACGAAGCTCCAAGGTGCGACGCATGCACTGGGCAAGTTCTGCATTGTGGGTGACGACGACCAGGGTCACTCCCTGGTTCCTGTTCAGGTGCAGCAAGAGATCGTTGATTTCACGACCCGTCCGCTCATCCAGGTTGCCGGTGGGTTCGTCGGCGAGCACCACCGCCGGGTCGAGAAGAATGGCTCGGGCGATGGCCGCTCGTTGCCTCTCTCCTCCGGACAGGGTGGTTACCCTGTGATGGAGGCGATGCGCAAGCCCCACCCGCGACAAAGCCTCGTCGGCCTTTTCAAGGACCTGGCTGCGCGGCATACCGGCAATGATGCCCGGCATGGCCACGTTTTCGCGTGTGGTGAATTCCGGCAGGAGGTGGTGGAACTGGAACACAAAGCCCATGCCGAGGTTTCGGATGCGCGCCCGTTCCTTCCAGCCGATGGCGGAGATGTCGGCGTTTTCGAAAAGGATAGTCCCGCTGCTCGGCACGTCCAGAGTGCCCATGATCTGCAGCAGCGTGCTTTTGCCGGAGCCCGAAGCTCCGACGATGGCCAGGGAGTCCCCCTTGCCCACGGTGAGGTCCACGGAGCCCAGCACCGTGATGATTTCCTCGCCCTGCTGATAGGTTTTGCCGATGCCCTGCAGGCGGAAGACATCATTCATAGCGCAGGGCCTCGGTGGGCTGCATCCTGGACGCCTGGCGGGCCGGATACAGGGTTGCGAGAAAACACAGAATCATGGCCGCGACGGCGATGAGAGATATGTCCAGCATTTCGGTTTTTACCGGCAGATGGTCCAGGTAGTAGACGTCTGCGGGCAGTTTGATGAACTGGTATTTCTGGAGCAGGGAGCAGATACCCAGCCCCAGTCCGAAACCTAAGCTCGTGCCCAGGGCGCCGATGAGGGTCCCCTGCAGTATGAAAATGTTGCGAATCTGGGGTGGGGTTGCGCCAAGCGCCATGAGCACGGCGATGTCCTTGGTTTTTTCCATGACCATCATGACCAGGGTGGTGATGATGGAAAAGGACCCCACCAGCACGATCATGATCAGGATGACGGCCATGGCCGTCTTTTCGAGCTTGAGCGCGGCAAAGAGGTTCTGGTTCATATCGATCCAGTTGCGCGAGTACAGGGGGAAGCCGCCCAGGGCGCGGACGAGGATCTCCCCGGTTTCCTGTACCGCGTCGATGTCGGATACGCGGTATTCGATGCCGGTTACATAGTCTCCCTCGAAACCGAGGATGCTCTGGGCCGAGGGGATGGAGACAAAGACCAGGGAGGAGTCGTACTCGAACATGCCGGAGTTGAAGATGCCGACCACTTCGAAAAAGAGAATCTTGGGGGAAAAGCCGGCGGCGGATTTCTTGCCGCTGGGCGCCAGCAGGCTCACGCGGCTGCCAAGGGTCAGTCCGAGTCTCGTCGCCAGTTCCTTGCCGACGACGATTCCCGGATGGTCACCGGCCTCGGCCAGGTTTCGCAGGCTTCCGGCCTTCATATCTCGTTCCACGGAGAGGACGTCGCCAGCCGTGGCCGGGTCAATGCCCCGCAGGACCACGCCTTTGACGCCCGACGGCGTGGAGAGCATGACCTCGTAATAGATAAAGGGGGTGGCTGCGTCGATGCCCTCGACCTTCAGGCTTTTGTCCACCAGCCTGTCATAGCCGGAGATGGTCTGTTTAACCGATCCGACGATGAGGTGGGAATTTATGCCCAGGATTTTGTCGCGGAGATTGTCGCTGAACCCGTTCATGACACCCAGAACGACGATGAGGGATGCCACGCCGATGGCCACGCCAAGCACGGAGATGAGCGAGATGACGGAAATGAAGGCCTGTTTGCGCCGGGCCAAAAGATACCGCAGTGAGACAAACAGTTCGAATTGCATGGGCTCTCGTTTGGGAGACGTTCCGGCTGTGCCGGAACGTCTTTACCCGGCGATTTCAGGCCGCAGGAGGGGGAAGAGAATGACTTCCCGGATGGACGGAGAGTCCGTCAGTAGCATGACGAGTCGGTCTATGCCGATGCCTTCGCCGGCGGCGGGAGGCATGCCGTATTCCAGGGCGCGGATGTAGTCTTCGTCCATGGAGTGGGCCTCGTCGTCTCCGTCAGCCTTCTCCCTGACCTGTTCCTCGAAGCGGTCCCGCTGATCGTAGGGGTCGTTGAGCTCGGAGAAGGCGTTGGCCATCTCCTGCCCGCAGATGAACAGCTCGAAGCGGTCCGTGATCTCGGGGTTCTCGTCGTTTTTGCGGGAAAGGGGGGAGATGTCCGTAGGATAATGATAGATGAAATGGGGCTGGATGAGCTTGGGCTCCACCAGGTTGTCGAAGAGCTTGGCCTGAAGCTTGCCCAGCTTTTCCTTGGGGTGCGCGGTTTCTCCGAGTTTCAGGACCAGCTCCTTGCACTTGTCGTAGTCGGTGTAGATTTCCGGCGCGACCCCTCCGATCTTTTCCAGTGACTCATGGAAGGGCAAGCGCACCCATCCGTTTTGAAGATCGATGACATTGTCCTGGTATTCCACCAGCGGGGTCCCGTTCACGGCTTTGGCCACACCGCACAGCAACTCCTGGGTAAGGTCCATGAGGTCGACGAAGGTGGCGTAGGCCCAGTAGAATTCGATCATGGTGAATTC
>CAZQYA010000073.1:0-14754 GCA_964597325.1 uncultured Desulfovibrionaceae bacterium
TTCTGTCGGCAGTATGGAAAAAACCTGAACCGTGGGGAAACCCTCAAGAATTGAGTGGTCCGAAGTTTCCCGGCAGGTCACCAGGGCGGCATACGTCCGAAACAGGGGCATATCTGCCCACACGCGCACGACGAGCCTGCCATCCTGTTCAAACCGGATCCTGCCGCCGGCGCCCTGTAGCCGCGGTCGTCCGTCGATTGTCTCGGGCGTTGCAAGATGATATTATAGATTGTTGGACAAGACGCCGGTGTGTCCGATCCTCGAAAAACATCATGCCGCGCAACCAGGGAGATTGGCCATCATGAAATTCCTCATCGTCGAAGACGACCCGGCAGGAGCGACAATTCTGAAAATGATCCTGGCCGAATTCGGACAGGTCGAATGGGTCGGCGACGGCACCAAGGCCCTCCAGGCTTTTCAACGGGCATGGGAGACGGGGCAACCCTACGACATCATTTTCATGGACATTATGATGCCCGAATGCAACGGCCAGGATGTCCTCGCCCTGATCCGGAAAAGCGAGAGCGAAAGGGGGCTGACCCGGGTGAACGAAGTAAAGGTGGTCATGACCACGGTCCTGGACGACATGGATAACGTGAAAAAGGCCTTTTATGAAGGACGGGCCTCAGCCTATCTGGTCAAGCCCATCATGCGCGAGAATGTTCTGGAGGAATTGAAGAAGCTCGGCGTCGGCTGACGCCGGACGGTACTGTCGAAAAAAAAGCCGGGCGGTTTCGTTTCCGCCCGGCGTTTCTTTATTCGAAGCAGCCAAGCCTTCTGGCGATCTCCTTGGCCGCCATACGGCCGGCGCCCATGGCCAGGATGACCGTGGCCGCGCCGGTGACGATGTCGCCGCCGGCGAAGACGTTGGTCATGCTCGTTTCGCCCGTCTCCTCGTTGATCTCGACATAGCCCCATTTGTTCAGGGCCAGGCCGGGCTCGTTCTCCAGCAGGACGGGGTTGGAGCGGGTGCCCACGGCGATGACCGCCAGGTCCGTGTCCAGTTCGTAGAAATCACCTTCGATGGGCTTGGGGCTGCGCCGACCCGAGGCGTCGGGCTCGCCGAGTTCCATACGCTGCAGGCGCACCTTGCCCAGATTCCCGTCCTCGCCGGGGAGGAATTCCAGAGGCGCGGCCAGGCATTCCATGATCACGCCTTCCTCGATGGCGTGCTCCACTTCCTCGCGGCGGGCGGGCATGGCTTCCACCGTACGGCGATAGACGATGCGCACGGTCTCGGCACCAAGCCGAAGGGCCGTTCGCGCCGCGTCCATGGCCACGTTGCCGCCGCCGTAGACGGTCACGTTGCGGCCGCGGATGATGGGCGTGTCGAAATTCGGAAAGTCGTAGGCCCGGCCGAGGTTGACGCGGGTCAGGTACTCGTTGGCCGAAAAGACACCGTTCAGGTTTTCGCCGCCGATGTTCAAAAAGCGCGGCAGGCCGGCGCCCACGCCGATGAACACGGCCTTGTACCCCTTGTCGAACAGATCCTGAATGCTGAAGGTCTTGCCGCCCACGGCGTTGGTCACGAACTCGACCTGCAGGTCCTGGAGGGCGTTGACTTCCTTGGCCACGATCTTGTTCTTGGGCAGCCGGAACTCGGGGATGCCGTAGACGAGCACGCCGCCCAGTTCGTGCAGAGCCTCATAGACCGTGACCTTGCACCCCCTGGAAGCGAGAAAGCCGGCCACCGTCAGGGAAGAAGGGCCGGAGCCGATGCAGGCCACCTTCTTGTCGGGATCGATGTAGGGGCACTCGAACTTGTCGGAAATGAGGTCGCAGGAGTCGCGGTGGAAGAATTCGTCGGCCACGAAGCGCTCCAGGCGGCCGATAGCCACGGGCTCTGCCTTGGCGCCCAGGATGCATTTGCCTTCGCACTGGCTTTCCTGGGGACAGACGCGGCCGCAGATGGCGGGCAGGCTGTTGGTGCTCTTGATGATCCTGTAGGCCTTTTCCACGTCCCGCTCGGCCAGGGCGGCGATGAACTGCGGGATGGGCACCTCCACGGGGCAGCCCTTGACGCACTGGGGCTTCTTGCACTGCAGGCAACGCTGTGCCTCCTGCACGGCCATGTCCATGGTGTAGCCCAGGGCGACCTCGTCGAAATTCTTCACCCGCTGCTCGGGCGGCTGATGCGGCATGGGCACGCGCGGCGCGATCTGCTTCTTGGGCTTCTTGCCCGCCTCGGCCGCGCACTTGCACTCGTGCAGGCGGGCCATGCTCTGCCCCTCCAACGTCTTGAAAAAGCCCAGGCGTTTGCCGAGCTCGGCAAAATCCACCTTGTGGCCGTCGAACTCGGGGCCGTCCACGCAGGCGAACTGGGTCTTGCCGCCCACGCTCACCCGGCAGGCCCCGCACATGCCAATGCCGTCCACCATGATGGAGTTGAGGGAAACGGTGGTCTTGACGCCGAAGGGTTTGGTGGTCTTGGCCACGGCGGCCATCATGGGCACCGGGCCCACGGCCACCACTTCGCCGACGCTGTCGTCCTCCCGGAGGCGCGCCTCGAGGACCTCGGTGACGAACCCCTTGTGGCCCTCGCTGCCGTCGTCCGTGGCGATTAGGACCTCGTGGCTGAACTTGGACAGTTCCTCCTCGAACAGCAGCAGGTCGGCCGAACGCGCGCCGATGACGGAGACCACCTTGTTGCCGGCCTGGGCATGGCCCTTGGCGATGTGGTGCATGGCCGCGATGCCCGTGCCGCCGCCCACGCAGATGACCGTGCCCATCTTCTCGATGTGGGTGGCCTTGCCCAGAGGACCGCACAGGTCCAGAATGTCGTCGCCCTGTTTCAGGTCTTCGAGCATGGCCGTGGTCCTGCCCAGGACCAGGTAGACGATGGTGATGGTCCCCCGCTCCCTGTCGGTGTCGGCGATGGTCAGCGGAATGCGCTCGCCCTGGGGATGCACGCGCAGGATGATAAAATTGCCCGGCTGAGCCTTGGCCGCGATCTCCGGAGCGTGGATGACGAGCTTGGAAGTCTTGTCCGGGATAAGCTGCTCTTTTTCAAGTATGGTATTCGACATGTTCTCTTCCTATCGGTTGCGGTCCTGGAACCTGATCTCGAAGAATGCCGGAAGGCTGCACCGACCTCCCGGAAACCGACCTCTGCAGCGCGAAGTACGCCGGATCCGGACTCTTTTCAGGTTTGGTAACTAACTCGAATAAAGATACTAAATTTCATGATACGGGGAAAGTTTGTTCACAATTCCGTGAAACATAGATTCATTTATGTCCAGCAGGAATTTGATCGCACCGTCATGGAGCCGGACAAAACTGAAGACATAACCAGCTGAAAACGAATGATTTTTCAAAACTCTAACTCCAAACTCGTCACAAGATCCACGCCGGATTTCCTGACCGCCGCCATTGAGAAAGAGAGTTTCACCACGCAACAAAGTTTTCCTTTCCTTTCACGAGACTTTCCTTTTAGGATTGAAACCAAACTCCATGCCCCTCACGAAAACTTCTTGAACGTTTACCCCGGAGGCAACATGAAGAACATCCCGATTCGCGTCAAACTGATCGGAGGTTTCCTCGCACTGCTCATTCTGGTCTGCACGGGCCTGGGGTACATAGCTTACGACCGCTCCAAACAGGCGCTTCTGGAGCAGGTCCAGGAAAACATCGTCCTGACCGCCGAGGAAGGGGCGAAGCTCATCCGAAGCCGCCTGGACTACCATCTCGTGGCCATGCAGGGCATCGCCAACCGGCAGGTCATCCGCTCCATGGACTGGTATCGGCAGGAAGCGGCCCTGGTCGAGGAGACCGCCCGCATGAAATACCTGGGCATGGGCGTCATCGCTCCCGACGGCACGGCGACCTACCCCGGAGGGAACACCGCACAGCTTGGCGACAGGGGATACTTCAAGGATGCCATGTCCGGACGGACTGTTTTCTCCGACGTCATCATCAGCCGGGTCACCAACTCCCCGGTCATCATCCTGGCCACCCCCATCAATGGTGACGACGGCAAACCGCGGGGGGTACTTATCGCCCGCCTTGACGCCACCATGCTGAGCGAAACCACGGACCGCATCAAATACGGCAACAAGGGCTACTCCTACATCATCGACGGCAAGGGCGCCCTCATCGCCCACGCCA
This sequence comes from uncultured Desulfovibrionaceae bacterium, assembly GCA_964597325.1. Classification (GTDB taxonomy): domain Bacteria; phylum Desulfobacterota; class Desulfovibrionia; order Desulfovibrionales; family Desulfomicrobiaceae; genus Desulfomicrobium. The sequence goes on from CAZQYA010000073.1 coordinate 4,105, forward strand.
ACCGCCAGTTTGTCCTGGATCAGCGAAACTTCCTCGAGGAAGGCAAGACCAACGCGGAATTCGCTGACCTCGCGGCCATGTTCGCACGCATGGTCCAGGGTGAAAGCGGTTTCGACCAGTATCCCTTCATGGGCAGCGACCGCTTCTTCGGCTTTGCGCCCATCGAAGGCACCGCCTGGTCCATCGCCGTGGGCGCCATGCAGGACGACGTGCTCGCCTCGGTCTACGCCATGCGCTGGATGATCGCCCTGGCTTCCCTGGTCTTCTTTGCCATCGGCATCGCCATCGCCCTGCTCATCAGCCGCATGGTTCTGCTCCCCGTGAGAAACTGCGTGACCCTGCTTCGGGATATCTCCGAAGGCGAAGGCGACCTGACCAGGCGGCTGCCCGTGGACACAACCGACGAAATAGGACAGCTGGCGCTGCATTTCAACACCTTCGTCGAAAAACTGCAGAAAATCATCTCCGCCATCGCCGGCAATGCCCAGACAGTGGCCTCCTCGGCCACGGAACTGTCGGCGGTGAGCACCCAGACTACACAAAACGTACGCTCCCTCTCGGCCAGGACATCCACCGTGGCCACAGCCGCCGAAGAAATGAGCTCCAACATTTCGTCCGTGGCTTCGGGCATGGAGGAGACCACCTCGAACCTGTCCTCGGTGGCCGCGGCCACGGAGGAAATGACGTCGACCATCGGCGAAATCTCGAGCAACACCGAACGCGCCCGCGGCACCACCGACAGCGCTGCGCAACGGGTGAACAGCTTCGCCGAAATCCTCAAACAACTCGGTGATGCGGCCCAAGAAATCGGTAAAGTCACGGAAACCATCGCGGCCATATCCTCCCAGACCAACCTCCTGGCCCTGAACGCCACCATCGAGGCGGCCCGGGCCGGGGAGGCCGGTCGCGGCTTCGCCGTGGTGGCCAATGAAATCAAGGAACTGGCCCTGAAGACGGCCGAAGCCACCAGCGACATCCGGGACCGCATCGGCGGCATCCAGGGCGCCACGGGCAACGCCGTGAACGACATCGGGCAGATCGTGGAAGTCATCAGCGACGTGAACACCATTGTCTCGACCATTGCCGCGGCCATCGAGGAACAGTCCTCCGTGACCCGCGAAGTGGCCACCAACATCGCCCAGGCCACGGAAGACGTCCAGGACGCCAACCGCAGGTCCGCGGAGATGTCCACCGTCTCCAGGGACATCACCCAGGACATCTCCTCCGTCGACACCATCACCGGCGATATCCGCACCGGCGGCGAACAGGTCCAGACCAGCGCGGCAGAGCTGTCGAAGCTGGCCGAGGAACTGAAAGGGCTCGTGGGACAGTTCAAGATCTAGTTCCTGCCGAATCCAAACCCGAAACACATGCCATAAAAGAGCGGGGCACGGCTGCACTTGCCGTGTCCCGCTCTTTCATGGCTGCAAGTCCGAATACAGGGCCATGCCGCACACTGTTGACATCCGCTGCCGACTCCTTCACTTCCAATCTCTGCACACCAATATCTTCCGGCCATCGCATCCCGGATGCCGACTCCATTGCAAGGAGCCCCCATGCGCTACATCCACCATCATCACACGGACCCGGCCTTCAACCTCGCCGCCGAGGACTGGCTGCTGCACAATACCGACGAAGACATCTTCATGCTCTGGCGCAACCGCAAGGCCGTCATCGTCGGGCGCAACCAGAACACCGCCTCCGAGATCGACGAGGCCTTCGTGCGCGACAACGGCATCCCGGTCATCCGGCGCATGACCGGCGGCGGGGCCGTGTTCCACGACCTGGGCAACGTCAACTTCTCCTTCATCCAGATCGGCAACCAGTCCAGGCAGCTGGACTTCCACCGCTTCACCGCCCCCATCCTCGAAGCCCTGCAGGCCATGGGCGTGGACTGCCGGTTCGAGGGCCGCAACGACCTGGTCATCGACGGCATGAAATTCTCGGGCAACGCCCAGCTCATCGAAAAGGACCGCGTCCTGCACCACGGCACCCTGCTCTTCTCGGCGCAGATGGCGGACCTGTCCGGCGCCCTCAGGGCCAACCCGGCCAAGTTCGAGGACAAGGCCGTCAAGAGCGTGCAGAAGCGGGTCACGAACATCTCCTCCCACCTGCCCGAACCCATGGACGTGGAGGCCTTCATCACCCGCGTCATGGACGTTGTGTCCGGCGGCGCATCGGGAGACGCCCTGGGCCTGCGCCCGGAGGAGGAAGCCGGCATCGAAGAGCTCAAGCAGGCCAAGTACGGCACCTGGGAATGGAACTTCGGAGCCTCGCCCGACTACGGCTTCACCCGGTGCAAAAAGACTCCCGGCGGCCTGGTCGAGGTGCACCTGGACGTGCACCAGGGACGCATCCGCGACGCGCGCATCTTCGGGGACTTCTTCGGCGTGCGCCCCGTGGGCGAACTGGAGGCTCTGCTCTGCGGCCGCAGACACGAACGCGGAGAGATCCGGGATGCACTGGAAGGGGAAAGCATGGAGGAGTTTATCCGCGGCGTAGAGACCGCGACATTTTTGGAGTGCCTGTTCTGAGACGGGCGCAGCAAGGAGAGCCAGATGGACATCGCCACCCATGAAGACATCGACCCGTCCCTGTGCGGCACCCCCGTGGAGATCGCCCCGGGCAGGAGCCGGGTCCGCCTGCGCACCCTGGAGAGCATGAAGGCCGACCGCAGCGGCCTGGTCCACGGCGGCTTCGTCTTCGGCCTGGCCGACTACGCGGCCATGTTGGCCGTAAATCAGCCCACCGTGGTGCTTGGTGCGGCCGAATGCCGGTTCCTGAAACCCGTTCGGACGGGACAGGAGTTGGAGGCGATTGCGATGCTGGAAAAAGAACCGGCCACAAAGCATTTTGTCGACGTAAAAGTGCTTCTGGAAGGCGAAACCGTGTTCACGGGACGCTTCACCTGCTTTGTGCCCAAGGCCCATATCCTGGACCCCGGACCTTCACGGAAGCCGGGAGCATGAGCCGGGCCTGGACAGGACGGCCAAAGAGGACAATGGTACCGCCTTCGATCAACATCACAAGACCGGAGCAGCCCATGGCAGACATCACCTTCCGCCCCATCGGCGTCATCCGCACCCCGTTCACGGACCGGCGCGACATGCCCATCCAGCCCAGTGGCGCACGCGGCGTGCGCGGCCAGGCCGTTATGGACGAATCCCTGGCCGCGGCCCTGCGCGACATCGACGGTTTCTCGCACCTCTACCTGCTCTACCACTTCCACATGAGCGACGGCTTCGACCTGACCGTAGTCCCCTTCATGGACCCGCAGGAACGCGGTCTCTTCGCCACCCGCGCCCCCAGGCGACCGAACCAGATCGGCCTGTCCGTGGTGCGCCTGGAGCGCGTCGAGGGCACGGTGCTGCACCTGCTGGACGTGGACATCCTGGACGGCACGCCCCTGCTGGACATCAAGCCCTACTTCAAGGGCATCGACGCCGTGCCCGAGGCCGTGGCGGGCTGGGCCGAAGCCTCCCTCGACAAGGCCGCATCCCTGCGTTCCGACGACCGTTTCGTCACCCCCGAAGAATAGCCGTCGCCCCCGCAGAACTGGCTGTTGAAAAATCAAAATTCGCAGGCCGTTCAAAAATGGTGAGATGCTCGGACGCAAAAAAACCGGGACGCACAGTGTATTGGACATACATAGGCGGTCCGGTTTTTTTGCTGACGCAGCGGATTGCCGTTTTGGGGCGGCCTGGCAGGGGCGCTAGTGCCGGAGCCCTCAGAGAAAACGCAGGGCCAGCGTCCCGCCATCGTCATCGGCCGTGAGTTCGTAGCGGCCGCGCGGAACGACCGTCAGGTCGACTGCGGCGCCGGCGGCCGTTGCCCGTTCGACCAGGGCGTCGGCCTCTTCGGATGGGCAGTCGACATTGAGATGCAGCCCCACGGCCGCCTCCTCGAATGCGAGCAGAAAGGCGTTGTGTTCGACGAAAACCAGATCCTCGTATGCATATGTGATGGCGAGTCCCATGCTTCCAAGCATGTCCTTGACCAGGCCCAACGGACGATACGTCATGTGTTGCCTCCTTGTGATGATTTGCCATGCCGCTCCATGCGGCAAAACCACCCTCTTTCCGGAATCATGCCATGATCTCCGTCAGGAAACGTCTGCCGAAAAAAACACACGAAACCAACCGGAAATACGGAACTTTTGCGCAGCATTTGCGAATTGGCCACGGCAAGGACTCCGAAACATCGCACGCTCCGTCCCGACATTTTCGTCAAATATCACGAAAATGTAGCATCATTCATGTTTGCATTCCGGCCAAGACCTCTCCCGGAAACCTCGGACTGTCCGAGCCGGAAAAAAGGCGTGGGAACCGGAATCCCCAGCCCCCGTCCCGTCCGTTCCCAAGGCAGACGGGCGAAGCATGACGATCCCGTGCGGCCCGTCGTGTTCTGTGGCAGGTTCGAACTCCGGTCCAATGAGCTTCGAACCTTCTCTTCTCCCCCTCCGGCCAACGCAAACGCCAGAAATTTTTCCATCCGGCCTTGAAACGGACCCCGGAAGGAAATATGGTGGAACCGTTTCTCCCGGTTCGGGTCCGCCATGAGCCACTGGCCCCGAGCCGCATTTCGCCCTTCAACATCATCCGGAACCGGATGCAAAAGAGCATGAAGGGGAGGCTTTATGCTTGCGCGAACACTGCAGGCGCGGCTCGAACAGGCAGAGATCACGCTCAACGGGCCGCACGAATGGGATATCCAGATTCATGACCGCAGGTGGTTTCGCCGGGTCCTGCTGGAGAAAAACCTGGGACTGGGCGAGTCCTATATGGACGGCTGGTGGGACTGCCGACGCATCGACGAGATGATCTGCCGCCTGCTGCGCAGCGGCCTGGCCGAGGAAATTCGCGGAGGTCTGGGACTCCTGCTCCGGATCCTGCCGGGCATCGTGCGCAACCTCCAGTCGAAACGCCGCAGCCGGATCATCGCCGAACGCCACTACGACCTGGATAACGCCCTCTTTCTGTCCTTCCTTGACTCCAAATGCCAGTACAGCTGCGGCTACTTCGACGGCACCGACGACCTGGAGGAGGCCCAGAGGCGCAAGCTCGACCTCATCGCCCGCAAGCTCGAACTCGTCAAAGGCGACCACCTGCTGGACATCGGCTGCGGATGGGGCGGCCTTGCCCGCTACATGGCGTCGACCATCGGCTGCACGGTCACGGCCGTGAACGTCTCCCGGGAGCAGCTCGGGCACGCCCGCGCGATCTGCCGGGGCCTGCCCGTAACCTTCCTTGAACGCGACTACCGGGACATCAAGGGACGCTTCGACAAGATCGTCTCCGTGGGCATGTTCGAACATGTGGGGGCAAAGAACTACGCGACCTTCATGCGCGTGGTGCACGACCACCTGAAAGACGGCGGAATCTTCCTCCTGCACACCATCGGCGGGAACCTCTCACGATGCGCCTGCGATCCCTGGATCAACAAGTACATCTTCCCCAACGGCATGCTCCCAAGCCTGCGACAGATCTGTGAGGCTGCAGAAGGGCTTTTCGTCATCGAGGACGTGCACAACATCGGCACGCACTACGACACGACGCTTCGCGCCTGGAACGACAGATTCCAGGCATCCTGGCCGCAACTCCGGGACAGGTACGACGCCCGCTTCAAGCGCATGTGGGAATACTACCTGCTGTCCTGCGCCGGAGCCTTCCGGGCCAGAGACATCCAGGTGTGGCAGATGGTCATGACAAAATGCGGCGGCCGAAAGCAACCCTACCGCCGTGTGAGAGGAGACCATGCATGGATCGGTACGGCGTGACGTGAGGAAGAAAGTGAGGAACGCCGATGGCGTTGACAGGCCTGGCAGTCGAACCGACTCGGCATGAAAAACGGCCGGGAGATCCGTTGGCGATCAGTTTTCCTCAACCATGACATCGACGCCGTAACGCATCATGCGTCTGCCGGCATCAATGTAATGCTCGCGGAGACACTGCTCGATGGCCACGGGGTCCTTGGTCCGCAGCACGTCGAGGATCACCTTGTGCCGCTCGTAAATCTCGGCGGTGGTGAAGATATCGCGCCAGTATTTAAAGAGAAGAAATTTGGACACGCCGCGGCAGGACCGCCGCGAAAGTTCGACGATAAGGGAATTGTCGGTCTTGGAAAAAAGAATATCGTGAAATTCATTGTCCAGCGGGGCGAATTTGTCCCTGTTGCCCCCCTTGTCGGCCAGATGCTTCATCCGTTCCAGAATGTCCTGCAGCCTGATGAAATCCTTTTCCGTGAATTCTTCGATGGTCGAAGCGACAACCGCTCCCTCCAAAACACCGCCTATGAAATAGGAATCGCAAATCTCCTTGGCCGTCAGGGATGCGATGAACTTGCCGCGCTGCGGAATGGATACGATCAACCCGTCCTGAACCAGCGTCTGCAGGGCCTCACGGACAGGGGCACGGCTGATGGAAAGCCGGGAGGCGAGATGTACCTCGTTGACCTTGTCGCCGGGGTTGAGCTCCCCGTTGAGAATGGCCTGCTTGATGTATTCGGAGATTTGCTCGCTGTAGGTTTTGATGCCGGTCATGGGTTACCTTTTTCTCGAAGAAACGTATCTGGAAAACGAGGCCTCACCTTCTTCCATGTGCCACTCTGCGATCACAGCACGGCTTCTGAAGAGAGGGAACAGGACAAAAAGTTAGAAATCGAAAAACTTTAATCGGATGAATACTGTTTCTTGATGCCTTTTCGGCAAATCAGTCAAGATGTCTCCCCCAAACCACATTGAGCCAACAGGAAACTGGATTCAGGATCACGGAACTTGTGAACCGACAGTGCTGGACGAAAGTAAGGGTATGGATGAAGATATCACATTCGACAAAATCGCGCCAATTCTGAATGCCGCGCCTGGGAAGGGAGCTGTTGGCTTGGGGTGACATGCAAAAAAATCTCACAAAATGCAAGATTATATTTCTTCGTTACGGAAAATATAATCATCCTGCTAAAAATAAACTCACAATTCATCAAGGAAACAAATAAAAAAAGTGCAGCACAATAGTACTGCACTTTTTCAATGAATTTATTTTAAATTTATGCAGCAGCAGCTTCAGAATCTACAATATCAATAGCCTGCTCCTCCGTATCCATCTTTCTATTCCATCCTGTTGTGACGGAAACCAAAAGGACAAACAAAAGAGCCCATGCATAAGGATTATACAAAGCAGCTGATATAGGAGGTGCTTGAATTCCAAAGCTCTCTGCGGAGCTAACAACAGCTGCATACCAAGCTGCAACGACGATATGCCATGGAAGAATAAAAAATATCGTACATACTGAACAGTCCATCAGATTTGCGCGGCGAGACGGTGCGAGGCCAAAGCGTTCCCCGATGGGACGCACAAGACTGGGCCCAACAAGGAGTTCTGCGGGCGCGTTGGCTGAAATCGGAATCGATGCAAGAATGGTTACACCAACAATAAACAGCTCTGCCTGACGAACAGTTGTTACGATAGCACCTTCGGCGAAGGAGAGTATACGACGCATGATCCCGCTCTCCACAAGAATTTGTGTCACCGCGAGAATAAGAATCGCAAACATTATGGCACCGACGACGCCATTGATACCGTCCTGGATGATCCCGGTTGAAATACCACGTGATTCAGGAATATGAAAAATCGCCGAAAGCGCGGTGTTTCCGGTAAGAATCCCAATGACCGCCGCGGAGATGTTGCCATAAATAAGCGACTCGATGATATGCCGCCCAGAGAGGGCCGAAACAACAACAACGACAAGTGCCAGAAGCATAAGGGTTCCAGAAGGATTCAACTGCGCCTTGATTTCGGGAAGGGAACTGACCTCGCCGCCGCCGCCGAAAATGAGAAAGATTCCCGCTGCGATGGTAGCCGCGCAGATGGCCAGGGGAAAACGACTGCGAACAACGTTCTTCATGGTCGCGCCCTGAGTGTAGGCGGACACGATGGTTGTATCCGAGATAGGAGCGAGATTGTCACCGAAAGCAGCACCCGCAAGAATCGCCACGGCAACCATTGCCGGATCAGCCCCAAGGAAATATCCTGCGGGATACAGGACTGGAGCAAGGGCAATACATGTTCCCGTACTCGTCCCCGTACCCAAAGAGAAAAGCATTGCCGCAAAAAAAACAATCAACGTGAACACTGCGCCCTGAGCGCCAGTGGTCATCCCCATCCAAAGCAATCCTTGGACAAGCCCGCCAGCCACCATCAGTTTCCCGAAAACTCCTGCGAAAAGCCAAGCAGTTATAATAACAATACCTGTCTTATCTCCAATTCCACGCATCGCAGCCTTGCAATATTCGGATTTGTTTTTAGCAAAAAACAAACCTACTGCAAGTGCGATCCATGCACAGGCCCAAAATGGTTTTGTTCCACCACGTTCTTCGATGGAGAGCCACACAAGACCTCCGACAAGAATTATCAATGGAACTAGGCCGCCAAGTATGCCCCCGTATAACTCAAGTTTCTTTTCCATTTCTTCTCCACTCTACCCTGTTTGAATTAAAAAAAATAGTAAATACAAAAATTTATACCTATATCTAATTCAAATTAAAAAAATGGCGGAAAATATTCCGCCATTTTAGTATCACATGAATGTATCCAGGTAGGCATACAGCGCCGGCGAACCGCCGGTATGCAGAAAAAGCACATTGGAGCCTTCCGGGAAGTGCCCCTTGCGCACCAGATCCACGAGACCGGCCATGGCTTTGCCGGAATACACCGGGTCAAGCAGAATGCCTTCAGTCTGCGCCAGCAGCTTGACCGCCTCGACCATGCTGTCCGTCGGCAGGGAGTAGCCGGGGCCGACATAGCCGTCAAAGCAGGTCACCGCTTCGGCGGGGATGCCGCCCTGCACACCCACGCGCTCGGCAGTGGCCTCGGCCAGCTTGTGGACGATGCCTTCCTGCACGTCCTTGGGGCGGGAGACGTTCACGCCGCTGACCGGAATGCCCGCGTTGCAACCGACCATGCCGACCACGATGCCGGCGTGGGTGCCGGCGCTACCGCTCGGAACCACCATGTGATCGATCTTCAGTCCCATCTGGAAAAGCTGCTCAAGGGTTTCCTGAGCGCAGGCCACATAACCCGTGGCGCCGATGGTGTTGGAAGCACCGCCGGGAACGATGTACGGCTTGCGTCCGCTAGCCGCCAGGTCGTCGGCCACCTTCTGCATTTCACCCATCATGTCGGAACCTGCGGGCACGACCTTGATGCTCTTCACGCCCATCAGATGAAACAGGAAATTGTTGCCGGAAGCGTCGGGATTGTAGCTGCCCTTGACGCGTTCCTCCAGCACCAGGTGACAGTCCATGCCTTCCTTCACGGCCCAGGAAAGGGTCAGGCGGCAATGGTTGGACTGCACGGCGCCGCAGGTGATGATCGTGTCGGCACCGTTTTCAAGGGCGTCGGCCACGCAGAAATCGAGCTTACGGGTCTTGTTGCCGCCCGCGCAGCCGGGCAGCAGGTCGTCGCGTTTAATGTAGATGTTCACCTTGCCGCCCAGAGCCTTGGAAAAGGCCGGCGCCGCCTCAATGGGTGTCGGGGTCGTAACGTAGCCCCTGCGCGGAAACTTTGCGAGATTCATCTTTGCTCCTCGAATAAGGAAGTTGAATGGATATCAGTCTCGTCTGCTGACGATGGCTTCGATTTCGACCTTCACGCCCAGAGGCAACTTGGCCACTTCGAAAGCGCTCCGGGCCGGGAACGGTTCGCTGAAATATGATGCATAGACCTCGTTGACGGCCTTGAAGTCATTGATGTCCGCCAGAAGGACGGTCGTCTTGACGACATCTTCCATGGTCGCGCCGGCGGCCTCGGCCACGGACTTCAGGTTTTTCAACGCCTGATGCGCCTGGGCCACGACATCGTCCGGAAAGGTTCCGGTGGCCTTGTCGATGGGCAACTGACCGCTGATGAAAACGAGACCGGGCACGGCGATGGCGTGCGAATACGGCCCGACCGCGGCCGGAGCTTCCTGGGATGTGATCTGGATCTTGGTGCTCATTGCTTCTCCCTGTCAGTGTTGCGAACCTGTATTTTTTGCCAACATATGCAATGTCGACATTTGTGCATTTTTTAATTTGTTCCTCGAAATTTTGTCAAGCCGAAATTAAAAAAAGATGGCAACACGACAAAAATAATCGCCGGGCTGATGCCCCTGCCCCGCCTGGTCAGTCCGCATGAAAATCGCGGCTCAAGACTTTGGGACTCAAGGATGACGTAACTGCAAGAAGTCGTCATCCCCTTGAAAAAGGGCATCCATCAATCCTCATAAAAAAAGAGGCGATATCCGCCCGGACATACGCCTCACTTTCAAAATGATTGCCCGGTGCTCCAGTGCCGGCAAAGGCCGCACACGAAGAACCGGACAACGACTTAACAGGCCATTGAAAAAATCAAAACATGCAGGCCGTTCAAAAATGGTGAGATGCAAGGAAGCGAAAAAATCCAGGGCGCGCAGTGTATTGCGCAGATGCGCGGTCTGGATTTTTTCGCTGACGCGGCAGATTGCCGTTTTGGGGCGGCCTGCTGAACGATCATCCCCACACCGAGCCATAGATGATCCCGGAGACCGTGGCCATGGCGATGACCAGGCTGACGAAGACCGCCGTCTTCTTCACGCCCATGATGCTGTTGATGACCAGCATGTTCGGCAGGCTGAGGG
>CAZQYA010000074.1:0-14522 GCA_964597325.1 uncultured Desulfovibrionaceae bacterium
ACGTTGGGGTACTGGCGGCGCACGTCCACCTCGCCCATGAAGACCTTGCAGGCCAGGCCGAAGCGCGCGGCCACCGTGGCCGACGCCAGGCCGTGCTGTCCGGCGCCGGTCTCGGCGATGACCTTGGTCTTGCCCAGCCGCTTGGCCAGCAGGGCCTGACCCAGGGCGTTGTTGATCTTGTGCGCGCCCGTGTGGCTCAGGCCTTCGAGTTTCAGGTAGATTTTGCAGCCGCCGAGTTCACGCGTCAGGTTTTCGGCGAAGTACAGGGGCGTGGGACGGCCGCAGTAACTCTCGTACAGGTCGGCCAGCTCGGCCGTGAACTCGGGGTCGTCCTTGTATTTCAGATAGCCCTGCTCAAGCTCCTCCAGGGCCGGGACCAGCATTTCAGGCACATAGCGGCCGCCGTAAGGGCCGAAATGACGGGGGAGCATGTCGGATACTCTGCTCATGGTTATCCTCGCAGTATGGTCAAAGCGCGGCGGATTTTGTCGTGATCCTTGATTCCGGGCGCGCTTTCCACGCCGGAATTGAGGTCGAAACCGGCCGCGCCGGTTGTTTTCATGGTTTCCAGGTTGTGCGGCCCGAGCCCGCCGGCAAGGTACCAGGGGCGCGGGCTTTCGAGTTTCTTCAGTCCCTGCGGGTCAAGGCTCGTGCCGTGTCCGCCGCCGCTGGTCCCGCTGTCCAGGAGAAAGGCCCGGCAGACCGGGGCAAAGAGTGCCATGTCGGCCGCAAGCATCTCCGGCACCGCGTAGCGCTGGGGCCACAGGACCTTGATGACCCGGTCCGCCCCGAGGGTCCGGCACTGGTCCGGCGTATGTCCGCCGTGGAGTTGAAGCAGGTCGAGTCGGGCTTCACGCGCCACGGCTTCGATATCCGCGACGCCCTGGCGGACGAAGACTCCGGTCTTGAGGGCGCTTTGCGGCTTCTGGTCGGCGACCCATGCCGGCAGGACGTTGCGCGGGCTGCCCGGGTGGAAGATGAAGCCCACCAGGTCGACGCCCTGTTCGTCGCAGAACGCCACGTCCTCGCTTCTGGTCATGCCGCAGACTTTGACGATCATGGCGCGCCTCCCGTCAGCGTGGCCAGCCCACTGCCCGGATCGGCGTTCTGCATGAGCGCCGTGCCGATGAGCAGGGCGTCCAGCCCTGCCGCGCGCAGTTCGCGGACCTGCTTCGCCGTTGAGATGCCGCTGGCGCCGATCCAGATTTCCCCGTCGGCCTTGCGGGCGACGAGATCCCGGCAGCGCTCCAGGTCCGTGGTCAGCGTGTCGAGGTCGCGGTTGTTGACCTGGATGATGCTTGCGCCGATCTCCTTGGCCCGATCCAGGTCGCGGCCGTCGAAGACTTCCACAACAGGTTCGAGTCCTTTGGCGAGGCAGAGCCGATGCAGCGCGGAGAGTTCCTTCTGGCTCTCGAACATGCGAACGATGAGCAGAACGGCCGAGGCGGGAGTGGCAGCGGTGGCTTCCACCTGCAGGGGGTGGACGATGAAGTCCTTGCGCAGCAGGGGCAGTCCCAGCGGCGCGACCTCGGTCAGGAACGAGAGTTCCCCCTTGAAATAGCGCGATTCCGTCAGGATGGAAAGGGCGCAGGCCCCGGCACGTGCATACCCCTCGCAGGCGGTGCGGGGAGTCACTCCCAGATTGATGTCACCCTTGGATGGAGACGCCCGCTTGTACTCGGCGATGATTCCCGTCGATCCCGGCCGCGTCAGCGCCTCGCCGAAGCCCGGCCGCGGCCCGGCAAAGGCCCCGGGCGCGTCGCCCGCCTCGTGCCGGCGCAGGAGTTCGTCTATCTCGGCCTGTTTGGCTTCCCGGAATTTCTCAAGCATGAAGCGCTCCCCTGGACAGCCCTTTTTCAACCGTGTCTCGGGCCTTTTCCATGGCCACGTCCAGGGGCATGTCGTCTTCCAGCAGATGAAGCGCCATGCCGAGGTTCAGGGCGACCATGTCCTTCAGGGACCGCGCGCCCTGGCCGGCCAGCACCTGGCGCTGGAGTTTCAGGGCCGTTTCCTTGTCCCGGCAGGTCAGGTCTTCGGGAACGCAGGTCGACAGCCCGAAGTCGGCCGGGTCCACGACGGCCTCGCGGGTCTTGCCGTGTTCCACGAAGACGACCTGTCCGGGACCGCACGGGGTCAGTTCGTCGAAGCCGCCGGCGCCGTGGACGATGGCCGCACGTTCCAGCCCCTTCCGATTGGCCAGGACCTGGGCGATCATGGGCGCGAAACGGTAGTCCGGCACGCCCAGGATTTGATGCGTGGGCAGGGCCGGGTTCAGCAGCGGCCCCATGAGGTTGAAGATGGTCCGCACGCCGAGCTGCTGTCGTATGGGGCCGACATGCCTGAAGGCCGGGTGGAAGTGCGGTGCGAACAGGAACACGAAATTACGTCTGGCCAGTTCTTCCCGCGCTGCGTCGGGCTCCGTGACCAGGGGGTAGCCCAGGTCCTCGACCACGTCGGCGCTGCCGCATTTGCTCGAAACGGCCCGGTTGCCGTGCTTGACGACCTGGTAGCCCATGTCGGCCAGGAAGAAGGACACGGCCGTGGAACAGTTGAAGCTGTGCCGGCCGTCCCCGCCCGTGCCGCAGGTATCGATGCGCTTGCCCGCCAGGCCGGGGATGAGTCTGGCCTGGCCCAGAGCCGCGTCCACTGCGGCGGAGAGTTCGGCCGCGGTCTCGCCCTTGGCGCGCAGCCCCATGAGGAAGGCGCCGGCCTGGACGGGGGAGACCTCGCCGGTCAGCAGGAGGTCGAAGGCCAGCCTGGCCTGGAGGGCGGAGAGGTCCTCGCCCGTTGTCAGGTGTTCAAGGATGTGACTGATGCTGTTCATGAGTTACTCCGTAGAGATATTGCATATTTTCAAGAAGTTGCCGAGAAGCTTCGGGCCGTCCGGCGTGAGCACGGATTCGGGGTGGAACTGCACGCCGAACCATGGCCGATCCTTGAAGGCCAGGGCCATGATTTCGCCCTGGTCGGTCCGGGCCGTGACGTGAAAGGGCAGGTCCGTCCTGTCTTCCTCGTGGACGGCCAGGGAGTGGTAGCGTCCGATCTGCATGGGGTTCGGCAGGCCCTCGAAGAGGCCTGTCCCGTCGTGCCGGATGTCCGAGGTCTTGCCGTGCATGATGCGCCGGGCCGAACCTACGGTCACGCCGCTGTGGTGCGACAGGGTCTGATGCCCGAGGCAGACGCCGAGCACGGGCGTGGTCCGTGGAACCAGATCCAGGAACTGCAGGCACAGCCCCGTGTTGCGCGGGTGGCTCGGCCCGGGGGAGATGATGGCGCCCTGCAGGCGCGGGTCGCGGGCCAGGTCCAGGATTTCCGCTTCGTTGTTACGAAGCACCAAGGGGTTTGCGCCCAAAGATTGGAAAACCTGAACCAGGTTGAAAGTAAACGAGTCAAAGTTGTCTATCAGTAAAATCATCGCCGCCTCCGGTGCTGGTGATCGCTTTTAAAATCGCCCTGGCCTTGTTGTGGCACTCCTGCCATTCCTTTTCCGGGTCCGAGTCAAAGACCAGGCCCGCGCCCGCCTGCCAGTTGATGCAGCCGTTTTCGACCCACAGGGAGCGGATGGTGATGCCCGTATCCAGATTGACTTCGCCCTGGTCCAGGCCGATCCAGCCGATGGCGCCGGCGTAGGGGCCGCGGTCGAGCTTCTCCTCGTCGGCGATGATCTGCATGGCCCGGATCTTGGGCGCGCCCGAGACCGTCCCGGCCGGAAATCCGGCCCGAAGGACGTCAATGGCGTCGAGGCCTTCGGCCAGCTTGGCCGAGAGGTAGGAGGTCAGATGCATGACATGGGAGAAGCGCTCGACCTGCATGTACTTGTCCACGTGCACGGTGCCGGGGGCCGCGATGCGCCCCAGGTCGTTTCTGCCCAGGTCCACGAGCATGACGTGCTCGGCGCGTTCCTTTTCGTCGGCCAGCAGGTCCTCGGCCAGTTCCTGGTCCTCGACCTCGGTGGCGCCGCGTACGCGCGTGCCGGCGATGGGCCGCAGCTGCAGCAGTCCGTCCTCGCAGCGGATGAGCAGCTCCGGGGACGAGCCCATGATGGTCAACTCGCCCAGGGACATGAAGAACGTGTAGGGCGAGGGGTTGATCTGGCGCAGCCGTCGGTACAGTTCGAAGGGCGAACCCGAGAACGGGGCCTGGAAGCGCGTGGACAGCACGATCTGGATGGCCTCGCCTTCGGTGATGAGCTGTTTGGCCCGCATGACCCGTTCCAGGAATTCTTCATGGGACGGCGTGGTCGTGATGGCGCCGACCATGGGCGGGGCCGGGGTGCTCGGGCGCTGGCAGCCGTTCAGGTTGGTGGTCGAATCCAGGGTCAGGTAGCAGCAGCGATGGTGCAGGTGGTCGAAGAGGATGACCTTGCCCGGCAGCACCATGATGGACCGGCCTTCTTCGGGCGGCAGCCTGTCGGCCAGGGCCGGCTCGAAGATGCCGCTCATGTTGTAGGCCATGTAGCCGCACACGCTTCTGGTCACGGCCGGGAGCGGGCCGAGGTTTTCCGGGCCAGTCACGGTCAGGTCTTCCAGGCAGGCGCGCAGGCCCGTGACGTACTCCTGGCCGGAGAAGTCCTTCAGGGGGTGCAGCCGCGGATCGTGGCTCTGCACGTCGAGCTTGCCGTCGACGCAGGACAGGATCAGCCGGAAGTCCCAGCCGATGAGGCTGTACCTGCCGAGACGACCGTCAACTTCGGTGCTCTCCAGGAGAAAGCCCTGCTTCTCGCGAACGAGGGTGAGGTACAGGGAGATGGGGGTCTGCGTGTCCGCTGGTAGCCAGGTTCCCTGTTGCGGGAGGGTTATCATGGTGCCTCCATGATTGCGTGATGAATTTTCGATAAAAAAAGGCCGGATCCTTCAGGAGGATCCGGCCTTTCAAGCCTATGTGCCTTTACCGACGGCAGCGCATGCCGTCAGGAAGCTGGTCCCCCTGGGTCATGCTGCGTGCGCCACCACCACATGGCCTTCTGGCTCAGCAGATCCAGATCGCCGCCAGCGGCGACGTTCAGGAACGAACGGAACATGCGTACGGCCTCAAGGCTGTAGGGGTTGGCTTCGAACATGGTGGAGAAGAGGGATGCGTCCTGGGTGATCATTTTCGCCGCGGCCTCGACGCGCCGGCCGAACGAGGGCGTGAAGAACCGCTCGATGCCGGAGTCCAGGGGAGATGCGCAGAGGTAGGCGACAGTGGTCACGAAGTTAAGTCCTTGAATGTAGGCCATGGCACGGTCGTGCTCTTCGGCCGTTGTGGTGAACGGGGCGAACCCCAGGGAGCGGAAGCATTCCGATAGATAATCGTTTGCTTCCTGGCCACGACCAGGACTTACGGCAATTCGCAGTTCCGCGTCAAGTGTTGTTGGGCCGAAAAGCGGGTGGGTCCCCACCACCGGGGTGGTGGTTGCGGACAGCATGTCGTGAAGGGGCTGGACCTTCACAGAGCAGATGTCGGCCAGGATCGTCGATTCTGTAAGGTACGGCGCCACGCACTCGACTACGTCGCGCATGGCCGTGATGGGCACGCACAGGAGCACCAGGGTCGCCTGGCGCACGGCGTCGGCCAGCGCTTCCTGATCCAGGGGGTGGTCGAATTCCGTCACGGGGTGTCCGCCCTTGCGGAAGGCCCGGACAAAGAGGGCCCCCATCTGACCACGTGCTCCGATGATCACGACGGGCGCGGCAGGGTTATGCAGCATGCCCCTCTCCGATCGCGTTGCCGGCTCGCACCTTCTCCCACACGTCCCAGAAACCGGGGAATGATTTGGCCACGCAGGCAGGGTTGTCGAGGTTCACGGTGAACCCGCCCAGTTCGAGCAGGGAGAGGCTCATGGCCATGCGATGGTCGCCGTAGGTGCACAGGTCCACGCTCGCGGGGAGGAGGTCCCCGTCGCTCCGGATGATCATACCATCGGGGCGCGCCGCGATCTCGACGCCCGCCCTGGAAAGCTCGGTGACGGGCCCCTGGATGCGGTCGCATTCCTTCAGGGCCAGATGGGCGGCGCCGTGGATGACGGTCTCTCCCGAGGCCCGGGCGGCCATGACGGCCACCGTGGGCACGATGTCCGGGCAGGAGTTCATGTCCAGGGATGCACCGTGCAGGGCCGAGGGGAAGACCGTCACGGTCTCGCCGTCCCACTCCACGCGTGCGCCCATTTTTTCCAGGATTTCGAGCATGTGCCGGTCGCCCTGGGCCGAGTCGCGGTTCAGGCCGCTCAGGCGCACCGGTGCCTTGCCTATGGCGCCCGCCGCCAGGAAATAGGAGGCGTTGGACCAGTCGCCCTCGACGCGCATGGAGCCCCCCCTGTAGGGTGCGGGGTGCACGATGAGGCGGATGTCCGTAGGCGGCAGGCCGGACGCCTGGGCGTGGGTGCACGGCTCCCATTCGTCCAGGATGCGGCGTTCGAGCACTACGGGCACCCCAAAGCGCGCCATGGAGTCGAGCGTCAGGGCCACGTAGGGCCAGGAGGCCACGGACCTCCCGATGAGGCGGATGGTTGTCGAAGCCTTCGCCAGGGGCGCGGCCAGGAGCAGACCCGAGAGATACTGGCTGCTCTGTTCCAGGTTGATGGTCACTTCGCCGCCGACGAGACCGGGGCTGGACATGACCAGGGGCGGGTAGCCCTCCTTCTCCTCGAAGGTGACGCGCACGCCCTGCATGACCAGGGCGTCGGTGAGGTGCCGGACGGGACGGTCATGCATCCGCCCTTCGCCGTGGACGCGGTAGATGCCTGGAATGGCCGTCGCAACGGCAGCCATGAGGCGGCAGGTGGTGCCGGACTCGCCGACGTTCATGGTGACGACGTCATGGGCGCCGGCAGTTCGACCGCCGCCTATGCCGCGCACGAAAAGCCTGCCTTCGCGGGGCTCTATCTCCGCGCCCAGGCGGCGCAGGCAGTCCGCGGTGCGGGTCAGGTCCTGGCTGTCGAGGACGCCTTCGAGCAGGGACTCCCCGTCGGCCAGAGACGCGCATATGAGGGCGCGGTGGGACAGGGACTTGGAGGACGGTGCGGTGATTTCGATGATCGGTGTCATGACTGCTCCTCGTGAACGCCCGCACCGTAAAGGTGGGGGCCCGTGGGGTAGCTGCCGAGCACGCGCATGGTGTGGCAGAGCGAGGTCAGGCGCTTCATGGTGTTTTCGTATTGCTCCTGGGAGAGGTCGCACTCCACGTCCATGAAAAAAACGTATTTCCACTTTTCCCCTTTCATGGGGCGCGATTCCAGCTTTGTCAGGTTCAGCCCCTGACCGGCCAGCAGATTCAGGATGGCGGCCAGGGCGCCTGGGCGGTCCGGCGTTGTGAACAGGAGTGACGTTTTATCCCGGCTGCTGCCGATCGTAGGAGTGGGGCCGATGACCAGGAAGCGGGTCCAGTTGTCTGGCAGGTCCTGGATGTCCAGGGCCACGGCCTTGAGGCCGTAGCGCTCCACCAGTCGCGGGTGGCCGATGGCGGCTGCGCCCTGGCCTTCATGTTCGGCCCGCGCCGCAGCCGCGGCGGTGCTCTCCGTGGGGATCACCGAGGCTTGGGGGACGTTGGTGCGAAGCCAGCCGGAGCACTGGGCCAGTGCCTGGGGATGCGAGTAGACTGTCTGCACGGCGGCAAGGTCCGTATCCGTGGCAAGCAGCGCATGACTGATGCGGCTGAAAAGCTCGGCGTGGATGAAGACGTTATACTGCAGGAAAAGGTCCAGACTCTGGCCCACGCTGCCCTGCAGGGAATTCTCCAGGGGAATGACGCCCAGGTCGGCTTTGCGCGAGGCCACGGTCAGGAATACGTCGTGCAGGGTCGGACATGGGGCGAAGTCCATGGAACGGCCCAGATATTCCAGACCGGCCTGATGGGTGAACGTCCCCTCGGGTCCGAGGTAGGCCACCTTCTGGGGGCGCTGCAGCCGTCGGGAGGAGGACAGAATCTCGCGGTAGATGGCCCGGAGGTGATCCTCTGGCAGGACGCCCCGGCTCAACGTGGTCAGGCGACTCAGCACTTCCTTTTCGCGGAAGGGCTTGAAGACGATGTCCAGGGAATCGCTCTTGATCTGGCCCACTTCGCGGCTCAACGCCGCCCGGCTGTTGAGGAGGTCCAGAATTTTTTCGTCGAGGTCGTCGATCTGGACCCGGATATCGGTCAGGCGTTCGGTCGAGGACGTCATTCCGATATCTCCTCGGTGATGCGCATGCCGAAATGCCTTCCCGCCTGGTCCGTGCGGCAGAGTATCTCGTCGCCGGCCTTGAGGTCCACCACGCTCACGGGGCGTCCGTCGGCGCGCACCATGCGGATGGTCTCGGCATTCTGCAGAAAGAGGGTCCCCTTGCGGTCGCCGCATTCGGCCTCGATGAGCAGCATGGGCCGGACCTCCACCTTGCAGCGGCCCACGGTGGCCAGGGTGGTGGCGCCGTCGGCGCCGACGATGAGTACCTCGGAGCCGGTCTTCAGTTCATCGAGATACGTGGTCCTGTCGCCGGGCATGACCGCGTAGGCGTGCACGGCCCCCGCGTTGATGCGGAAAGGACGCGGGGCCACGTAGGGGTTGGATTCGGTCTCGGCGTTGACCAGGAAGGTGAAGGCGCTGGAGTTTCCGACCAGCATGCCCTGGCCGGTCTTCATGACGCTCATGGTATCCACGCAGACCCTGTGCCCGAGGCCGGCGGAGGTGACGGATGTGATGGTGGCGGTTTCGAGTTCCATGGTCCCCTGGCTCAGTTTGAGTTCCCGGATGATGGCTTTCAGGTCACCCACGGCTTCGGGCAGGACGACCACGGCGCCTACGCCCCGTTCCAGGATGCCCGCGGCCAGCCGGGCCCTTTCCAGACTGGCGGCTTCTACAGCCAGCGTGTCCGACTGGGCCAGGATGTTTTCCACGGGGATGATCTCCCAGCCTTCCCTGAGGATGACGCGCCCGCCCCCCGCAAGAAGGCGCACGGCCTCCTCTTCGTCGGCCTTGGTTTCGAGGCGGACGTATGGCTGGTCCTCGGCGGCCAGGACGGGTGTCTTGCTCAGGGCCTGCACGGCTTCCACATAGTCGCGTTCCGTGATGACCGCGTCGACGCCGGATTCCAGGGCCAGGGTAACGTCGCCTTTGTCGAAGGGGACGGAGCAGAAGAGTACGCTTTTCATGACCGGGCCTTAGATTTTGGGTTCTTCGAGCAGGGCCAGGGCCTGGTCGACGGAGTAGTCCATGTGCACGACGGAGTGCAGGGCCTGTACCAGTCGGGTCGGGTCCTCGGCCTGGAAGATGTTGCGCCCCATGGACAGTCCGGCACCGCCAGCCTCGATGGAATCATGAGCCATCTGCACGATATCCCGCGGGGAGTCCATGCGCGGTCCGCCAGCGATGACCACGGGGACGCAGCAGGCTTCGGTCACCTTGGAGAAGGATTCGGGATCGCCGGTGTACACGACCTTGATGACGTCGGCTCCGAGTTCCTCGCCCAGGCGCGCGCAATGCGCCACGACGGCAGGGTCCCATTCGGATTTCACCTTGGGGCCGCGGGCGTAGACCATGGCCAGAAGCGGCATGCCCCACTCGTTGCATTTGGAGGCGACCTCGCCCATGTCGCGCAGCATGTCGCCTTCGGCTTCGTCGCCGAGGTTCAGGTGTACGGAGACGGCGTCGGCACCGAGCTTGATGCCGTCCTCCACCGTGGCCACCAGGGTCTTGGCGTTGGGAAAGGGGGAGAGGGTGGTGCTGGCGGAGAGGTGGATGATCAATCCCACGTCGCGGCCGTGTCCGCGATGGGAGCAGCGGGGGAGTCCTTTGTGCATGAGCACGGCGTTGGCGCCGCCTTCGGCCACTTTGTTGACCGTGGCGCGCAGGTCCACGAGGCCGTAGATGGGGCCGACGGTCGTGCCGTGGTCCAGGGGCACGATGATGCTGCGTCCCGTGTTTCGGTTGAAGATTCGTTCCAGTCGTACGCTTTTGCCGATGTTCATGATGTCCTCCGGTTGCGGCCGGGCCTCGGCGGCCTGGAAGATGAAAAAAAAGGCCGCCGGCTTGTCGCCTGCGGCCCTAAGGTTGTTGTGCTTTTGTCAATATGGCTAAAGCAGTCCCCTCAGACCACAGGCTCTGCTAAAATAAAAGTACCAAAAAAAGTACAGGCTGTGGGTGAGGGACAAGTTGTTCATAACGATTGCGTGTCTACTCAGGTTGCTTTGCCCGTGTCAAGCCTTTTTTGTGACCAGCGGTCATTTTTTTTCATAGGGGCTTGGCCACGCCGCGGGCTGCGGACGTGTCGTCGTCATTTTGGCGTTGATGCGCGCGGTTTTCGCGCGTAGGATAGATGCGTTTCGTCCCGTCGGGATCAAGGAGTTGGGAGCATGGCCGCCAGGAAAGGAATGTCCGGAGTCGTCCGAAGGCTCTGTCTGTTGTGTCAGGGAGATAACTGGTTGCGTGTCCGGGAGTGCCCGGAGCACTCCTGCCCCCTGCATTCCTGCCGCCTTGCCGACGAGGGGGACGACGCGGTCTTCATCTCCTGCATTCGTCAATTCTGCCTGCTGTGCGCGGGCAGCCCCGATGCGGTGGAGGAGTGCACCGCAGACAGGCCCATGGGCGGCCAGCCCGCCTGCCCTGCGCATTCGTACCGCAATGTCGAGATCCCGCCATCATGCGTCCGGTCCGGACCCGTTCAGCAGGTCCGGCCTTTGCCGGGGCTCGGAGACGTCCTGGCATCAGGGGACAGCGCGAAACGGGACGCTGTCGCTTTTCCGGGCTCCGAGGACGCAACGCTGTCCACTGCGGCACCCATGGCACGGCGCGAAGGCCTGACCATCACCATTTCCGAACGCGCTCCTGAGGCGCTGGATATTTGAGATGTCGGAAAAACTCGTGGAAACGGGCGGTATTCTGGGAAATTTCGAGCGTCGTCGGCAGATCGAAAAGGAGGCCGAAGAGGCCCGGCACATAGGGCGGACCCGTCCCCGCATGCGAGAAACCACCCCCGGGTCCCGAGCCTGGAGTGAAATTCACACCGATGAGAGGCTGGTTGACGAGAAGGGGTGATTCCTGTCAGCGGAAGAGTCCGACTCCTGATTGGAGGATATCCTGGACGGCGATGCCTGCGTCGGCGATGACGTCCCACCAGTGGTTGGTCAGGTTGGCCAGGGAAAAGACGGTCAGGAAGAAAAGAACGGTCCAGACCCGGTGAGCGATGGCCTTGAGAATGCGGGTGAAGAGACTCGGAGTTGAAGCCATGATGATCCTCGTGTTTGAATGGCGCTGCTAGCGCCTTCCCCTGCCTTTTCCGCGGCCCCGGCGCCTGGGGTCGAGCCAGATGTTCTTCGCCACCCAGTAGACGCCGTAGCCAAAGGCCGCGAGCAGGAAAAAGCGTGGAAAAAAGAGGCAGAACAGGGCCCCCAGTACGAGAGCCAGGGGGTGAATGCCCAGCCTGTTGACGACGCCGCGTGTCTGGCGCAGGAATTGATCGAATTGGTTCATGGTGCAAGCCTTTGTTTATGAATTTCAATGCTAAGTCGAATCCCTCTCAAAGTAAACGTGAAATCCCTCGCGCCCTGCCGTACGGTGACGCAAAGGGAACCGCAATCCCCAAAGAAGTACCCATGCCCCTGATGTCATGCCGGCCCGGCCAGGGCGTTGATTCGTATTGTCTGGATGCCCTTTTTGCAGGGCACGAGCCACGACTTGCGCACATGCGCGATGCCGCTGCCTTTGCTCGCGATCTTGGTGCGGATTTTCGTCTTGCACCGAAGCATGCCGAGCTTCTGGAGCGTTCGGCACTGCTGCACGATATCGGCTATGCGCCCTCCCTGTGCCGGTTCGGCTACCATCCTCTGGACGGCGCCCTGCATCTGGAGGAGTCCGGGGAGCATCCCTGGGTGGTGGAGGGGGTACTGCGGCACTCCCAGGCCGATCGGAAAACGGATCGCTTTCGGGGTGTTTCCGGGGAGTATGCGCGCCGCCCCGCGCTGGATGAAGCGGCCTGGCTGGTGCGGGCCGTGACCGTGGCCGACTGGAGATCCGCCGGAGTGGGTGGGAGGGTTTCCTTTGCCCGCAGGTTTCGGGATATCGCCGAGCGCAACCCGCACAATTCGGATAAGATCCACCGGGCAAGGGTCATGGTGGACGAGGTGCGGGACTGGTTTCTTGAGTGGGCCGCAGACATGCCCGGGGTCCTGCCCTGGGTCTTTTGCGATGTGGACAACACCCTGATCCGTCCCGGGAACGGTCTTGCCACGGCGACAAGGACAGCAGTGGAGGCGTACGCCGCGGCCGGAGGCAATTTTTCCCTGGCTACGGGCAAGCATCCTCTGAGTATTGCCCCGCTGGTGCGGGAACTGGGCCTTGCGTCTACCCAGGTGGCGGGCAACGGTACCTGCCTCCTGGACCGTGACGGGGTGACCGTCCTGGCCGACCTCGGAGACGTGGCGGAAAAGTTGCGTGCGGCTCTCGAGGGCCTGGGGCTGACCATTGCCCTGTACCGGGAGGACGGCATCGAGGCCGGGCGGTACTGGGAGGACGGTCTGGACGAGGTGTTCGACCGCTACGCCGAGATCCGGCCCGTGCGCGGGCGGCTTGCAGGTCGGGCCCTCAAGGTCCTGTGCATCACGGATGGCGCCGACCTGCGGCGCGAGGAGGAACTGCGGCGGCTCGCCGCGGAACTGGACGTGGACTGCTGCCGCAGCGACAGGCATTTTCTGGAATTTCTGCCCCGCGGCGGCAACAAGGGGCAGGCCGTGCGTGCGGCCATGGAACGGGCCGGGTGGCCCGTCTTGAATTCTCTGGCCATCGGCGACACGGAAAACGATGAGGCCATGTTCGCCCTGTGCGGAGCCTGCGCGGCCGTGGCCAACGCCACCGAGGGGGCGCTTCAGGGGACGGATTGGACCATAGGTCGCTGCGAAGAGGCAGGCGTGGCGGGCTTTCTGGACTGGGTGCGTTCAGGAGGCGGCTGGTGCGCCCTGCGCTCGGGGCTGACGTTCTGAGGCCTCTGCGCATATCCCGGCGGCGGTCTATTTGAGACGTGCGTGACAGGCTTTCTTGAATTTGGCCAATTCGTCCAGGATTGCAGCTGTTTCGATCAGGTCCGTTGATTCGACGGCCGTGCGCAGCCTCGCGCAGACGCTCGTGTAGGCAGGATAGAACGCGTCACCGTGGTCTGGAAAGGAACACATTCTTTCCGAGTCCAGGAGAAACGCCTCCACATCTTCAGGCGGCGGAAAGACGCCACGGGCCAGAGCCTGGCGCATGGCCTTGAATCGCACCTGCATTCTTTTCTTCAGCGAAGGATAGTCTTCGCACGCGTCGCATGATCCGCACACCGCGTCTGTGCAGCATGCCTTGCCCTTCCTGCCGCTAAAGCCGACGTGCGCGGTTTCGTCCCTGCCCAGATCCATCTTGACCTTGAACCTGACCAACTCATCCAGGCTGATGCCGTACCCCGCGACATCGTTGGCCCCTGTTTCGAGGGCCTCGGCCAGTTTGTGAAGGAAATGTGCGGCCTCGGATCGAGAGAGGCGCCAGGAATGTTTGGTTTTCTGGGTCATGGGTGTTCCGTGGCCCGCCGGGGCGTTATTGATGGGGGGGCTGATGTTCCTCGAATCTGTCCAGTTCTGCGGTGTCGGCGTTGCGGATGGTGGTCACGATGCGTCGGAGCTGTTCCGAAGTGATGAGTCGCTGGGAGTGCAGCCATTCGAATTTCTGGATTTCGTCTTCCGGGTCGTTGGCGAAGTTGATGTTGCCGTACCAGTCGAGGAGTTGCGCTTTTCTGCGTTCGCGGATTTCCGTCATGATGCGGTCGAAATGCCTGTCATGGAGCAGGGCGATTTCCCCTTCGTCGGAGTTCAGGGAGGTGATGGCCGTTTTCATGGCGGCGTGGAGCAGGAGGCAGGCGATACCCGGCAGCAGGAAGATGGCGCCGAGGAGGTCGCCGCGGATCATGGTGTAGGCGGCCTGGCCCATGCCCCAGGCCATGAGGATGATTGCGCCTGTGAAGAGGGCGCCGTTTCGTTCCGTAGTGGTCCGGGGATCCATCCCAATGGAGCCGTAGGGCAGTTGGAAACTGTGCGACCCGTAGGCGTCTGTCCTGGTGTAGGTCAGGGCGTCCTGTTCGAATTCGAATGTGAGTGTGGTGGAATAGCTTCGCTGGGTGATGATCATGGACGACGCCTCCTGGAAAGAAACCTGTGCATGAGGAGGCGGTAGGTCGTCGGAGCGGGTTTCGTCAAGACCACAATGGGTGCGTAGGACGGGACGGGAAGGTGGAAATGAAAAAGGCCGCGTGAGCGGCCTTGATTGCATGGTGCCGGGGGACAGAGTTGAACTGCCGACACGGGGATTTTCAGTCCCCTGCTCTACCGACTGAGCTACCCCGGCGCAACGGAAGTCCGTTCCTATGGAAAACAGCTGCCTTTGGCAACCCCCAAAATGCATTTTTCTACAGCCAAATGCCCTTGATCGCGGGAGCCTGGATCAAGACCGGCTGCACGGAAAAGAAAAAGGCCGCAAGAAGCGGCCTTGATTTCGTGGTGCCGGGGGACAGAGTTGAACTGCCGACACGGGGATTTTCAGTCCCCTGCTC
>CAZQYA010000075.1:0-14318 GCA_964597325.1 uncultured Desulfovibrionaceae bacterium
GTATTTCTTCAGCTTGCGATAGAGGGTGGCGATGCCGATGCCCAGCTGGCGCGCTGCGAGTTCTTTTTCCTCTCTTCCGGCCCTGACTCCCCCGTAGGGTGCCAGGGCTTTTTCGATGATGTGTCTCTCGATGGTCGGCAGATGCAGGGTGGAGGAGACGATGCTCTCCTCGGGCCTCGTGACCTTGGCCGGCAGCAGGGCCGCCGTGACCACACAGGGCGATCTGGCAATGTTGGCGATGTACTCCATGACATTCTGCAGCTCGCGGACGTTGCCGGGCCAGTGGTACGTGCCCACGGCCTCCCAGAAGCCGTCGCGTACGGCAAGGATGGATTTGTCCAGACGCCGGAAGGACCGTTCCAGGAAGTGGCGGGCCAGAAGCAGGGCGTCCCGGCCCCGCTCGCGCAGGGGCGGGACCGTGATGGGCAGGACGTTCAGCCGGTAGAAGAGGTCTTCGCGGAACATGCCCTCGGCGACCATCTTTTCCAGATTGCGATTGGTGGCCGCGATGATGCGGATATCCACGGGTGTGGAGTGCTGGGCCCCCACCCGGGTGACTTCGCGCTGTTCGAGGACGCGCAGGAGCTTGGGCTGCAGGTGCAGGGCAATGTCGCCGATTTCGTCAAGGAAGAGGGTGCCGCCGTGGGCCTGTTCGAACCTGCCCATGCGACCTCGCGGGGCCGCGCCGGTGAAGGCGCCTCCCACATAGCCGAAAAGCTCGCTCTCCAGGAGGGTCTCGGGGATGGCGCTGCAGTTGACGGCCACGAAGACGTCGTCGGCGCGGTCGCTTTCGTCGTGCAGGGCGCGGGCCACCAACTCCTTGCCGGTGCCGCTTTCACCGATGACCAGGGTGGTGGAGGACGTGGTCGCAAAACTCCTGATTTTTTCCTTGAGATCCTGCAGGGGGCCTGATTCCCCCACGAAGACGTCCAGGCCCACGCGGTCCGTCATGGCCGAGAGGCGGTAGGCGTTTTTGTGCATGGCCTGGGCGTCGTGAAAAACAAAGACTTTCGCACATTCCCCGAGGTGGAGTTCATGCTCGCGCCCGACCACCTGGAAGGTCCTGTTTCCGAGGACAAGCTCGTATCCGTCATAGTGCAACATGCCCTGGGAGACAGGCCTGAGCGTGACGGGGGGCATGTTCCGGCGTGACGGCGCATGCATGCCGCCGGCCTCTTCGTCCTCGGCGAGGTCCAGAATGCGGCAGGCCGGGCTGTTGCAGCGGATGACGCCGTTTTTTGCGTCCAGAAGCAGCACGCCCTCGTCGACGCGGTTGACGATGCTCTCCAGCAGGTCCCCCACGGCCTTGCTTTTCATGAGTTCGCGTGACTCCCTGACCTTGGCGGCCAGGAGGTCGCCCATCTGAATCAGAAAGTCATGGAAGACTTCGTAGTTGTCGAGGATGTGCCGCTTCTGGCCCTCGTTGAAGCAGACGAAACCGATGACGCCGACGACCCGACCGTCCAGCACGATGGGCGTGCTCATTTCGAATGTCTCCTCACAGGCGCCGAAGCACGGGCACTGGCGGCATATCTCCGCAAATCCCGGCTCCTCGATGATAAGGGGCTGTCCCTGTTCGATGACCTTGCGGTAGACCACACTTGCGGCATCCATCGGCGTGCCCGCCTTGTCGGCGAATCGTCCTGTCCCGGCCACCCGGAAGAGCGTGTCGTCGACGATCTCAACATCGACTTGCAGGACCCGCGAGATAACCACTGCAAACTTCCCCACGGCATCCTGGATGGATTTCAGACCGCTCATGTAACCGTCCTTGGTGAATTCTGAATATCAAAATGATATTTTTGCTTTCAATTTTGTTAATAGCAAGGGAAAAATGCGTGCGCAGTCTCTCATGATTCCGGTGGCAGGCAGGCATAAAATCATGTAAGGAAACAAGAATAGATCAATAATTCAGCAGGTTGAAAATCCTTATGCAGAAATGAGGGGGAGCCACTGCGTGCTGGCATGTTCTGTGCTCAAATGTTGAAGTTCGTTGCGGCTCGTCTCCACGCCGGACCGGAAACGCCGGCTTCATCTCAACCACGATATAAAGGAAACCGATGTCCACGTCCTCCCTCCCGCAGCGCCTCGAAACTTTCGGCTATCGCCTGAACTGGGTCAACGAGCGGCTCTGCGCCCTGCTTGTGGCCGCCACCATCGGGGTGGTCTGGTTCGGCATCGCCGAGCGCTATTTTCTGGCCCTCGGCGCCACCTGGACCGAGGAACTGGCCCGATACCTCATGATCTGGGCCGCGCTTATGGCTGTCCCGTGCTGCACCTACCGGCGCGAGCACATCGGGCTCGGCCTTGTCTTCTCGAAACTTCCGCTGGCCATGCAGCGCCCCGCCCGCATCGTGCTCGACGTGATCGGCCTGGCTTTCTTCGTTTTCCTGTCCTTTTACAGTTTCAGCATGGTTCGTCAGGGCGCCACCCAGTACGCCACCATCTTCGGCATGACCATGTTCGTTCCCTTTCTCTCGGTCACGGTGTCCAGCATCCTGACCTGCGTGCAGATCCTGGTGTGCATCGTCCGCGAGTATGCCGGAACCGAACCCGCATTTTTCGTCAAGGAGCAGGCCAGATGACCATTGTCGTATTTCTCTTTTTCGGGCTGCTTCTGGCGGGCGTGCCCATCGGCTTTGTCCTGGGCATCGCCGGCGTGGCCGGCCTGTACCAGATCGGTGGGGACAATTTTCTGGTCATGGCGCCCAAACGCTACTTCGAAGGCCTGAACCTCTTCACCTTTATGGCCATGCCGTTCTTCATCCTGGCCGGGGAGATCATGAACCGCGTCGGCATGACCCAGCGTCTGGCCGGCTTCGCCGACGCCCTGGTGGGGTACATGCGCGGGGGCCTGGCCCATTCCAACATGCTCGCCTCGGTCCTCTTCGCCGGCATGACCGGCGCGGCCGTGTCCGATGCGGCTGCCTTTGGCAACACCCTTGTCCCGGCCATGGTCAAGCAGGGCTATACCCGCCCCTTCGCCTGCGCCGTAACGGCGGCCGGCTCCATCATCGGGCCGACCATTCCACCGTCCAACCTCATGGTCATCTACGGGTCCCTGGCGGGCGTCTCCATCGCCGGCCTCTTCGCCGCTGGCATTTTGCCGGGTCTTCTTATCTGCCTGCTGTGTATGGCCCTGATTATGGCTCTCGGGCGCAAACTCGGCCTGCCAAAGAAGGAGGGGAGCCCGTCCCTGCGCGAGATCATGTCGGCCTTTCGCACCAGCATCGCCGCCCTGATCATGCCCGGCATCATCCTTGGCGGAATCCTTGGCGGCATTGTCACGCCCACCGAGGCTGCGGCCATCGCGGTGCTCTACGCTTTCATTATCGGGCTGTTCGTGGAGCGCAATCTGGGTTTCGCCGATATCCTGGACATGCTCGTCCGCACGGCGCGCATCACCGGCGTGGTTTTCCTGATCATCGCTTCGGCCTCCATCCTGAGCTGGTGGATGACCTTCATGCAGATCCCGCAGCAGATCGCTACGGGCATGCTGGCCCTGTCGACCAACCCCCTGGTCATCAAGGGGCTCATCCTGGGCCTGCTGCTGTTTATCGGCATGTTCATGGACATCAACGCCGCCCTGATCATCCTGACGCCCATGCTCGGCGCCCTGACCGCCGCCATCGGCATGCACCCGGTTCACGCCGGCGTGATGATCATCCTGGCGCTGAACATATCTCTGATGACGCCGCCCGTCGGGGCCTGTCTCTTCGTCCTCTCCTCGGTGACCGGCGAGAAGATCGAAAAGATCAGCGCGTCCCTGTGGCCGTTCATCATAGTGGAAGTGGGCGTGCTCCTGATCATCACCTACTTCTCCGAACTGGCAATGTTTTTCCCGAAACTTCTGCTCGATATGTAGCAGATAAACCATTTGCGAGGCATCCTATGCGTTTTTCAAAACTGTCCCAGATTCTGGCGGGCGCAGCCCTGGTCCTGATGCTGGCCAACTCGGCCATGGCCGGCAAAGTCATCAAACTGCACCACCTGAACAAGAACGGCGCCTTCGACAACCCGTCCGGCGCGGCTGTCGTGGTCTTCAAGAACCTCGTCGAGGCCGGCACCAACGGCGAGATCACCGTGGAGATCTTCCCCAACGGCCAGCTCGGCAAGGATGCCGAGGTCGTGCAGCAGGTCAAGGCCGGCATCATCCAGATGGGCGTGCACTCCGTGGGCGCGGTGGCCAGCGTCTATCCCATGATCTCCGTGCTGGACATTCCTTTTGCCTTCCCGAACATTGCGGCCACCTACGAAGTCCTGGACGGTCCCTTCGGCCAGCAGATGTGCGAGGACATTTTCGCCAAGACCGGCCTCAAGGCCCTGGGCTTCAGCGACTCCGGCGGGTTTTTCCAGTTCACCAACTCCAAGCAGCCCATCAAGACCATCGACGACATGAAGGGCCTCAAGATCCGCACCATGGGCCTTGATACCCACAAGCTGATCATCTCCAGCCTCGGCGGCCAGCCCGCGGCCATCGCCTGGTCCGAGGTCTACACCGCCCTGCAGACCGGCGTGGCCGACGGCCAGATGAACCCCGTGCCCATCGTCGAGTTCGCCAAGCTGTACGAAGTGCAGAAGTATCTGACCATCTCCAATCACCTCTTCGCGCCCCACGTCTGGCTCGTGAACGCCGACTTCTACAACAGCCTGACCCCGGCCGAGGTCAAGGTCGTGGAAGCCGCCGCCAAGGCCGCCATCGTCACCAGCCGCGGCATTGCCAACTCCATCGAGGCCTCCGAGCGCGGCCTGCCTTTCCTGAAGGAAAAGCTCGAGGTCTACGCTCTGCCCGAAGCCGAAAAGATCCGCTTCCGCGACGCGGCCCTGCCGGCCGTGCGCAAGCACATCGAGGAGAAGTTCGGCGACGAAGGCAAGAAGATGCTCGAAGACTTCCTGGCCGCCATCAAGCAGGCCTCCTAGAGAACTGCCCGAAACCGCAGAATATGAAACAGTGCGCATCCGCCCGCCCCAAGGGGAGGGCGGATGCCCATCCGAAACCATGAACATACCCGGCCACAAGGTCTCTATGCCTACTCACCATCATTCTTCGTTTCCGGCTTTGCGCTGCGTGGTCTGCGGCAGGGAGTACGCTCCCGGCGACGTCGACTACATCTGTCCGGACCATGGGAACGAGGGAATCCTCGACGTGGTCTATGACTATGCAGCCGTGGGACGGAATATTTCTCCCGCCTCCCTTGCGACATGCACCGATTTTTCCCAGTGGCGCTACCGGCCCCTGCTGCCCGTGCTTCCGGACACGCCGGTGCCGCCGCTGCCCGTGGGCTGGACGCCCCTGGTGCCGGCGCCGCGCATCGCGGCACTGACGGGCACCTCCGAGGTCTACCTCAAGGATGATTCCCGGCAGCCCACGGGTTCCTTCAAGGACAGGGCCAGCGCCCTGGCCGTGATGAAGGCCCGGGAGGCCGGGGCGCGCGTGGTGACCACAGCCAGCACCGGCAACGCCGCCGCGGCCCTGGCCGGCATGTGCGCGGCCTCGGACATGGCCTGTGTCATTTTTGTTCCCGAAACTGCGCCAAGAGCCAAGGTCGCCCAGCTCCTGGCCTACGGCGCGCGCGTCTACCTGGTGCGCGGCACCTACGACGACGCCTTCGAACTCTGCCTGGAGGCGGCCCGCGAATACGGGTGGTACAACCGCAACACGGGTTACAACCCCTTCATGACCGAAGGGAAGAAGACCGCCGCCTACGAGATCTGCGAGCAGCTGGGCTGGCAGGCGCCCGACGCCGTGTTCGTGGGTGTGGGCGACGGCTGCATCATCGGCGGCCTGCACAAGGGCTTCAAAGATCTTCTGGCCCTGGGCTGGATCGACCGCATGCCGGCCCTCATGGGCGTCCAGGCCGAGGGCAGCGATTTCATGTACCGCACCTGGCTGGACAAGGCCGACCCCCTGGACTATCCGCCCATCGCCGCCCGGACGCAGGCCGATTCCATTTCGGCCGGGCTGCCCCGCGATCGCATCAAGGCCTCGCGGGCGGTACGTGAAACCGGCGGGGCCTGGATACGCGTCTCCGACGAGAAGATCCTGGCCGCTATTCCCGAAATGGCCCGCTTGAGCGGTGTTTTCGCCGAGCCCGCGGCCGCGGCTTCCCTGGCGGGGCTCAAGGCGGCGCGGGAGCAGGGCCTGGTCGACGCGACGAGCCGCGTGGCCCTCGTGGTCACCGGCAGCGGGCTCAAGGACGTGGATGCGGCCATCAGGGCCTGCTCCACCGCACATATTTCCCCTATGACGGTCGCCCCCTCCCTCGCCGAAGTGCGCAGGACGGCGGACGATCTCTTCGGCAGGGCGGACGCCGCATCGGTGGCCGCACCCAACACATGAAACAGGATGTAACAACCATGCTCGATCTTTCTCTCAATGAAGCCGGTCTGGCGAGGGCCGTGCAGCGCGCTAAGGAAAAGAACATTATCATTCCGACGTTTGAACAGATGTGCAATCCACAGACTGTTCCGGAATCCATCAAGCGCAAGCTGGCAGGCCTGGGCCTTTGGGATCTCGATCCGGCCAATCTTTTCCGCATCACCTGGAAGAACGAACCCAAGGCTACGGGCGGCGGGTACGGTGGAGTCAACTACATCGAATTGCCGTCGTCCCTGACGGGTGTACGGGCGCGCATCGTGCTCATGCTCGGCAAGTGGTTTCCCACGGGGGCGCACAAGGTGGGCGCGGCCTTTGGCTGTCTGGTGCCGCGCCTGGTCACGGGTCAGTTCGACCCCACGGAGCAGAAAGCGGTCTGGCCGTCCACGGGCAACTACTGCCGCGGTGGCGCCTACGACTCCAATCTCCTGGCTTGCGACTCCATTGCCATTCTGCCCGAGGGCATGAGCCAGGAGCGTTTTGACTGGCTGTCCCAGGTGGCGGGCGAGACCATCAAGACCCCCGGCTCCGAGAGCAACGTCAAGGAGATCTTCGACAAGTGCTGGGAGCTGCGTGCCTCCGGCGACAAGATCATGATTTTCAACCAGTTCGACGATATGGGCAACTATCTCTGGCACTATGTCGTCACGGGGCGCGCCATGGAAGAGTTGATTACCTCCATCGTGCCCGACCCGAAGCGCTTCCGGGGGCTTGTGCTCTCTACGGGCTCCGGCGGCACCCTGGCCACGGGCGACTATCTCAAGCCTCTCTATCCGCAACTGAAGATCGCGGCTTGCGAGGCGACCCAGTGTCCGACCCTTTTGAACAACGGTTTCGGCGAGCACCGCATCGAAGGCATCGGCGACAAGCACGTCCCCTGGGTGCACAACACCAAGAACACGGATATGGTCATCGCCGTGGACGACGAGGTGCCCATGCGTCTCATCCGGCTTTTCAACGAGCCCGAAGGCCGGGAGTTCCTGGTGAACCAAGGCGTGGATCCGCAGGTGGTGGAAAACCTCGACCTCTTGGGCATCTCCTCCGTGGGCAACACCATCGCGGCCATCAAGTTTGCCAAGTACTACGAGCTGACCGAGGATGACGTGGTCCTGACCATGGCCACGGATTCCATGGAGATGTACACCAGCCGCCTGAAGGAGATGGAGGAGGCCCAGGGCCGTCTCGATCCCGTGTCTTCGGCCATAAGCTGGGGAATGCTCCAGTCGACGGGCATGGATACCATGGAGGAGCTGAGCTACTACGCCCGCAAGCGCCTGCATAACCTCAAATACTACACCTGGGTCGAGCAGCAGGGGAAGACCTTCGACGAAATCCAGGCCCAGTGGTACGATCCCGACTACTGGACCTCCATCCCGGCTTTGGCTCCGGCCATCGACCGCCAGATCGAGGAATTCAACCGCCGCACCGGCCTGCTGGCCGCCCTGGAGGCGAACTCATGAGCTCGGAGTTTCACGACAAGGCCGCGGACCTGTGCCGTGAGCTCGTGGCGACGCCGAGTCTCTCGGGCGAGGAAGGGGACGCCGCCGGAGTCCTGGCCAGGGCCATGGAGGCCCTGGGTTTCGACAGCGTGACCACGGACCGCTACGGCAATGTGGTGGGAATCATCCGCGGCGAGGGCGAGGGGCCGTGCGTGCTCCTGGACGGGCACATCGACACCGTGCCCGTGCCCGACGAAACCGTCTGGTCCCATGCACCCTTTGGCGCGGAAATCACGGATGGGAAGATCTACGGTCGCGGCACCTCGGACATGAAAGGCGCCGTGGCCTGCATGACGGCCGCGGCGGCGCTGTTCGCCCGTCGCTCCGGGCGCAGGTTCCGTGGCAGCGTCTGCGTGGCGGGCGTGGTCCACGAGGAGTGCTTCGAGGGCGTCGCGGCGCGGGAGATCTCGGCATCCGTCAAACCCGACTACGTCATCATCGGCGAGGCCTCGGAGCTGAACCTCAAGATCGGCCAGCGTGGCCGTGCCGAAATCGTTCTTGAGACCTTCGGGCGCCCGGCCCATTCGGCCAACCCGGAGAAGGGCGTCAACGCCGTGCTCATGATGATGGGCCTGCTGGAACGTGTTGGGCGTCTGGAGCCTTCGGTGCATCCGGTCCTGGGACAGGGCATCTGTGTGCTGACGGATATCAAATCCACGCCGTACCCTGGTGCCTCGGTGGTGCCCAGCGGCTGCCGCGTGACCTTCGATCGTCGGCTGCTCGTGGGCGAGACGCCCGATGACGTGCTGCGCCCCTTCCGGGACGCCATTGCCGAACTTTCAGCCGGTGATCCGGATTTTCGGGCTCAGGTGGGCTTCGCCACCGGCAGGGAGTCCTGTTATACGGGCGAAACCATCGAGTGCGAGCGTTTCTTCCCGGCCTGGTTGCATTCGGCCGAGGAACCCTTCGTGCAGGACGTGCTGGCGGGCCTGAAGGCCGCGGGCCTGGACCCGGCCATCTCCCATTACGCCTTCTGCACCAACGGCAGCCATTATGCCGGAGAGGCGGGCATTCCCACCCTGGGTTTCGGCCCCTCGCGGGAGAACCTGGCCCACACCATCGACGAGCATATCGAGCTCGGGCAGATCGAAAAGGGCGTGACGGGGTATGCGGCCATTCTGGGAGCGCTGTTGCCTGCGATGGACGAAATGGACTGAATGGACGGAGTGGACGAGATGGATGCACTGGACTGGGCCGTTACGCGGCGGTTCGGGGAGAGAGGGAGGCGGCATGCGGATACGTTTTGATGATGCCCTGATTTATGACGGTACCGGTGCGGCCTCCGTGCGCGGGGCCGTGCTGACGGAAGAAGGCTTTATCGGGGGCGTGTTCCCCGCCGGGGCCGAAGCGCCGTCGGCCGACCGCGTCATCGACGTCCGGGGGCTGGCCCTGTGTCCGGGCTTTATCGACACCCACAGCCATTCGGACCTGGTCGTGCTGGAGTCGCCCATGGTCTGGCCCAAGCTGCGCCAGGGCGTGACCACGGAGATCTACGGCCAGGACGGCATCTCCATGGCCCCGTTGCCGAAGGCGTACGTAGCCCCGTGGCGCAAGAACCTCGCGGGCCTGGAAGGGACTTCCGACGCCATAGGCTGGGACTACGAGACCACGGACGGCTATCTGCGCCTGATCGAGGATCGGGGCGCCGGGGTGAATGCCGGATATCTCGTGCCCCACGGCAACGTGCGCATGGAGGCCATGGGCCTTCAGGCCCGGGTCGCCACGGACGCCGAACTCGAGGCCATGTGCGCCGTGCTGCGCCGGGAACTGGAGGCCGGGGGCATGGGCCTGTCCACGGGCCTCATCTACCCGCCCTGCACCTATTCGGACACGCGGGAGCTCACGGCCCTGTGCTCGGTGGCGGCGCAGTACGGACGCCCCCTGGTCATCCATCAGCGCAGCGAGGCCGACGACATCCTGGCCTCCATGAAGGAGGTCCTGGACATCGGCCGCGAGAGCGGGGTGCACGTCCATTTCTCCCATTTCAAGCTCTGCGGGGTCTACAACGAGCACAAATTCGAGCCGGTCCTGGACATGCTCGACGCGGCGCGCGTCGAGGGCCTGCGCGTGACCTTTGACCAGTATCCCTACGTGGCGGGCAGCACGATGCTCAGCGCCATCCTGCCGCCCTGGGCCCACGCCGGGGGCACCGACGCCCTCCTGGAGCGTCTGCGGGATCCCGGCGAGCGGCGGCGCATCATGGAGGACATCCGCAGCACGCCCAGCACCTGGGACAACTTCGTGGCCTTCGCAACCATAGACGGCATCTACGTCACCAGCGTGCAGACCGCGGCCAACGCCGACGCCGTGGGCAAGAGTCTGCGCGAACTGGCCGAAATGCGCGGCGAGGAGCCGCTTGAGGCGGCCCTGAACATCATTCTGCAGGAGGAGAACGGGGTCGGCATGGTGGATTTCTACGGGCAGGAGCACCATGTGGAGCGCCTGCTGATGCGGCCCGAGATGAACGTCTGCACGGACGGGCTCATGCTCGGCCAGCCCCATCCGCGCACCTACGGGGCCTTTCCCCGCGTGCTCGGAAAATACGTGCGCGAGCGCGGCCTCATGCCCCTGGAGGAGGCCGTGCGCAAGATGACCCTGCAGCCCGCCGAGACCTTCGGCATCGTCGGGCGAGGTGCCGTTCGGCCGGGCTTTCGCGCCGACCTTGTCGTGTTCGATCCCAACACGGTCCGCGACCGGGG
The DNA here is from genome assembly GCA_964597325.1 of uncultured Desulfovibrionaceae bacterium. Lineage (GTDB taxonomy): Bacteria > Desulfobacterota > Desulfovibrionia > Desulfovibrionales > Desulfomicrobiaceae > Desulfomicrobium. Next base: position 10,575 of record CAZQYA010000075.1, read on the forward strand.
CACCTACACGGACCCGCGCCGCCACCCCGACGGCATCGAGCTGGTCATGGTCAACGGAGAGATCGCCTATGGCTCGGCGAGGGTTCTGGGAGAGCAATTCTTCGCGGAGAAGCCCGCCGGCAAGGTCATCAGACTCTGAGTGGTTTTTTATAGGTCCTATGGGTCTCATAAGTCCTATAGGACCTATAGAAAATTCTTCCCCTCACCGCAGCGCAATGATCCCGCGCTGACCAAGCTGCTTCACGAACAGCGCCACCGCCTGCTCGGCTTCGGCCGGGAGGCAGGCGTATTCTTCGGTCACGCGCCGCGCCAGTTCGCCCACCGAGGCCGTGCCGTCCATGAGTTTCCAGACGAAAGTACCCATGGCGTCCAGTTCGAGGGTGCGCTCCGGCAGGTGCATTGAGGCCGGTATGAACCGTTTCATCCATGGCCTGAGGACGGCTGGATGGGTGATGCGCACCAGACCCTGGTCCGTCAGGGAAGCGCGAATCTCCGGCATGGGCACCGGAACGGCCGACAGGGCGTCAGTTCTTGACCGGGGTTGCTGCATAGGCATTCAGAATCCTGTCGAAGTCGGGTTGCGGCATCAGTCGGCCTTTTTCCGAAACAAGGAGAATCCTGTTGCCTTCGGAGTCCAGGCGGCCGTGGCCGCGGAGAGTGGCCGGCGTTACGGGAAGCCATGCGAGAAAACGGAGCCAGGCCGGCTTGGGGCTGTGGAATCGCGCCCGGTCCGTGCCCTCGGGCACGACGTGTGCTTCGGGGTCGTGGTTGCGCCGCACGAAGCCTTCCAACCAGTCCGTAAATTTCCTGTCGTTCAAAATCACTCCGGCCGGTGCCAACCGGTCGAGGATGAGCCGCGAGCCGCGCAGGGTGAACTCCAGGTGGAAGGCGCCCGGCTTGAAGGAGGCGCCGGCCAGGGTTGCCCCGGGGGGCGTTTCAAAGGCCAGGTCGAAGCATTGCCATGAACGCCATGCTCCGGGGGGAGTCCAGTCCAGAGAACAAAGCACGCGTTGGAGGAGCTCCTTCGGGGGCGGCGACGAGAAGAGAACGGCGGCCACGCCTTTGGCCTGTGGAAAATGAACGGCGAAAAGTCGTCCCGCGTGCTCGGCCTCGCTCCAGACGGGACCGCGCACCTTGCCGGACCAGTTCGGGGCGAAAGGCCGCAATGGTCCAGGCAGCCCGGCGGCCTTGAGCAGGCGGCGGCCGTCGCGTTCCGGATGAAATCGGGCCTTTTCCGGCGCAAAGCGCAGATCAAGGACCGGGAGGTCGGAACCGGCCAGGCGCACGAACCCCCTGTCCAGCACCACCGGCTCCATGCCGACCGGGATGTCCGCGCGGATACCGTCCCAGAGGAGCGTCATCGGGGAATGAGCAGGTGGTAGTCAAGGTGACGTTCGGGCGTCGGATCCTTGGCAGGAGGGGCCTTCTCGCGGTTTCTGGCCTCCTGGCACGCGTCCTCGCTGACCCACAGGGAGCGCAGGGTCATTTTTACGAAATTGCCCGTCTTGTAGGTTTCGTCCTTGCTGTGGGTCAGTTCGAGATTGACCTGCCTGCCCGTGTCGTCGTGAAAGCTCCACTTCCAGGACATGACGGTCTGGAAGGGGTCGCCGCGCCATTCCAGGGGCTTGCCGAACCTGTCACGGTAGCGATAGAGCAGGTCGTCGAAGAATTCCCGGGTGTTGTTGTCGAATTTGAGCTTGATGCGCACGATCCGGCCGACCTGGTCGCAATTGGCGTAGGCCACGGTGCCCCCTCTGATGCCGGGAGCGAAGTAGGGCCTGAGTTCGACTTCGACCAGGTGCCGCTCCTGGGAAAGGGGGATTTCCGTATGCATCTCGCAGATGTCGTGGATGCTGGAGACGTCCTCGCCAAGGACGATGCCGCCCAGTGACGTGGGAAAAACTTCGGCCTGGACAGAAGTGGCCATGAACAGCCAAAGAAGAAGCATGCATCGTTTCATGCGCAGACCCTATTCCAGCCCCGCGCCGGTTGTCCAGCCGTGGAGCGGGGCAAGGAGCGCCACGTGACCAGAGTTTTCGTCTACTACGGCTTTATGCTCCTGGTGCTGACTTTCTACGGCGGCCAGGTCTGACCCTTCATCGAGTCGCTTCCGGTCTGGAAGTTCTTCGTCACCCTGGCCGCGCATCTGGCCGCCGCCCTGGCCCTGCGGCAGGTCCTTATCCCCAGGCTGGTCAGGCCCCAGCCCTTGCAGCGTCAGTCCACCCGGCTGCTCTTTCTGGATTTCGGCCTCTTCGTGGGTGCGGGCCTGGCCGTGGGCGTCTATCACTACCTTGTCTGGGGCTTCCCGGTCTTCAGCGGTGTGGAGGTCATCATCGGTTTCGCCACCATAGGCCTTTTTGCCGCCCTGGATCTGAGTCTGGACTGGGAGTACCGTATCATCGCCCATGCGGACATGTCCGAGACCCACCGGCCCGGCCCGGAATCCTTCTTTCCCCAGACGCGCCGTTTCGCCTATCTCTCCACGGGCATCATCATCTTCGTCACCCTTGTCCTGCTCGTCCTGCTCATGCGCGACATCGCCTGGCTCGAGGCCCAGGAAAAGACCGCCCAGGACCTGACCACCCTGCTTTGGGCCGTGGTCTGGGAAGTGCTCTTCGTCATGGGCATCCTGCTGGTCATGACCCTGGTCCTGGTCTTTTCCTACGCCCGGAATCTGAAACTCCTTTTCCGCAATCAGACATCGGTCCTGGAAATGGTCAGCCGCGGCCGCCTGGACACCAAAGTTCCCGTGGTGACCAACGACGAGTTCGCGGTTATCGCCGGGCACACCAACGTCATGATCGACCGTCTCGTGGAACGTGAGCGGATGGTGCACGGCCTGGAACTGGCACGGCAGATCCAGGCCAACCTGCTGCCGACCGCCTCGCCCTACCTGCCGGGTCTGCAGCTCTACGGAACCAGCGTCTTCTGCGAGGAGACGGGCGGGGATTTCTACGATTTCATGGTGCGCGACGGCGCCGGGGGACCGGAGCTGGCAGCGGTCATCGGCGACGTGACCGGCCACGGCGTGGGCGCCGCCCTGCTCATGGCCTCCGTCAGGGCCTATCTGAAGGCCCTGCTCCTGCAGGGGCTGGATCTGGCCGAGGTCATGACGCGCGCCAATGCCCTCATTCACGCCGACGTGGACGACAGCGGCAATTTCGTGACGGTCTTCGTGCTGTCCTACTGCCCGGACACGCGCCGGGCGGCCTGGGTCGGAGCCGGGCATGATCCTGCATGGTTTGTCGCAGAGGGCGGCGCGGGCATCCGCAGCCTGGCCGGCCGGGACATCCCTCTCGGGGTCACGCCGGGCTGGGAGTACACGGAATTTTCGGAAGAGCTGGAAAAGGGCGTGCTCGTCATGGGCACGGACGGCATCTGGGAAGCCGGGATAGAAGGGAAGGGGATGTTCGGCAAGGAGCGGCTTTTGACCATCGTCAGACGGAACCTGCAGGCGTCGCCTCAGGATCTCGCCTCGCGTATCCTGGACGACGTGGATGCGTACACAGAAAACGCCCGCGTCGAGGACGACCGGACAGTGGTCATTGCCCGTCTGGCATAGCAGGCCGTTCCAAAACGGTGAGATGCAAGGAAGCGAAAAAATCCAGGGCGCGCAGTGTATTGTTCATACATAAGCGGCTGGCTTTTTTCGCTGATGCGGCAGATTGCCGTTTTGAGGCGCCTGACAGGGGAATACCGCATGCGATCCTTTCTTTACGACGAAATCACGCCCGAAGACATGGA
>CAZQYA010000076.1:0-14156 GCA_964597325.1 uncultured Desulfovibrionaceae bacterium
GCCCGCCTGAAGAAACTCGAGACCATGTTCGAAGACGGCTCCGTGAGCCGCTTCCTGAAAAAGGAAGTCGTGCGCATGGAACGCGAGGTCACCAAGCTGAACCTGACCCTGGGCGGCATCAAGAACATGGAAGAGCCGCCGGCGGCAGCCTTCGTCATCGACCCGCACCGCGAGGAAATCGCGGTCAAGGAATGCCGCAAGCTCGGCATCCCGATCGTGGCCGTGGTCGACACCAACTGCGATCCCGATCTGATCGACTACATCATTCCCGGCAATGATGACGCCATCCGCGCCATCAAGCTGTTCTCCTCCGCCATGGCCGATGCCTGCATCGAAGGCCAGGCCAGCACCAAGGACACCGCCCCCGAGCCCAAGGTCGAGCAGGCAAAGGAAGCTGAAACCCCGGTCGTCACCGAAGAGACTGAATCCGCAACAACGGACGAAAAGGAATAATACGATGAGCATCACCGCAGCAATGGTTAAGGACCTGCGCGACCGTACCAGCGCGGGCATGATGGATTGCAAGAAGGCCCTGAGCGAATGTGATGGCGATGAAGAAAAGGCCATCGCCTGGCTGCGCGAGAAGGGTCTGTCCAAGGCCGCCAAAAAGGCGGGCCGAGAAACCTCCGAAGGCCTGATCACCGTGGTCATGGCCGAAGACGGCAAAGCCGCCGGCATGAGCGAGCTGAAATGCGAGACGGACTTCGTGGCCAAGAACGAAGATTTCATCACATTTGCCGCCGACCTGGCCAAGCTGGCCATGGAGAAGAAAACGGACGCCCTCGAGAATCTGCCCGCCGACGTCACGGACCTGTCCGAACTCATCGGCAAGATCGGCGAAAACATGCAGATCGGACGCCTGGCCTACCTGGCCCTGAGCGATGAAGGCGTGATCGGCAGCTACGTCCACTCCAACAACAAGCTGGGCGTCATCGTCGAGCTGAGCGGAGCCGCCACGCCCGAGCTGGCCAAGGACATCGCCATGCAGGTCGCGGCCACCAACCCCGCGTGCGTTACTCCCGAGCAGCTTCCCGCCGAAACCCTGGCCCAGGAAAAGGAAATCTACCTGAACCAGGCCAAGGAAGAGGGCAAGCCCGCCCAGATCGCCGAGAAAATCGTCGAAGGCCGCATCCGGAAGTACTACCAGGAAGTCTGCCTGCGTGAGCAGGCCTTCATCAAAGACGACAAGAAAACCATTAAGGACCTGCTCGGCAAAAACGCCGACATCGTCCGTTTCTACCGATTCGCCATTGGCGCATAGGCAAAGGGCCGCAAGGCCCTTTTTTTTCGCCCTCGCCCGGTCCGGCCCACAGCCGTGGCGGGGCTTCGGGCACCTGTTGCGCCAACTCGACGAAATGGCTATACACGTTTCTTGAGAAGGAGGCTGGGCATCCCGGCCTCCTTTTCGTTCACCGTAAAGCGCGAGGTTACGTCACCATGGAGAAACTCCGATACGGCAGAGTCATGCTCAAACTGAGCGGGGAAGCCCTGGCCGGAGAACAGGGCTTCGGTATCGAGCCCGAAACCATCCAGTCCATCTGCCGCGAACTGGTCGAAGCGGCCACGCTGGGCGTGCAGCTCAGCCTGGTCATCGGCGGCGGCAACATCTTCAGAGGCGTGTCCGTCTCGTCCAAGGGCATGGACCGCGCCTCAGCGGACTACATGGGCATGCTGGCCACGGTCATGAATGCCCTGGCCGTCCAGGACGCCCTGGAAAAGCTGGGAGTCACCACCCGCGTCATGACTGCCATCGACATGAAGGAAGTGGCTGAACCGTACATCCGCCGCAGAGCGATTCGGCACCTGGAAAAGGGTCGTGTGGTCATCTGCGCAGCAGGCACGGGGATCCCCTATTTCACCACGGACACGGCAGCCGCACTGCGCGCCATGGAACTCAAGTGTGAAGCCATCCTCAAGGCCACCCGGGTCAGCGGCGTCTACGACAAGGACCCCGAGAAACACCCCGACGCGGTCATGTTCAACCGTCTGAGCTATCTCGACGTGTTGCAGCGCCGCCTCAAGGTCATGGACTCGGCAGCCATTTCCCTGTGCATGGACAACAAGCTCCCCATCGGCGTCTTCAATCTCTTCGTCCCCGGCAACATCAAGCGTGTGGTCATGGGCGAAGAAGTCGGAACCATCGTTCAAGGAGAATGATATGGAACAGCACATCAAGGATTGCAGCAACAGGATGCAGAAAAGCATCGACAGTCTGGAAAAGGATTTCTCGCGCCTGCGCACCGGCCGGGCCTCCACGGCTCTCGTGGACAACATCCGGGTAGAATACTACGGTACTCCGACCCCCCTCAATCAGGTTGCCTCCGTCTCCATTCCCGACAGCCGGACCATCTCCATCTCGCCCTGGGACCGCAACGCCTTCAGCAACATCGAGAAGGCCATCATGAAGTCGGACCTCGGTCTGACTCCCATCAACGACGGCAAGTCCATTCGCATCAACATTCCGCCCCTGACCGAGGAACGCCGCAAGGAACTGGTCAAGATGGCCAAAAAATACACCGAGGACGCCAAAGTTGCCATCCGCAACGTCCGCCGCGACGTCAACGACGCCCTGAAGAAAATGCAGAATTCCAAGGAAATCAGCGAGGACGAACTGCACAAGGCCCAGGACGACGTCCAGAAGGCCACGGACAGTTTCGTCAAGAAGGCTGACGCGGTCCTGGCCGAAAAAGAAAAGGAAATCATGGAGATCTAGAACCTGTCCATGCCACCGCTTACTCATCTCGCCATCATCATGGACGGCAACGGCCGCTGGGCAAAGGCCAGGGGGCTGGATCGCAGCGCCGGCCACAAGGCCGGAACCGAAACCGCCAAGGAAATCGTCAGGGAATGCCGAAAACTCGGCATCCCCTACCTGACCCTGTACACCTTCTCCAAGGAGAACTGGTCCCGCCCCAAACAGGAGGTCGGGTTCCTCTTCAACCTGCTGAAGGAATTCCTGAGCGCGGAAGTGCCGTCCCTGGTCGAACAGTCGATCCGCCTGAGAATCCTGGGAGAGATCGACGAATTGCCCATGGCCACCAGGAAGGTGCTGCGCCATGCCATGGAAAAAACTGCGGGCGGCACAGCCATGAACCTGAACCTCGCCCTCAACTATTCCGGCAGGCACGAAATCCTGCGTGCCTGCCAGAACCTGCTTCGCCGCGGAACGCGTCCCGAAGAGGTCACCGACGAAGCCTTCGCCGCGGAGCTTTACACCGCGGGCATGCCCGACCCCGACCTCATCCTGCGCACCAGCGGTGAACTCAGGCTCAGCAATTATCTCCTCTATCAGAGCGCTTACAGCGAACTGTACTTCACAGACCTGGCCTGGCCTGATTTCCATGCCCCGCAGTTGCACACGGCCCTGGGGGAATTCACCGGACGGCAGCGGCGCTTCGGCGGCACCGGAGATGGAACGACATGAAGGATTCACACCTCAAGCGCGTCCTGACCTCGGTCATTCTGCTCCCGCTTCTCGGCTGGGCCATCTTCAGCGGAGATCCGGTTCTGAGCTTCGGCATCGCTGCCGTTGCCGGGGTCGGCATCCTGGAATTCTATGGCATGTTCTGGCCCGGACGGGAAAAACCCGTCCTGAAAACCGCGGGAATACTTCTGGCCCTCGGCATTGTCTGGTCTCCGCTGGCCTGGTCCGGTACGGCCCTCGTTTGCCTGGCCATGCTCGCCATGGTCGTGGCCTTCCTGATCTGCCACGACAGCGAGAGGTTCCCGAAAGCGTTCGGCGACAGCCAGATCCTGCTTTTCGGCCTTCTCTACCTGCCCTTCATTCTCCGACTGTTCCGCACCATCTCGGCGCCGGAAATCGCCCTTGTCCTGCTGACGACCTTTGCGGCGGACACCGGAGCGTTTTATGCCGGCAGCCTGTTGGGGGGGCCCCGCATATGGCCGTCCGTCAGCCCCAAAAAAACGTGGGCGGGCAGCCTGGGTGGCCTGACGGCCAGCGTCGCCCTATCCACGGCCTTCGGCCTCGCTTTCGGAACGGCGAATTGGAGCTCCTTCGCTCTCCTCGGAGCGGCCATCAACATCGCCGCCCAGACCGGAGATTTCTTCGAGTCCGCCCTGAAACGTCGCCAGGGAATCAAGGATTCGGGCCGGGCCCTGCCCGGACACGGCGGCATCCTGGACCGTATCGACAGCCTGCTCTTCGCCCTGCCCCTGTACTGCGGGCTGGCCGCGCTTTTCCCCTTTTTCGCCTAGGGTGCCGACATGAAATACATTTCCGCCCTCACCTCCCCGGTTTTCGACCGCCCCGGCCCACGCACCCTGTCCATTCTGGGCAGCACGGGTTCCATTGGCACGAGCGCCCTGCGGGTCGTGGCTAAAAACCGCGAATTCCTTCAGGTCAAAGCCCTGGCCGGTGCCCGCAACACGGCCCTCCTGGCCGAACAGGCCGCGCTGTTCCGCCCGGAATATCTGGGCGTACTGAACGAGGAAAAGGCGCATGAACTGCGCGGGATGCTCCCGGGCGGCTACGCCCCGAAGATCGTGGTGGGCCGGGAGGGGTACACGGCCCTGGCCACTTTGCCCGAGGCGGACCTGATCCTGGCCGCCCAGGTGGGCGCCGCAGGCCTGGTTCCGGCGCTGGCAGCGGCCCGAGCCGGCAAGGTGCTCTGCCTGGCCAACAAGGAAGCCCTTGTCCTCGCCGGAGACCTTTTCCGGGAAACATGCCTGGCCAGCGGCGCCGTCGTGCTCCCTGTGGACTCCGAGCACAACGCCCTTTTCCAGGCCTTCGAGGGACATGACGGCCGACAGGCCGCGCGCCTCATCCTCACGGCATCGGGCGGCCCTTTCCGCACCTGGCCCGCCGACAGAATACAAAGCGTCACCCCGGCCCAGGCACTGAAGCACCCGAACTGGTCCATGGGTGCAAAAATTTCCATCGATTCCGCAACAATGATGAACAAGGGGCTTGAAATCATCGAGGCAGTGCACCTCTACGGCGCCGCCCTCGATCAGGTGGATGTGGTGGTCCATCCACAATCCATTGTTCACTCCCTGGTGGAGTACGAGGACGGATCCCAGCTGGCCCACCTTGGCGTGCCGGACATGGAAATCCCCATCGGCTACTGCCTGGGCTACCCGACGCGACTCAACATCGGGCTCGAACGCCTGGACCTGGCCAAAATCGGCACGCTGACCTTCGAAGCCCCGGACCTCGAACGCTTCCCCTGCCTTGGCCTGGCCAAGGCGGCCCTGTCCGCCGGGCCCGGACACCCCGTGGTCCTCAACGCCGCCAACGAAATCGCGGTCCAGGCCTTTCTGGACGGCCGCATCTCCTTTCCGGGCATAGCACGGCTCATCGAAACCATGCTTTCTTCCCAGGACTTGACCTCGACGCAAAATTTGGACGACATTCTCTCACTGGACGCGCAAACACGAACCAGGTCTCAAGAGGCCTTGGAAAGGGGCGAATGGTGACCAGCATCCTGGCCGTTGTACTTGTCCTTGGCGGACTGATCTTTTTCCACGAACTCGGACACTTCATGGTGGCCCGAAGCCTGGGCATGGGTGTCAGCGTCTTTTCCCTGGGATTCGGCACCCGTCTTTTCGGGTTCACCCGCGGCAAGACCGACTACCGGGTCTGCGCCTTTCCCCTGGGAGGCTACGTCCAACTTGTCGGGGAAACACCCGACGCGGACCTTCCCGACGGCTTTGTCCCGGAGGAATCCTTTTCGCGCCGGCCCCCATGGCAGCGCATGCTCGTCGTTCTGGCCGGCCCCGTCTTCAACTTTCTGCTGGCCTGGTTCATCTTCTGGGGCCTGGCCTACAGCCAGGGCGTTCAGGAAATGCTGCCCGTCATCGGCCAGGTGACCAATTCAAGTGCTGCCGCCGAGGCCGGCATCGTTCCCGGAGACCGCATCATCGAAATCGACGGACAGCCTGTCGAAATCTGGGACGATCTGGTCAGCCGCATCGAAGCCAACGAAGGCGCCCCCATGGAGGTGACCGTAGTCCGCGACCGGGAGCTTATCTCCGTGGACGTCACCCCGAAGCTCCAGGAAAAACGGAACCTCTTCGGCGAAGTGAAAATCGTACCCATGTTCGGCATCGCCCCAAGCGGAGAATTTTCCAGCCGGGAACTCGGACTCTTCGACGCCGCCATCCAGGGCGCGATCCAGATCCGCGAAGTCAGCGGCCTGATGATCACGGGCATTGTCAAACTCGTGGAACGGGTCATCCCCTGGACCGACATGGGCGGCGTCATCCTCATTACCGAGATGATTCACCGGGAAGCCCAGAACGGACTGGTCAACCTCCTGGCCCTGACCGCCCTGATCAGCATCAACCTGGGCATCCTCAACCTTCTGCCCATACCGGTTCTGGACGGAGGGCACATTCTCTTCTTCTTCCTGGAAACCATCACCGGTCGCCCCTTGAGCCCCAAGGTGCAGCAGGCGGCCCTGAAGGTCGGTATGATGCTCCTGCTCATGCTCATGATCATGGCCACATTCAATGACATCCTCCGACATTTCCGATAGCCCCTACCTCGCCCTGAACTGTGCCGAGGAACGCATCCAGGTTGTCCTGGGCACGTCCGGGACCCTGCACTTCAGCGAAGAAATCCTCTGTCCGGGGCAGTCCATCCGGCACCTGCCAACGGCCATCCAGCGCGCCCTGAAAGTCGTCGGCTTCGAGGCCGGGGAGCTGGCGGGCATCGCCTGCGTGCGAGGGCCCGGATCCTTCACGGGCCTGCGCATCGCCCACGCCGCCATGTACGGCCTGGCCCGCCCGGCGGGGGTTCCCATGGCCGGGCTGACGTACCTCGAAATGCTGGCATCCCAGGCCGCCCCCTTCGTCAACGGGGAGATCTGGGTGCTGACGTACGCGCGCAAGGCCCAGGTCTACATCCAGGGGTTCTTGGACGGCCGCCCCCTTGGTCCGGTGCGCCCCGGACGCGTCCCTGAAATCCGGGAATTTCTCGCCGGGCGCCCGGATCGGGTCTTTCTGCTGGGCAGCGGCCTGCGCAGGAACCCGGAGCTCCAGGACATACAAAAAACGCACACCCTTCCGGCGGTGCTGGACACCCCCCTGCCGGCGACCCTGCTCGCCGCCGCATGCGCCGCCTCGTATTCCGAAAGTCCCCCGCCCCCCCTGTATCTGCGCAAATCCGACGCCGAGGACAATCTCGACGCCATCGCCCGGAACAGGGGCATCCCCTCCGACGAAGCCAGGCGCCACATCCCCGACTTCGAATGACCTCGTCCGACGCAAATTGTCGGACAAATTTCCCCTAAAGAAATTCCGCGCCCTGCCGATCTACTCCTTCAAGAGCAGTAAAACAGCCTTTCGGCTGTCGAATCCAAAGGCAAGGATGCCGACAATCTTTCAAGGAGGAATTATCCATGTCACTCATCATCAACCACAACCTGATGGCAATGAACGCGGCCCGAAACCTGTCCAGCGCCTACGGCAATCTGTCCACCTCGGTGAACCGCCTGTCCTCGGGCCTGCGCATCACCACCGCGGCCGACGACGCCGCCGGCCTGGCCATCCGTGAGCTCATGCGCTCCGACATCGCGACCCTGAATCAGGGTGTCAGAAACGCCAACGACGCCATCTCCATGATCCAGACCGCCGACGGCGCGCTCCAGGTCATCGATGAAAAGCTGATCCGCATGAAAGAGCTGGCAGAGCAGGCTGCCACGGGCACATACACCTCGGACCAGCGTCTCATCATCGATTCGGAATACCAGGCCATGGCCTCGGAAATCACCCGAATCGCCAATGCGACGGACTTCAACGGCATTTACCTGCTGAACGGCAACCTGTCCTCCGACACCCATGACGGATCTGCCCTGAGTTCCACCGGCAAGCTCAAGGTCCACTTCGGCACCGGCAACGACAGTGCCGAGGATTACTACTACATCCAGATCGGCACATCCACCGCCTCGGCTCTGGGTGTGGGTGTCTCCAGAGGCACCGGCGCCGGCGCGAGCATCTCCACCCAGCAGCTCGCCCAGGAATCCCTCGATGCCCTGAACAAGGCCATCACCTCCAAGGACAAGATCCGCGCCAACCTCGGCGCCCTGCAGAACCGTCTGGAAAACACCATCACCAACCTGACGGTCCAGGCCGAGAACCTGCAGGCCGCGGAATCCCGCATCTCCGATGTTGACGTGGCCACCGAGATGACCAACTTCGTCCGTAACCAGATCCTGACCCAGAGCGCCGTGGCCATGCTGTCCCAGGCCAACACCCTGCCGCAGATGGCGCTGCAGCTCATGCAGGGATAATTTCCCTGAACGCCTAACCACATCCCCGGCCGGGTCGCGGAAGCGGCCCGGCCTTTTTGCCCCGGGGACGGAGATTCTGGCACTGGGTTTGCTTAAAAAATCACGACACCAGATTTGAACGCATTACCAGAAGGGGCCACATGGCTGACGACCTCTCCACTTCCCTCATATCCGGAGCCATCCGATTCACCGGCCTTGGTTCGGGCACCGACTTCGACTCCATGATCACCAAGCTCCTGGAAGTCGAAAGGACGCACACGAACCGGCTCGAAGCCTGGCGTGCCGAGTGGGAGGCCAAGAGCGAGAGCTTCGATACGCTTTCGGCGTCCATGCTGTCCCTGAAGACCACCCTCGATACCATGAACACCCCGGACGAATTCCTGATCAAGCAGGTCGCGTCGTCCAACTCCACGGTCCTGACCGCAACAGCCGACAGCGCCGCGGAAGAAAGTTCCCACCAGATCGACGTGGTCTCCCTGGCGACCAACGACATGCACATGGGGTCGGTAATATTTTCCTCCCCGGACGAGATCATCAGCGGCGGCTCCGCTGGCACCTTCGCTTTCACCATCGGATCCAGGCAGGTCGCCGTGGAGGTCAACGCCACCACGACCCTGGAGCAGTTCGCCAGCCTCATCAATTCCGACCCGGACAACCGCAACGCAGTGCGCGCCAGCGTCATCAACGATGGCAGCGGCTATCGCCTGCAGATCCGGAGCATGGACCTCGGAGCAGGCAACGACTTTATCGTGGACGAAGCCCAAACGAGCGCCAATCTTCTGGCAAATTTTTCCAAAAGCCACTTCATCGAAACCCAGAATGCGAGCAATGCGCAACTCCGCGTGGACGGGTTCCCGGTGGATCCACCGGTACCGACGGCCGACATTCTCACGGCGACCATGACCGGCAAGGCCACTACGGACGTGGTCTCGGCCGACGGCGGGACCTTCATGTTCACTTACGCCGGCAACATCCACGCCATTGGCGTGGCAGCCACAGATACCTACACGGATCTGGCCGCGAACATCAACGCTGCAGTGGGATTCAGCATGGCCTCAGCGGCCGACGTTTCCGGCAATGTCGAGCTGACCCTGACGGGCCAGACCGGCTCGGCCAACCAGATCACCGTGGTCAACTCGCCAGGGACCACCGTCTCCAGCCTGCAGAACCGCAAATTCGTCCAGACTCAGGGTGCCACGGACGGCTACATAGAACGCGATTCCAACTCCATCTCCGACATCGTCACCGGCGTGACCATGAACCTGACCAGCACGGGCTCCACAACCCTGACCACCGGCCTGGACTCTGAGGCGGTCACGGAAAACGTCCGGCTCTTCGTCGATTCCGTGAACACCGTCCTGGAAGAAATCAAGGGACAGACCCAGGTCACCACCGTCGGTTCCAAGGTCTCGGGGTCCCTTCTGACGGGCAACTACGGGCTGCAGATGATCCAGCAAAAGATCAAGAACATCCTCGCCGAGAGAGGGCTTGGCTTCGATTACGACATGGATCCGGTCACGTCCCTGGGCGGAGTCGGCATCACAACGGACACCAGCGAGGGCTCGCCCACCTTCGGCATGCTGCTGCTGGATGAAAGCGCCTTCAGTGCGGCACTTTCCTCCAACCCGGACGCCGTGGCCCGCCTCTTCAGCGCCGAGAACTACCCCTCGACCAAGGAAATCGTCGACGGTGTGGCCGTGGAATCCTCAAATTTCAAGTTCGAATCGTTCATCGATGGCGTCACCGGGGCCGGCGATTTCGACGTGTCCTACGCGGTGGATGCCTCCGGCAATATCACCTCAGCCAGAATCAACGGCTATGCGGCCACCATCGACGGTAACATGATCGTGGGAGCGGGTGGCGACAACCCGGCACGCGGTCTGGCCCTTGAGATCATCAACCTGAATGCCGGAAGCTACTCCGGACAGGTACAACTCAAGAGCGGCAAGGCTTCGGAGTTGTCACAGGAAATCAAGAAACTGACCGACCCCCTGACCGGGACCCTGGAGATCCTCAAGGACAACTACCAGGACATCATGGACTCCATCGACGACAAGATCGCCTATGAAGAACGGCGACTCGAACTCAAGGAGCAGACCCTCAGGACGCGCTTCGCCAGCCTCGAGGCCACCCTCGGAACGTACGACAGCATCGCCACACAACTCGATTCGCAAATCCAGAGCCTTTCCGGCTCAAGCTGATAGTCAAGGAGCAAGACGTGCACAAAGCCGCCAACGCCTACATGCAGACCCAGGTCACCACCACGACCCCCGGACACCTCGTGATCATGCTTTATGACGGGGCCATCACCTTCCTGGAACAGGCCAAGGAGGAAATCGAAGCAAAAAACGTCGCCAAGAAAGGCATTCTCATCTCCCAGGCGCTGGACATCATCGCCGAACTCGACGGCTCTCTGAACAACGAGAAAGGCGGCGAAATCTCCCAGAACCTCCACCGCCTCTATATGTACTGCAACACCCGCCTCCTTCGGGCGAACCTGAAAATGGATACGTCCATCATCGACGAGGTCATCGGCATCCTGTCGTCCTTCCGGTCGGCCTTCGCCGAAATATCACGGACCCAGCCACAGCCCACACCGGCCAAAGAGACCGCGTACTATGCCCGGTAAGGGCCCCGCGCTTCGTCGGAGCCAGGCATAAGGCACGCATTCTGCAGTCCCTTCTGAAACATCACCTCAACAGGGAAAGCTTGCATGTGCGGCATAGCCGGTTTCTTCAACCCCGACGGAATTACCCAGGATCATGAAATTCTCGGGGGCATGGCCGAGGCCATTGCCCACAGGGGCCCCGACCACCAGGGCCTGCACCGTGACGCTCACTGCGCCCTGGCCTCCAGACGCCTGGCCATCATCGACCTGAACAGCGGCAACCAGCCCGTGGTGCATCAGGCCACGGGCATGATTCTCGTCTTCAATGGCGAAATCTACAATTACAAGGCCCTGAGGGTCGAACTCGCCAGCCTGGGACACACCTTCCGTACCCGCTCCGACTCAGAAGTCCTTCTGTCCGCCTATGTTCAGTGGGGCGCCAGTTGCCTCCAACGCCTGCACGGCATGTTCGCCTTCGCTGTCTGGAGACCGGGAGACCGGACCCTGTTCCTGGCCCGCGACCGCATGGGCAAGAAACCCCTCTTCTACGCGCACCTGCCCGACGGCACGCTGGTGTTCGCCTCGGAAATCAAATCCATCCTGCAGTACCCCGGAATTCGGCGTGAAATGAACGTCCTGGCCATGGACAGGATGCTCGACTACGGCTTCAACCTCGCACCGGAAACCTTTTTGACCGGCATCCGGCAGGTGGCGCCGGCGAATTTTCTCGTGGCCGACAGAAAGGGACTGCGCGAGGACGCGTACTGGGACATCCCCATGGACGTCCACCAACACGACATGGACGAGGAGGAAGCCGCCGAAGGGCTGCGGCATCACCTTCTGGAGGCCGTCCGGGCCAGGCTCGTGGCCGACGTACCTGTGGCCTCATACCTGAGCGGAGGCATCGATTCCAGCAGCGTGACCGGACTGTACGCGCACCTCTCCAACGCGCCCGTGCACACCCTGTCCATCACCTTCGAAGACGCCGGGTATGACGAACGCCACTTCGCAAGGCTGGTCTCGGACGCCTTCGGCACCACTCACCACGAATTCCTCTGCTCCATCGAGGAGCAGGAAATCGACAATCTCGTCTGGCACCTGGAAACGCCACTGGTCACCCTGCTGAACCTTCCCCTCTACCTCCTCTCCCGTCAGATCCGCGACATGGGCTTCAAGGTCGTCCTGTCCGGAGACGGGGCCGACGAGATTCTGGGCGGCTACGACTATTTCAAACTCCTGAAGCTGATGGCCTTCATAGGCAGAAACGAGACCCCGGGCAGGGCCAACCTGCTGCGCCGGATCTTCCCGGCCATCCCATCGCCCCAGCAGGCCTGGATGCAGTACGCCGCACTGAAGAGCTTCCCAACCCCACACCCGGCACTGCCGTACAGATTCCAGGCGTTCCAGATGAAGGGACAACTCCTCTCCGACGCCTTTGTCGAACGCCTCCTGCCCAGACTGGAGGAACGTGGCAACGAGTTGCCCGCGGTGCCCGGAGACGGTTCGCTGCTGAACCAGGCCCTGTATCTGGAAAGCCGCATGCGTCTGCCCAACCTGACGCTGCCCCTGGCCGACACCATGAGCATGGCCAATTCCGTGGAATTGCGCTCGCCATTCATGGATCACCGCCTGGTGGAATACGTCTTCTCTCTGCCAGCCCGCTTCAAAATGCGCGGCCTCAATGAGAAATACCTGCTCAAGCGCAGCTTCAGGAACTTCCTGCCCCCATCCATATGCAGCAGACGCAAGCAGCCCCTCGCGCCCCCGGGCAAATGGTTCGTGCGCATGTTCAGGGAACGTATCGGGGATTCCCTTGCGGCGGAGACGGTACGCAGAAAGGGATATTTCCGCCCGGAATTCATGGAGCACATGCTCAGGGAGTTCGACGCCGACAGCCCCATGGACTACAGCGGCGTGATTATCGTGGCCTTTTTCGTGCACCTTTTCGACGATCTGTTCCTGTCCTCCGAAACCCGCCGCGGTTGCTAATCCAATCAAGAGAAGGTATCAGCCTTTTCCCAAGAGGAGAGTGCATCCGCCATGAAAATCATCTGTCCCAACTGCGGGTTCGGACGCAATGTCGACGAAGCCAAACTGCCGTCCAAGGCGGTCATGGCCACCTGCCCGAAATGTCAGCACCGTTTCAAGTTCCGGGAGCTGCCCAAAGCCCCGACGGGCGAAGCTGAACGCCCTCCGCATTCCCATACCGCCGTGGAACAACCGGAAATGGAGCAGCCCCAAGCGCCGGTCCAGCCGGACGAAAGCGTCCCGACAAAAGCTGAAGCGCCCAGGGTCGAAACCCCGCCCCCGCATACCACGGAGAGCCACGAGGAAGATCTCTGGCGAGAACTTGAGGCCCTGAACGACGACGAAGAGGATGTCGGCGAAGAACATGCGGACGACTCCCAGGCGTCACTCCCGGAATGGGAACGCGCCTCCTCAGGTTACCCGCAGGCTTTCTTCAGGACATTTCTACATGCCCTCTCCAACCCCAAGGGCTTCTTTTCGGCCATGCCCGTGGGGCACGGATACATGAAGCCGCTGCTCTTCTTCCTGGTCATCATCCAGGCGGTGGCCCTGTCCCAGTCCCTCTGGCAGCTTTTGGGCATCCTGCCGCCGAGCCTGCTGACCGACGGTTTGGGGCACACCGCCCAGGCCGCCCTGGCCCTCATTCTCTATCCCATCGAAGTGTCTGTCTTCCTCTTCCTGGACACGGCCATAAACCACTTTTTCCTGCGCCTGTTCAAAGCGGACACCAAGGGCTTCGAAGGCACATTCCGTGCGGAGGCCTACAGTGCGGCACCAATGCTGCTCATGGTCATTCCCTACATCGGCATGCCCCTGGCCATGATCGGCACCACCGTCTACAAATTCCTCGGACTCCGGCATGTCCACGGCGCCAGCAATAAACAGGTCCTTGCCGTGCTGATCCTGCCCATGCTCCTGGCCATGGCTGTAGCCATCCTTCTGACCCTCCTCACGGGGCAGCTCTGATGCGCACCCTGAAAACCCTGTGGCGCCTGGCAGTGGACAAGGGTCTGGGGCCAAAAAACCGCAGGCAGGATGAACATCTACCCAGACCCGACCCCGCATCCGTAACCCTTCGGAAACGCACCTCCAGGCTGCTCGACGGTGAGCCGCCCACCCGCACCCTGCAATAGCTGATTGTTGAAAAAATCAAAATATTCAGGCCGTTCAAAAATGGTGAGATGCAAGGAAGCGAAAAAATCCAGGGCGCGCAGTGTATTGCGCATACATAAGCGGTCTGGATTTTTTCGCTGACGCAGCAGATCGCC
>CAZQYA010000077.1:0-14003 GCA_964597325.1 uncultured Desulfovibrionaceae bacterium
GAGCTTTTCACGGAGATCGAATCCATCAAACCTCTCAAGTTCGAGGGCTTCGACCTCAAGCTCGAGGAGGCCAAGCGCAAGACCGGCCACAAGTGTGGCTGCATGACCTTCGAGGCCCGCATCGAGGGGACCACGGTCATGGTGGCCATGTTCATGGGTGCCTTTCGCGGCGGCAGCGTGGGCGCGGCCGAGGGCGAAAAGTTCGTGCGGGCCATGGAACGGGCTCGCAAAAAGCAGCTGCCCTTTCTGTCCTACGTGCACGGTACCGCCGGCATCCGCATTCAGGAGGGCGTGAACGGCGTCATCCAGATGCCGCGCTGCACCATGGCCGTTCGCCGATACACCGAGGCCGGCGGCCTCTACCTGGTCCTTTACGACACCAACTCCTACGCCGGGCCTGTGGCCAGCTTCCTGGGCTGCTCTCCGTACCAGTTTGCCGTGCGTTCGGCCAACATCGGTTTCGCCGGTCCGGGCGTTATCAAGGAGACCACCGGCCTGGACATTCCGCCCAACTATCATAACGCCTTCCAGGCATTGTCGCGCGGACATATCCAGGGCATCTGGGACCGTCGCGAGATTCGCGGCAACCTGATGCAGTCCCTGCAGACCATGGGCGGTCGCAACCTTTATTACCGATAGGAGTCGCACGTGATAGACGTCAAAGAACTGCTTCGCGAGCTGCGCGAGGAGCCCTACGAGAAAATTGTCATCCGGGCGCCTCACAGCGGCAAGGTGGAATTCGTGGCCACGGAGCCCGGGGCGCGCGTGGTCGGCCCTGGCGGAACCTGGAAGGAGGTGCCGGGCACCCTGCTGGCCCGTCTGGAGCGGGAACAGGTCAAACGGCCTATCTATGCCCCGCAGAAAGGCGAAGTCATGGACTACGGACAGGTGCAGAACGGTCAGTTCGTGCAGGCCGGGCAGGAGCTTATGACCATTCGCCATTTTCTGACCAGGGAGGAGGTCATCGGCCGCATCCTGCGGCGCTCGCTGTCCCTTTTTCTGGCACCGGAAAAAGGGAAGTACTATTTCTTTCCGGACGTGGACATCAAGATCAAGACCAAGGGCAGCCAGACGGTTCATGTCGAGGACGGCATGGAGCTGTTCATCCTTTCGCGCATGAAGCGTGAAACGTCGGTGCGCTACAGCGGCCCTTCAGGCATCATCTACGCGGTTTATTTCGACGCCAACGATTCCGTCGAACGCGAAAGCCCACTCATCGGCGTGTGCCCCGAGAGCCAGCTGGGACAGATCCAGGAGGTTGTCGCCCACGTCCAGAGCGAGTGGGAAGAGAGGGAGTGACATGGGCAGGGTCCTGCAGGTCCGCGTATCAGCGTATACGTATTCCGAAGATGATGTGCGTAAGGCCTGGCCTCAACTGTGGAATCTGGCCTTTGAGGAGAATACCCCGGGATTTCCGCACGAAATGAAGGGCGTGCTCGAACTTGTCAGGGCACTGGATGACCTGTATCAGTTCGGAGACGTTTCCGGTGCGGTGCACGAGGCGTTTGCCGAGTGCCTGTCCGGAGTCGTGAAAGAGGTGCAGGAACTGCAGAAACAGCTCGCCGACTGGGATCCGAAGGCCGCCAATCAGGCCACGGACAGGCTCGAGGACGGGCTGTCCCGCCTGGAAAAGCGGATCGCCAACCCCTAGGGCGGTCGACAACTTATACGAGGAGACGACATGGCAGGGAGTCTGAACAAGGTGCTGTTGATCGGCCGTCTGGGCCGCGATCCGGAAATGCGCTACACCCCATCCGGTCAGCCGGTGGCCAATTTTTCCATCGCCACCGACGAGACGTACACGAACAAGGAAGGCCAGAAGGTCGAGAAGACCGAGTGGCACCGCATCGTGGTCTGGGGCAAGCAGGCCGAGTTCTGCGGCAATTACCTGTCCAAGGGCCGCCTCGTGTACATCGAGGGCAAGATCGAGACCCGTAAGTGGACCGACAAGGAAGGCATGGAAAGGTACACCACCGAGATCAAGGCCGACCGCGTGCAGGGCCTCGATTCCCGCCAGTCCGAAGGCGGCTACGCCCAGGCCCCGCAGTACCAACAGCGCGGCCAGGCGGCTCCCCAGGGAGGCGGCGATTTCCAGGAGGACATGGGCCCGGCCTTTCCGTCCGAGGCCAGCGGGATGGATGACGCACCGTTCTAGCGAATCGGGAAACACCACGGCAGGACCGGTCTCGGACCGGCATATGTGAACAAGCCGGACGGGCCATGCCTGTCCGGCTTTTTTCAAGACAACGCCCCGCTGAGCGGGGCAGATATCGGCGGGTCAGGGCATGATCATCGGCGTGGGCATCGACATTGCGGAGTTGGACAGAATCCGGGCATCCCTGGAGCGGTACGGGGAGCGTTTCAGCGCCCGCATCCTGACCCCGGACGAACTGGCGCGGATGCCGGTCAACGCCGTCCCTTACCTGGCCTCGCGTTTCGCGGCCAAGGAGGCCGCGGTCAAGGCCCTGGGCACGGGTTTCAGCCAGGGCATCACCTTCCGGGACATCGAGGTTTCTTCCGACGGCCAGGGCAAGCCCGGCATCGTCTTCCATGGGGAGGCCCTGCGGCGGACCCGCGAGCTGCAGGTCGCCGTCGCGCACCTCTCCCTGTCCCACGGCCGCGACAGCGCCGTGGCCGTGGTCATCCTCGAAACCTTCCCTACTTCCTGATTTCCACCGTCACGTCGTGGGTGCCCGACAGGGCCGCGGGTCCGGTGCTGCCGAGAAAGACCCGGTCGGCCCCGATGCCCAGTTCCTGCACGAGGCGGGTCTTCACGAATTCCGCCCGGCTGGCCGCCAGCCGGATCAGATCCTCGTCCGTGATCTCGATGAGTTCGCGCAGCTTGGCTTCCTGTTCCTCCCGGGGCACGTCCTCGTGGATTCCCAGGAAGTTCTTCTTCTTTTCCACAGGTTCCTCAGTGTAGGCTTCCCAGAGGATATCGGCGTATTCCTCATCCGTGATCTCAAGTTCCTCCAGAACGGCCTGTTCGCGTTCCTTGCGCGAGAGTTCTTCGTATTTCGCCACCTGCAGTTTGCGCAGGAAGAGCCTGTCGGCGATGGCCTTGCGGTCGGCCGCGGGGTCGGCGTGCCCGGCGATGGAAATACTCACTCCCGGCCGCTGGCTCAGCACGTCGGCCAGGGCCTGGATGCTGTTGCTGCCTTCCTCGGCGGGTACGGCCAGGCCAGGCGGGAAGGCGATCTTGCTGATGTCGCCGCTGCCCTCGGGCACCAGGCTGGCCAGGAGGGAGAAGGGTGAGGCCACGGCCTTGATGATGAGGCCGATGAAGGCCTGGACCACGATGCCGCCGATGCTGAACTTCGGGTCGCTCAGGTCGCCCTTGACGGGCAGATTGATGGAGATGTTGCCGGACATGTCCCGCAGCAGGGCCAGACCGAGCTTGACCGGCGCATTGACGGCGTCGGGGGACTCGACCTTTTCGCCCAGCTTCAGTTGGCGGGCCTTGATGGCGTTGCGCATGGCCAGGCTGCTGCCCTCGGTGGTCAGGTTCACGTCCCAGTCCAATTGGCCCTCGGCCACGGGGTAGGCGATGAACTTGGCCGAGTAGGGCGAGAGGGCCACAAGGTCGAGGTTGCGCAGGGTCACCGTGCTGTTGGCCTCCACCGGGTCCTTGAGGGGGCTGATCCAGCCCGTGGCGTTGAGGGGCGCGGCGCCGTCGATGACGGCCGAGAGAGTCAGGTCGGCGCGGCTGTTCGGGTCGAGGGTGATGCCCCGCACGTCCAGGTTCACCGGGGAGATGACCGAGGCGAACTGGGGCGAGAGGGTTTTGTCCGTGAAGATGAAGCGTCCGTCCTTGAGGGCGAACGTGCCGATTTCGAGGCTCTCCAGGCCGTCCGAGGAGCCCTTGTCCGCCGCCGGTTTCGTTTTCTTCGTGTCCGAAGCGCGGATGCGGTCCAGGGTGGTCCGACCTTCGGCATCAATGGCGAATCTGGCGCTGGGTTCGACAAGTTCCGCCTCCCCGAGCGAAACACGCAATGGGTTAAGGCGCAGATCAATGCCGCGCAGGGCCAGGGTCTTGAAGCCGGCCACGTCCTCCCTGCTGCGGCCTTCGGTGATCCGCAGGCCGTCGATACGCAGGGCGCCCGAGATCCTGTCGCCTCCTCTGCCGCCCATGCTCCAGTTCAGACGTCCGCCGAGCCGGCCCGAGGGAATGCCCACGGCGGCCGCCTCGGCCACGTATGGGGCGGCCAGGGACAGGGGGATGCGCGAGATGTCCACACGCCCCCCGGAGACCAGGCTGTCCGGGACGAGATCGCCGGTGGCTTTGATGGTCCCGCTTTCCTCGATCCTGCAGGAGAAGTCCAGGGGAATGGATTTTTTCAGGTCCGTGGACAGTGTCCCTGTCTGCAGGGTGATCCGGTCCACGTCGATGCGCGAGGCCCTGGCCGGAGTCCTGTCCGTGAAGGCCAGGCTGGATTCGGCGAGGGAGAATTTCTCCACGGCCACCTGCCAGGGGGAGGGCTTCGAATTCCCGGATTTTTCGCCTCCGCCCGTTTTTGACGCAAAGAGCCTGGCCAGGTCGATGTCGCCGCTGCGCAGGCGCTCCACCTCGGCGGCCAAAGACAGGGTCACAGGCCCGATGTTCACGGTCTGCGCGCCTGTGTCCACGGTGACGGGGCCGACCTTCAGGGACGCCATGCGTACGGGCGAGGTCGGCTCGTTCCCGGTCAGGGTGAGTTTCATGTCGTTCAGGACCGCTCCGCCTGAGGCAATGGTCCAGGCCGTGGCGTTGCCGTCGGACGCGGACGTGGGCTCGGCCTGGCCCGCACCGGACTTCGCGGGCTGGTTCAAGGCATCTGGCAGGCTCGCCCGGCCGTCCTTGCCCACGGCCGTGGTCACGGTCGTCCCGTCGATGCTCAGGACGCCGGTGCGCACCTGCCGTGCGGCCGCGTCGAGGCCAATGCCGTCCAGGAAGATGCGGTTGATCCGCACGTCCCCGGCTCCGTCCGCGGCCCTCAGGGCCAGGTCGCGGATTTCGACGGACGAGTTGGTCACGCGGGGGATGCTTTCCCCTTCGCCCTGGACCAGGGAGATGTCCGCGTCGGCCTTGGCCGACGTCAGGGACATGGGCAGGGCGTCCCGGAAATACGGGGCATAGGAGGGAATGGCCAGATTGCGCGCTGTAACGCGGGTTTCAAGGCTGAAGGGGGAGATCGAGAAGGAGGCGTCGGCGCCCAGTTCCTCGCCTTCCCCGGTCATGGCGCGGAGTGCGGCGAGGGTGGTGGCGCCCGCCGACGTGTCCAGGTCCGTGATGGTCAGGTCGAGGTCGCGCATTTCTTTGGCAAAGGATGTGACTTTGTCCTCGAAGAGGATGCGCCCGCCTGTCAGCCGGATTTCAGGCACTTGCAGCAGCAGTGCTGCTTTTTCTTCGGTCGCCTGGGTGTTGCCCTGTCCGGTTGGGGCGGTTGCGTTTCCGTCCTCGTTCAGTGCCGTCCGAGAGGCGTTGCCGGTCAGCGTGGCGTTGGCTGCAACGGTGGCGTTACCGCCCAGGGTGGAGTTTTGAGCCAGAGTGGCATTGCTGGCCTTTACGGCATTGTCCGCCAGAGTTGCGTTTCCTGTCCCGCCCGGGGCCTTTCCCGGCCTCTGCGTGGCGTTGTTCGCGTCCAGCGTCGCTCCGCTCGAGGCTGGCGCGGTAACGAAATATCCAGCCCAGTTCAGGGTGCCGTCCTTGCGCCGCACAATGTTCACGAACGGGTTCTCGAGACGGATCGAGGACAGCCCGAGCTGCAGGTTCAGGATGGAAATGTCCTCCATGACCACCTGCGCAGATTCTGCCGTCAACACGGGTTTTCCGGCGTCGGTCAGTTCGATGTCGCGGCCCGTGATCGTGCCCTGCAGAGAAAAGGTCGGCAGTTTGGCCTCGTGCTGCTCGAAGGCCAGTTTGGTCTCCAGATTGAGCAGCCCTTTGGAGAGCTTCAGGGTTTCGCTGACCGGGACATAGGCCCAGTACCGGGGCAGTCCGAGGTCGACCATGTCCAGGTCGAACTCGGTCTTGAGGGAGTCGGAAAATGGGATGCTCTCCCCTTCGAGGTTGAAGGGTGCGCCGTTGACCCGGAAGGACAGGGTCGGCGTCATGAAGGTTTCCCAATCCTTCTTGCGTGAGGAAAAGCGCGGCAGTTCGAAATCGATGCGGTCCACGACATGGGTCACGTCACGAATTTCATCCTTGAAGACGATGGTGCCGTTGCCCAGGGAAAAAGGCTCCACGATGACGGGAAAGAGCATGCGTTCTTCGGTCTCAGGCTTCGGTTCTTTGGGCCCTTCCGTGAGGTCGGCGAAATTGGTCCGTCCGTTTTCGTCGAGGCGGATGGTGATGCGCGGGCCCTGCAGACGCGTCTCACGGATGACGAGGGCAAGGCGCGGCAGGGAACTGAGTTCGAGATTGGTGTGCAGGCTGTCGAAAGCAACGAACTCCCCGTCGCCCGAGCGTTCGGCGATGGAGAAGCCGGTGATGTCCGCCGTCAGGGCGAAGGGGTTCATCCTTATGTCGTCGACGCTGATCTGCCTGTCCAAGGCCGGGGAAACCTTTTCCACAAGCACGTAATGGACAATGCGCGGCAGCAGAAGGAATCCGAAAGCTGCGTACAGGGCTACGCAGGTCGTCAGGATGATCAGGATTTTCTGCCACCAGCTCAACGTGGTCCAGGAATCGCGAAAGGTCGCCATGTTGGTCTCCTTGTGTGTGTTCTTCAATCTTCCGGGTACCTTTCTCCGCCCATGCTTGGCAAGAAGTTGGGAATTTCCTGAGCAAGGAAAAACCCTTTCGTGTCATACGAAGTTGTATGACACGAAAGGGTTTTAGGTGTTGAATCAAGCGGTTCGGTCATGTAAGATGTTTTCAATCTTTTTTTCTGTGTAAATAATTTTTTTAAAACGTATATATTGAGATATTTGTTTGTAATATGAATTTTATTTATGATGAAATATAAGGTCAACTGATGTATTTTATGTATAATATTGTTATTAAAATTTTTAATTTATGGCTATATATAAGACATTTTCGTCTTATTCGAAAATTTAAAAAGCGAGTTGGGTATTATCCTGATATTGCTGATCCAAAAAAATATCATGAAATGATGTTTTGGAGAAAAGTGTTCGATCATAACCCTGCATTTCAAATTTTTTGTGACAAGATCGAGACAAAGAAATACGCAAAATCAATTCTTCCTGCTGCCGATTTTCCGGAAACCCTCTGGATCGGAGAAGACATTGCCGACGCTCCCCGGGAACTGCTGGAGTCGGATGTCGTGTTGAAAGCGTCCCACGGGAGCAGCACCAATTACTTTGACGCCATCGGCGCACACAACCTGGAAGATGTCCGGAAGATGACCCGGGCCTGGCTTAAAAAGGATTACGGGCGGGACAAGCACGAGTGGGGGTATTTCGGAGGGCGCAAACGCCTCTTCCTGGAGCCTCGGTTACGGCATGAGGCAGACAGCGAGTTGGTGGATGTCTCAGTGCGCTGCGCCGACGGCGTTCCCATTCTGGCTTCCGCAGTCACGGGAAACAAGACTCCACTGCAAAAGGACGGGTATTTCGACCTCAACGGGAAAAGGTGTCCGAGGTTCGAAAGCAAGTGCGACGAGGGCGAGACCCTGCCTGCCGATTTCAAACTTCCGGGCTCTTTTCCTCTGGCCATCGAATACGCGCGACGACTGAGTGTCGGCATCGATTACGCCAGATACGATTTTCTTTGTGTCGGTGATCGTGTCTATCCCGGCGAGATTACGGTGTATCCGGGTTCGGGTTTGACTCGGGCCGATGACGACGGCATAGATGCCCTCATCGCGGACAAGTGGGACATCGGGTCGAGCTGGTTTCTCCGGACCCCACAGCGTGGATGGCGCAGGGCGTATGCGGCGCTTCTGCGAAAACACCGCTCCGGAGTCACGAAGGAAACGGCCGTGGCCGCCGCTTTCGGGAATTCCTGATGCCTGTCCGGCCGCGATCTCTTTTCAACCGGTATCTCGATTTCTACTGGAAGAAGAAGCGCACGCTCCTGCGCTCCGCCCGACGAAGGGGATTCGACCTCAAGTTCAACCCTTCGGTCCCGACTGCAGGCGTCACCGGCAGCGTCGGCAAGACCACGACCTGCCGGATGCTGGCTCACATCCTGACCGGCACGGGTCTCAAGGTCGCTTTGAGCACGACCCAGGGAGCGTACATCGGGCGCGAGCCCCTGAAGCTCGGCGACATGGCCGGCGGTGAATCGGCCGGTCGACTGCTTGCGGACCCGCGAGTGCGGGCCGGCGTGTTCGAACTGGCCAGGGGCGGGCTCATTTCCGACGGCATGGTCCTGAGTTCCATCGATGTCGGGGCCGTGCTCAATGTCTACGACAACCACGTCGGCCTGGACGGCGTGAACAGTCGGGAAGACCTCGCCCGCGTCAAACAGGAGGTGGTGCAGCGCGCCCGGAGATTCGCGGTCCTGAACGCTGACGATCCCCTGTGTGTTGCCATGCGCACGCACGTGGTTGCCCCGAGGCTGTGCTTCGTGTCCGAGAACCAGGACAGTCCCGTTGCCCTGGCGCACCTGGCGAAAGGCGGGCCGGTCGTGCTGCTGCGTGGCTGCGCCCCGGACTGGCGGATGGAATTGCACGAGGGTGGCAGTCTGCTCGGGACCCTCGATGTCCGGGACATTCCCGCCACCCTTGGCGGCATTTTTCGTCCGGCCGCCGTGAATGCCGCGTTTGCGGCGGCCATGGCGCACGGGATGGGCGTGGGATGGGACGCCGTCGTGAAAGCCCTGTGCGGGTTCCAGTCCACGGGCGAGTCCAATCCGGGACGCATGAATTTTCTGCAGGGCTTCCCGTTCGAAGTGCTCCTGACCTGGGCGGACGGGCCCCAGGCCATGGAAGGGCTCGCCGGCTTCCTGCGTTTGCACCCTTCACAAGGACGAAGACATCTCATGATCAACAGCGTCGGCAACAGGCCGGACGAGTTCATTCTCGGCATGACCCGAGCCGTGGCCGGACTCTTTGATTCCCATATCTGCGCCGACTGGAGCGACCTGCGTGGGCGCAAGCCTGGCGAGGTTGCGGAACTTCTGGCGCGCGGACTTCGCGAAAGCGGGGTTCCCGGGAGCCATGTCGAGGTCGTGCCCGAATACTTCGCGTCCCTGCATGCGGCGTTTCAGAGGCCTGCACCCGGAGATTTTCTCGTGATGGTCAACAGCGACGACGATGTGCTTGCGGTGGCCGAGAGCTACCGCCCGGGCGCCGACACCGGTTTCACGGAGGATGTATGAGAAAGATAGCCTTTGTCATTGGGGGGTTGCCCTTCGGGGGGGTCGAGAACTGGCTTTTCGACATCGCTCTCAGGATGAAGCGGGGCGGTACCCACGCCTGCAGGATCTTCAACGTGTCCGGCACCGGCGTCAAAATGCCCGAGTTCGAGGCCGCCGGCCTCGACGTGGTCTGCATCGGTAAATCCAATGCCGCCGCCTCGACCCATCGCCTGGACACGGCCCTGCGCCTGCGCCGGGAGCTGAAACGGTATGATCCGGACATCATCCACACCCTGCATTTCGGCGGCGACTACTTCGGCAGGATCGCGGCCATGGGCCTGGGCGTCCCGGTCATCACGCACCTGCGCAACGTTAAGCGCGAGAAGAAGCCCATCCGCAGATTCGCCAACAAATGCCTCTCGCGTTTCACCGACGCCTACATCTCCATCTCCAGGGCCGTGGAAAAGACTGTGGAACTGGATCACAACATGTGCGGCCGCAGGCAGTTCGTGCTGTACAACGCCATCGACACCTCGCGCCTGGACTGCGACGCCCACGACCTGCGCGGCATGTACGGGTTGAAAGGTCCGGTCGTCATCGGCGTGGGACGGTATGTGGAGCAGAAGAACTTCGAGAGCCTCATCCGGGCCATGAAGATCCTGGCCGACCAGGGTCATGACGCGGATCTCGTCCTGGTGGGCGAGGGGAGCAGACGGGAGCTGTACGAGGGTCTTATCAGGGAACTGGACCTGGGAGGGAGGGTCGTGCTGACGGGCTACCGCAGGGATGTGGGGGCTTTCCTGCGCGGGGCCGACATCCTGGCCATGCCGTCGCTGTTTGAGGGCTTCGGCAATGTGCATCTGGAGGCCATGCACTGCGGCGTGCCCGGCGTCATCTCGCAGTTCGTCCCCTCACTGGAGATCGGGGCCGAGGCTTCGGTCGTGAGCGATTGTTCCGCGGAGAGCATCGCCGCCGGTATCGTCACCCTGCTCGATGATTCGGACAAATACCGGGAGCTTGTGGAAAAGGGTCGCCGGATCGTTCCGGAGTACACCATCGAGCGTTATCTGGAGCGGCTGTACGGTGTCTATGACGAGGTGCTGACCACGCCCTGATCCACCTGGCCCGCGAGGGCCTCGCCCAGGCCGGAGTCGCGCCGGGCCGGGCGCTGGACGGCTTCGCGAAGCTGTTCAGCCGTGCCGACCAGGGCGAAACGCTGCCGCGCCCGGGTCAGGGCCGTGTACAGAAGTTCCCGGCCCAGGACCTGGCAGGGTTCTTCGGGCAGGACCAGCACGGTGTGGTCGAATTCCGAGCCCTGGCTCTTGTGTACGGTCATGGCGTAGCAGGTCTCGAAGCGCGGCAGCCGTGCGGGCGAGAATGAGATGAAGCCTTCCGGGCCCGGGAAGAAGACTCTCAGTTCGCGGTCTGCGGGCAGGGCGATGCCGACGTCGCCGTTGAAGAGCCCCAGATTGTAGTCGTTTTCCAGGATCATGACCGGGCGGCCCGCGTACCAGACTTCGCCGGCCTGGCCCAGGGTCTCCTGCGCCAGGCGGTTCAGGGCCTCGGTGCCGCGCGGTCCCTGCCGGATCGGCGACAGCAGCCTCAAGGTTCCCAGGGCTTCGAAGGCCCGTCCGGGGTCCGTCTCCTTTCCCAGTTTCCCGAACGATTCGCGCAGAAGCGGCTTCAGGTCCGCGGCCAGTGCCGTTGGACCGGGGCGTGATTTCATCTCCAGATCATCGTGCTCCAGTTCCAGAAGCGCCGTCGCCCGATCGGCTTCCCCGTCGCGGATGAAGGCGGCCAGGGCCGCGATGCCGCTGTCCCCGCGAAAGCGGTAGCTCGTGCGCAGTTCCACCACATGGTCCGTCAGGGGCGTCGCAACCTCCGTCACCGGCAGGCCGGGAACGCCCGCGTCCGCAGCGAAGCCGGTCGAGAAGGCGTTGACGGCGTCTTCGTGGCAGAGGTTTGCCAGGACTGCTCCGGCTTCCACTGAAGCCAGCTGGTTGCGGTCGCCCAGCAGGACGAGGGCGGCGTGTTCCGGCAGGGCGTCCAGCAGGCGCGCCGTCAGTTCCAGGTCCAGCATGGAGGCCTCGTCCACCACCAGCATGTCCGCGGACAGTGGGTTGTCCCGGTGGTGCCTGAACCCGCGCGCGCCCCAGCCCAGCAGGCGGTGCACGGTCTGGGCGCCCTGGGTCAGGCAGGCGTCCAGGTCGGGGGGCAGAGCGCCGTCCGGAAAGGCCTGGGCCAGGGCCTCGGTCATGCGCGAGGCGGCCTTGCCCGTGGGAGCGGCCAGGCGGATGGAGCAATTTTTCCCCGCGTTCATGCGAGCCGCCAGGGTCAGGATGCGGGCCACGGTCGTGGTCTTGCCCGTGCCCGGTCCGCCGGAGATGACGCAGAAGCGGCTGCGCAGCGCCGCGAAACAGGCCACGTCCTGCCAGTCCGGGGCGTCCGTGCGCCGGAAGATGTCGGGCAGGAGATCTTCGGGGATTTTGCGGGGCGGGTCTTGGGCCAGGCGCAGGAAGGCTTCAGCCAGGGATCGTTCGTCCCGGAAGAAGCGGGAGAAATACAGGCGCCTACCGTGGAGGATCATGGGCGCGCCGGAATCCGGGCCGCCGACGACGCCCGTTGCCGTCAGGTCGAGTGATGCGTTCAGCGCCAGGGCCTCAAGCCTCTCGCGGGCCATGGCGTCGTCCAGGTGCAGGCAGACATGTCCTTCGCGCACGGCCAGGGACAGGAGGGCGGCCAGGCCCGCGGCCAGGTCTCCCTGGCCCGGCGCGGCCAGGGAGGCCGCGAATCTGGCCTGATACACGTCGGCCGCGTTGAACAGGCCCGAGGCGGACAGGTGCGGCAGGATGGCGGGGCTGGCGAACATCAGCGTCTCTCCATGTCGATGAGGGCCTTGTCCAGGGCGGTCAGGAAGGCCTGGTCGGGCATGTCCGCATGCACGCCCTGTTCAGGTACGGCCGGGTCGATGCCGCGCAGGAACACGTAGCGCACGCCGCCGAAATGCTCCGCGTATTCGTACCCCTTCATGCGCAGTCCCAGATGACGGTTCAGGGCCAGGCAGTAGAGGTGGTACTGCAGGAAATAGTGGCTGCCGGCCATGGCCGCGTCCAGGGCCTGCCGCGTGTAGTGTCCGGGCGTGGGGCCGAGCCAGTTGGACTTCCAGTCGAGCAGGTAGAATTTCCCTGCGTGACGCACCACGAGGTCCATGAAGCCGGTCATGAAGCCCCGGCGCGGCTCGAAGCGCAGGCTTTCCATGCGTTCGGGCAGTTCGGGAGGCAGCAGCCCGGCCGCCTCCCGATACACGGCGGCCAGGGCCTCGCGGGTCACGGGGCGCAGGGGGAAGAGGAATTCCAACTCCACCAGGCGCTCCCCGGTTCCGATGTCCTCCAGCCTGAAGCCGCCCAGGTCCGTGCGCAGGGTGCGTCGGACCATGTCCGTGACGGTCCCTTCCCAGGCCGTGTCGAAGCCGTAGGAGGATAGCGCGTCGGCGACCTCGCCGGGAATCGTGGCGGGGTCCGTGAAGTCGATGCGCTCGAAAATGCGGTGCAGGCACGACCCGGCCGCGGCTCCGCGCGGAAAGCGGGCCATGGACCATTCGTCGTCTTCGGCCTGGCCGGCGGCGTCGTCCTCGTCCAGTCCGGGCCGGGCTCCGTGTCCGGACCCGCGGGTCAGGCCGGTGAAGCTGGCCAGGCCGAAGCCCGGCCCCAGCGCCCGTTCCCAGGTTCGGCAGTGCAGTTCCGGGACCTCCGTAAACTGCGCCGGACCCGGTTCCGGCTCGACCTCGGGCAGTTTTTCGACATCGATGCATTCGCAACGCAACGCTTCGAGATCCTCGCGCACCATGTCTTCGGAGACGCCCTCCCAGTTCAGGGCGGCCGGGGTCCCGGCGCGGTGCCCATGGAACAGCCAGGCCGCGCCCGACTTCTCGGCCTTGTTGATGCGCCCCCAGACGGTGTAGCAGCGGCATTTGGCCCGGGTCAGGGCCACGTATACGAGGCGCACGCGCTCGGCCTGGGCATCGTCCCTGGCCGCACCAAGCCTTTCGGGCAGTTCCGGCGAGCCCAGGTCCAGGAGCAGACCGCTTTCGTGGACCAGGGCGCGGTCCTCGGGGCTGCGGGCCGTTCCGAAGATGAAGGGGCAGAAGACCACCGGGTACTGCAGGCCCTTGCTCTTGTGGATGGTCACGATCTGGACCGCGTCGCGGTCCGTGTCCAGGCGCAGCTGTGATTCCTCGGTGGCGTCGCTGCCGAGCTTGCGGCCGAACCAGGTCATCAGGGCGTGCATGGATGCGCCCGATTCGCGCTCGCGGGCATGAAGCAGTTCCAGGCAGTGCAGGACGTTGGTCATGCGCCGCTCGCCGTCCGGCAGGGACACGAGACGGCTGCGCACGTCCAGTTCCGTGAAAAGGCGGCGCGCCGCGGCCATGACGCCCCGGCGTTCCCACAGGTCGCGGCAGGCCAGGAAGCGTTCGAACCAGGCGTCGAGCTTGCCGCCGTCCTCGTCCAGTTCCTGAAGCTGCGGTGCCGTCAGGCCGACCATGGGCATGGCCAGGGCCGTGCGCAGGGCCGCCGGGCGCCGGCATTCGGCCATGCCGCGCAGCACGGACAGGAGTTCTCCTGCCTCGGGCGTGGCAAAGACCGACGAGGTGTGCGTCACCACGCCGGGGATGCCCAGGGTCGCCAGGGCGCTGTGGATGTCCCTGCCCTGGGCGTGGGTCTCGACCAGGACGGCGATGTGTCCGGGCAGGAGCCGGTTG
>CAZQYA010000078.1:0-13981 GCA_964597325.1 uncultured Desulfovibrionaceae bacterium
ATCTTGCTTCCCGTGCAGTCAAGGGCATGGATTCCCGCCTTCGCGGGAATGACATCGAGGCAGAGCGCGAATTGGCGGCACGCACCATCTTGCTTCCCGTGCAGTCAAGGGCATGGATTCCCGCCTTCGCGGGAATGACATCGAGGCAGAGCGCGAATTGGCGGCACGCACCATCTTGCTTCCCGTGCAGTCAAGGGCATGGATTCCCGCCTTCGCGGGAATGACATAGAGGCTCTTTCGCAACTTTTTGGAAGAGCATCAATCTATGCTTTCCGACAAGTATGGCAATTTGAGATGAAGATTTGTGTGCAAAAACTACGCAAATTCTGCAGATGTCTGCACGCTCCAACCGGAGGATCCACCTTTGAACGTCCTGCGAATTTGATTTTTCAACAGTACGTTACGGTTTGACGATGATCCCGGTGCCGTGCAGGTCCGACAGGGGTACAACGAAGACCCTGTTCTCCTCGCAGAAACGGCGCACGGCCTGCCTGGCCCCGGAGAACCTGCTGTTGTTGTAGTCGTGGATGATGATGTAGCCCCCCGACGCCATGCGCGGATAGAAATAGCCCAGGCCGTCGTAGAGCGGCTTGTACAGGTCCGCGTCCAGACTGACCACGGCGTACGTCTCGTCAATACCCCGTGCGGTTTCCGGAAAATAGCCGACCCGGAACACGGCACGGTCCGGAAAAGGCAATCGCTCTCGCACCGCCTCCACGCTCGTGTCCGCGAAATTGCCCACCGCCGCCCGGGAATATTTGCCCTCGTCCTCCACCGCCACGTCGCGCGGGTCGAATCCCGTGAACGTGTCGAACAGATAGAGGGGACGGTCGGGAAAAAGTCTGTTCATCTCCGCGGCGAACTCTCCGCGGTACACGCCCAGTTCGGCCAAGGCCCCGTCGACGCGCCCTTCACGGATCTCAACGGCGATCATCTTCAGGGCTGCCAGACGCAGATCGAAAGTCTGACGCAGCTCCGGCGCCGTGACGATTCGCGCCGCCACGCCCATACTCTCCAGCCTCGCCCGCACCTCAGCACAGGCGTCCCTGTTGAGCATGGATATAAACACGACATCAGGCTCCATGTCCGGAATCGCATCAGGCGAAACCACGGGAGTCCCATCCATGGCCTCCCCCCATTTCCGCGCATCGCTGTCGCAATACGCCAGGATCCGGATGTCCCCGTTCAGCAGATTGGAAATCATGCGCCCGCCCTGGCCCGCGCCCCAGATGACAACGTTCTTCATATGCCTTCCTGTGATGAAAAGTGGCGAAACTGCCATGGGATAGCGGCCGGGGCGATAGGCAGTCAAAGACAAAATGAACATGCCCGAAAGCGTCCCGATCCGGGAGCTTCGCCGGCAGGTCCCGGCCACCCGGCGCATTTGTCAAAATGACCGAAAAAGGATATATTTATAGATTAACTATCGGAGGTATCACGCACGGTCCAGGCGATGCCTCCGCAGGGGCGTTCAGCAAACTTCCGGCAACAGCACCCCGAACCACCCGGCCAACCCGCACCGATTCCCGCGTCCCTGGCCTGCGACATCGCGCCCGGACCCCGTCAACCAGGAAATCCCATGTCCTTGAAGAAAATCAGCATCTCCGCCCGCCTTATCCTGGTCATGAGCCTCATCGCCGTTCTGACGTCCGCTCTTTCCGCCTACCTCATCCTCCGATTCATCGAAAGCGGAGAACAGGTCGAGGTCCTGGCCAAAGAAGGAACCCAGGGCATTGTCTGGGGTGAAAAGGCCAATTTCTACCTGCACAACCTGATCATCAATTTCTACAGGGCCAACAGCGGTGACATGAAGTGGGTCAAGGCCATGGAGGACAACATTCCCAGGATCCGTTCCGCCCTGAACGAATACGCCAAGACGGCCCAGGATCCGGAGAACAAACGCCTCCTGGCTGAAACCCATGAAGCCCTGGACGTCTATGCCGAAGACATCAGAATTCTCGCCCAGTCCTTCCGCCAGGGCATCTTCGGGCAGGACATCATCAGGGTTTTAAACCAGCTCGAAACCAAGCCCCACGCCAATCGCCTGATCACAGCCATCGCCAATCTGGTCGAATACTCCAAGGCCATGGCCGAGACGAACCGGGCCAGCTTCTTCGCCGACATGACCGCCAACACGCGAGCGTCCATCGTACTGGCCTGCGTGGTCATTCTCATCCTCATGGGCGCGGGGTACACCGGCGTCATCTGGACCAGGGACGAAATCGCCGAGCACAACGCCAAGGAGCGCCTGCTGCAGAAGCTGCAGGCCGACCTGCTGCACAGCCTGGAGGCGGCGGGCGCGGTCTCCCGCCGGTTCATGTTCGAGAACGGCGTCATGGCCTTCGAAGGGGACGTCGAAAAGCTCTTTGGCCAAGAGCCCGATGCCATCTCGAACATCATCGACTACATCCGCTACGTCCACCCCGAGGACCGTTCCCAGATGATGGGGGACATTCCCTGGGAGGAAATCGAGAACTGGGACGAGTTCATGGAGCGCTACCGAGACGAATTCATGGACGTCGACGGTGCCCGAATATTGAAGAAAGACTCCGCGATCGTTCAAAACTGGCTCCAGCAGACCGGCTCCGAGACGGCCACCAACCAGAGGGAATTCCGTTACCTCGCCGCCGAGGGCGAGGACCGGAAATGGCGCTGGAAACGCAGCCTTTCCAAACTGCTGCCCGACCCGTCGGGTCTGGGCTACGCCGGGGAGAGCGGCATCCTCTTCGACATCACCGAAGAATACGAAATCAAGAATGAACTGATCCGGGCCAAATACGGCGCCGAAGCGGCCAACCGGGCCAAGAGCGAGTTCCTGGCCAGCATGAGCCACGAAATCCGCACGCCCATGAACGCCATCATCGGCATGTCCCACCTCATCCTGCGCACCCCTCTGAACGACCTGCAGCAGGATTATCAATCCAAAATCCTCTCTTCCGCCCACGTTCTTATGGGCATCATCAACGACATCCTCGATTTTTCCAAAATCGAGGCCGATAAGATGGAGCTTGAAAGCCTGCCCTTCCGGCTCGACGACGTCTTCAAGACCCTTGCCGATGTCACCCTGGTCAAGGCCGAGGAAAAGCGCCTCGAAGTCATCTTCGCCGTTTCCGACGACACACCGCAGTGGCTGGTCGGCGACTCCCTGCGCCTGGGGCAGGTGCTGGTCAACCTGACCAACAACGCCATCAAATTCACCCCCGAGGGTGACATTGTCGTCAACGTGGGCGTCATGGAACAGACCGCACACGAGGTGCAGCTCCACTTCTCCGTCACCGACAGTGGCATCGGACTGACGGCCGAACAGATCCAGAACCTCTTCCAGCCCTTCACCCAGGCCGACGGCTCCATCACCCGCAGGTTCGGGGGGACCGGACTGGGCCTTGCCATCTCCAAAAGCCTGGTGGAAGCCATGGGGGGAAGCATCTGGGTGGAAAGCCAGCCGGACAAAGGCTGTTCCTTCCATTTCACGGTCCGGCTGGCTCTCGCCCCGGACCAGCCGGTACAGATATTCCTTCCACGCGACCTGCGACACCTGAAAAGCCTGGTCATCGACGACAACAGCACGGCCCTGGACAGCTTCGCCGACATGCTGGCCGGACTTTTCTCCGACCAACCAGACAAAGCCGATTCCTTTGACCAAGCCCTGAAGAAACTCGTGGCACCGGACGGGACCCTCACCCCTTACGACCTGATTTTCGTCGACTGGCAGATGCCTGACAAAGACGGAATAGAAACCGCCCGCCTCATCAGGGAGAAAATAGGCCAAAACGGAAGCAACACTTCCGTCATCCTCATGATCAACGGCTACGAGCTGGAAAAAGTCCGTTCCCTGGCGCTGAAGGCCGGAGTCGACGCCTTTCTGGCCAAACCGACCTGCCCCTCGAACATCCTCAATACGGTTGCCGACCTCTACAACCTGAAAACCGAATCGGACGCCGGCTCCCATATCGTGGTCAGCACGTCCCAGCTCGACAGGATCCAGGGTATGCGCATCCTGCTGGTCGAAGACAACCTGTTCAACCAGCAGGTGGCTGGGGAGCTTCTCGCCCAGGCCGGCATGGTCGTCGAAATTGCCGAAAACGGATTTTCCGCCCTCGAACTCGTCGCCACGAAGGACTACGACCTGATCTTCATGGACATCCAGATGCCCGACCTCGACGGCCTGGAGGTCACCAGACGCATCCGTAAACACCACGAAGCCTCGACCCTGCCCATTGTGGCCATGACTGCCCACGCCCTCAGCTCCGACCGCGAAAAAAGCCTGCTCGCCGGCATGAACGACCACATCACCAAACCCGTCAATCCAGAAGAACTTCTGGCCATGCTGATCAAATGGGGCACCCCCACGGACGGCGAAGAAGCGCCCGAGACAGCCATGCCCCGCCCCGAGGAGCGGGCTAAGGACCAACCGGACATCATCTTCGACTTCGCCGAAATCGACCAGCGTGAAGGGCTCAGGCGCTGCATGGGCAACGCCTCTTCCTACCTCAAGTTCCTCCGTCTCTTTCACCAGGAGTACGCTGATTTCGGCAGGCGATGCGACGAACACATCAGAAACGAAGACTTCGAAAAGGTCAGGCACCTGGCCCACGCCATCAAGGGACCGGCCGGTTCCATCGGCGCCAAACGACTTCAGTCCGCGGCCCATGACCTTGAGGGAATTCGCGGAGACCGGGACAGCGACGGTCCGGACAGCCAGGTCGTTCAGACGTTCCTGA
Source organism: uncultured Desulfovibrionaceae bacterium (assembly GCA_964597325.1). Classification (GTDB taxonomy): domain Bacteria; phylum Desulfobacterota; class Desulfovibrionia; order Desulfovibrionales; family Desulfomicrobiaceae; genus Desulfomicrobium. Next base: position 4,722 of record CAZQYA010000078.1, read on the forward strand.
ACAACCTCGAGACCGTCCTCCGGGATCTGGTTCCCATTCTCGAGCAAAAGGATAAAAACCCGGAGCACGACGCGACCAGCGTGTTCATCAGCGACAGGGCCGAGGGCGAGCGTCTGCTGAAACGGCTGCGCGCATGCCTGGAAAAGAACGACCCCGAGGCCGCGGCTCTCCTGCCCGAATTCGGCTCCATGCGCATAACGCCGCAGCTAGAACAACAGTGGTCCATGCTGCAATCGCACATCGGCAATTTCGACTTCGACGAAGCGCTCGATGCCCTGGAAAAAATCGAAGAATGGCTGCAAGCCCAGGAAATTCCCGAGGATGGAAGCACAAAGACCCAGAATTCTCATCGTTGATGATGAGGTATTCAACCTGCAGTTCCTGGCCGAACTGCTCATCGGCGAGTATCACATCAGCTCCGCCAAAGACGGGAAAAAGGCTCTGCAGCTTGCGGAGTCCATCGCCCCCGACCTCATCATCCTGGACGTGGTCATGCCCGTGATGAACGGCTACGAAATCATCCAGGCCCTGAAAGCCGACGACAAGACCCGGCATATCCCGGTCATCTTCCTGACCAGCCTCGACAATGCCGAAGACGAGGAACACGGCCTTTCTCTGGGAGCGCTGGACTACATCAGCAAACCGTTCCACCCCGCCATCGTCAAGGCCCGGGTCAACAACATCCTGGAACTGGTCCAGCACCGCAAACTGCTCGAAAAAATCGCCCTTCTGGACGGCCTGACGGGCATCCCCAACCGCAGGGCCTACGACGAGCGCCTCAGAAACGAATGGCACCGGGCCTGCCGGAGCGGCGAACCCTTCTCCCTGGCCTTCGTGGATATCGATTTCTTCAAGCAGTTCAACGACACGTACGGCCACGCCGCCGGCGACCTGGCCCTGAAAAAAGTTGCCCAGGCCCTGAGCCGCATGTTGAAACGTTCCTCCGACTTCGTGGCCCGCTACGGCGGCGAGGAATTCGCCTTCATCCTCCCAAGCATCTCCCTCCAGAACGCCCAGGCTTTCGCGGCCCAAGCCTGTCGAATGGTTGCCGAACTGAATCTGGAGCACAGTGCTTCCAACGTTGAAAGCATCGTGACCATCAGCATCGGCGGCGCCACCACCATGCCCGCCCGCGACCACGGGCTGAGAGATTTTACCGCCCATGTGGACCAGATGCTCTACCAGGCCAAAGAAAAACGAAACCGGGCCGTCTGGAGTTTTTTCAAAGGCGGCAGGCAGCCGGTCTGAACGAGCCTCTCCGATAACAGAAAAATATGCGGAAGGGGCGCCGCATCCATCGGTGCCTGCGTTTTCCCTCTGGTCACACGCCGATCAGATCGCCCTCCGCGCGAAAGCCACCTTTCTTGCGGAAAACCGCTTCGCAAAGGCGCACCTTGACCCAAACGGCTTTCTCGTTTCACAATAGATGTTTTGAACCACTTCTACCGTCATGGAGATCGCCTTGCTCAAAGCCGCCGCCGTCAAGATCACCCTCGACGAGCCCCGAAAAAAATTCCTGGAGATGATCGCCTGCCTGAAAAGCTACGGAACAAAGCAGCTTTATCTCGTCCACATCCGCACCAAATCCAGATACATCTACATGGAAAAGGCCGAAGCCATGCTCGGAGAGATCGCCGCGGAAGCGACCGCCATGGGCTTTGAGGCGGAATCCCACATCCGCACCGGTCACGCGCCCTCCATGTTCGTGGACACGGCCCAGGCCCTCGGGGCGGACTACCTCTGCCTGTACTGGCGGCCCAAGGGGCTGCTGCGGCAGGCCCTCCTGGGCAGCATCGACTCGGACATCCTGCGCATCAGCAACCTGCCGGTGTTCATCCACAAGCCCCGGCTGTTCGGGGCCGCAACGCAACTGGACCGGGTCCTCTATGCCACGGACTTCACCTCCACCGATGCGGCAGCCATGCCCTATCTCGTTCACAGCCGCTTCAAGGCCAAGACACTGTTTCTGCTGCATGTGCGTGACCGCGCCCCGGATCCGGTCACGGACACGGCGCTGCAGGAAAGCATACTGGACAACCTCCGACGTCTGGCCGACCAATGCCGCCACGCCTACGACCAGGTCGAAGTCATCGAATCCATCGGCATGGTCAGGCGGCAAATCACCCGGCAGGCCAAGGCCGTCAATGCGGATCTGATCGTAGTCGGCAAATCGGAAAAACCCGACGCCGTGGCCCGTTTCCTGGGCTCCACGGCCGAAATTCTCCCCCACAAGACCCGTTGCAGCGTCTTCATCATCCCGAGCATCTGCTCCCTGGACGCGTCCCCGGACGAACAAGCCAAAGAAGGCTCCCCATCATGAATGTGAAGAACAACCTCGTTTTCGCCGTATCCCTGCTCATTGTGCTGCTGGTCTCGCTCGTGGGCGTCGTGTCCCCGGAAGGCCTGGACAGGTGGTCGAAAATCCTGCACAGCGCCATCATCCGCAATTTCGGCTGGTCCTATCTGCTTTCGAGTTTCCTGTTCCTCGTCTTCAGCCTGTACATGGCCTTCAGCCGCTACGGCGAGATCAAGCTCGGCGGAGACCACGAAAAACCCCGCTTCTCCTATTTTGGCTGGTTCAGCATGCTCTTTGCGGCCGGCATGGGCATCGGCCTGATCTTCTGGGGCGTGGCCGAACCCATGAGCCACTATCTCAACCCGCCCGACTACATCCAGGCAGCCTCGCCGGAAGCGGCCAAGTTCGCCATGCGCTACAGCTTCTTCCACTGGGGCATCCACCCCTGGGCCATCTATATCGTCATGAGCCTGTCCATCGCCTACTTCTCCTTCAGACGCGGCATGCCCCCCCTCATTTCGAGCTGCTTCTACCCACTCATCGGAGACCGCATTCACGGACCGGCCGGGTACTTCATCGACATCCTGGCAGTCTTTGCCACGGTCTTCGGCATTGTCACCTCCCTGGGCCTCGGGGCCATGCAGATCAACAGCGGGCTGGCGTCCATCCTGCCCATAGAGGCCAGTTTCACAAGCACCCTGGTCATCATCGCCACGGTCACGGTCCTGTTCATCGTCTCCAGCATGACCGGGCTGGACCGGGGCATTCAGGTACTGAGCAAGGCCAACATCATGCTGGCCCTGACCATTCTCGGCTTCATGTTCCTGGTGGGACCGACCAACACCATGCTCAACATCTTTATCAGCACCCTGGCGGACTATGCCTCCAACCTCTTCACCATGAGCCTGTCCACCAACCCCTTCCGGGGCGCGGAGTGGACCCAGAACTGGACCCTGTTCTACTGGGCGTGGTGGATTTCCTGGTCACCCTTCGTGGGACTCTTTGTGGCCAGCATCTCCCGTGGCAGAACCATCCGGGAGTTCGTGACCGGGGCGCTCATGGTCCCGGCCCTGTTGACCTTCCTGTGGTTCAGCGTCTTCGGGGGCGCCGCCTTTCACCTGGAACTCGAGAAGGGGGTGGACATCGCCACGGTAGTGGCCGCGGATATCTCCACGGGCCTGTTCAAGCTCTACGCTCACTACCCCTTAAGCGGCGTATTGACAGCGCTGACCGTCCTCCTGCTGGTGGTCTTCTTCGTCACCTCGGCGGACTCGGCCACCTTTGTGCTCAGCATGATGACTTCCGGCGGCCAGGAAAACCCGCCCGGCAGCAAAAAACTGATCTGGGGCCTGACCATCTCCGCAACGGCCGCCATCCTCCTCTTCTCGGGCGGTCTGGAAGGCCTGCAGCGCATGGCCATCGCCGCGGCCCTGCCCTTCTCGGGCATCATGCTCCTGCTGTGCCTGTGCCTGCTCAAAGGGGTGCGCTACGAGTTCCTGCACGAACGCGAACGACGGCACGCCCCTGTCAAGGACAAGGCACCGTGCGAATCCTGACCTGGACCCACGAGAGCATTCCGGCCCAGACTGACTGATGGAAAAATCAAAATTCTCAGGCCTTCAAAAAAACGGTGAGAGGCAGGAATGCGAAAAAAGCCAGGATGCACAGCGCATCACGCATACATAAACGGTCCGGCTTTTTTCGCTGACGCAGCAGATCGCTGTTTTTCAACGGCCTGCTTATCCTTTGATCCCGACTTTGAAACAAAGTCATCCGACGTTGCCCCGACCCGGTCCCGCACCACAACAAGGCCCCACAGCCGACACTACAGGGCCTTCACCATATCTACGACGCCAAAAAACCCTTCCCTTGAATCTTGAGGATGTATGTGAAAAGGCATCAAATCAGGATCGTAAAGGCTACCGCACCCGGCTCGTAACCCGCCGTCCGGCGGCATGACTCGAACGGAGGAAACATGGAGACCCTGATCATCGGCGCCGGAGCCATGGGCGGCCTGTTCGGTTCGCTGCTCATGCCCTGCGCCCCGGTGACCTTCTTCACCACCAACGCAGGCCACGCCGAGGCCATCAACGAGGGTGGCATGACTCTCACCGATATGCACGGTCGCATCCGGCGCATGACGGCCAGGGCCCTGACCGATCCCGGGCTGTACGGCCGCCGCGCCGACCTGATCCTCGTCTGCACCAAGGCCCGGTCCACCGGCCAGGCCGCGGGCATCGCCAGGCAGCTGCTGGCCGAGGACGGGCTGGTCCTGACTCTGCAGAACGGGCTCGGGAACCTGGAGCGCATCCAGGAAGCCGTGGGCGCCCGGCGCGCCGCCGCCGGAACCACGGCCCAGGCCGCCACCCTGCTCGGTCCGGGCCGGGTCCGCCATGCCGGGACCGGACCGACGGTCCTGGCCGCGGGGCCAGGGCAGGAGGACGGGATCGCCGCCGTGGCCGACCTGTTCAACCGGGCCGGCATCCCCACCACCGTCACCACAGACGGCGACGCCCTGCTCTGGTCCAAGCTCATCGTCAACGTGGGCATCAACGCCCTGACCGCCCTCCTGCGGGTGCCCAACGGAACCCTGGCCACGGTGCCCGAGTGCGAGGCCGTCATGGCCCAGGCCGTGGCCGAAGCCGTGGCCGTGGCCCGTGCCATGGGCGTCAGGCTGCCCGATGGGGACCACCTCGAAAGGGTCAGGGAAGTCTGCATCCGGACGGCCGCCAACCGGTCGTCCATGCTTCAGGATATTCTGGCGGGAAGGCCTTCGGAGGTGGATGTCATCAACGGCGCCGTGGTGCGCAAGGGCGAGGAGGCCGGCATTTCCACACCGGTCAACCGAGTGCTGACGCAAATGATCAAAGCCCTGGAAGCCACCGGAGCCGAACGCATCCCCTTCCGTTAATCATCTGGAACACTCCGTACGCAAAAGAAAAAGGCTGCCGCAGGCCCGACACGAACCGCAGCAGCCCTTCATGGAATACGTAATGGGCATATCCATGGGCGATCCTTGCCGCGCAATGACGGCCAGGACGTCCGGCTACGGATTCACAGACCTTCCCCGCAGTCCATCACGACCCGGGACTCCCCCTGCCTGAACAATACCCATATCAGCGGTGCCGTGGTCAGCACCAGGGCCACGCTCATGACGATGGACGCACCATACGACCCCGTCGCGTCGGCAATCATGCCGCCCAGAGGCGGACCGATGAGCGCGGCCAGGCCGTACCAAAGGAAACAGACGGGGTAGAGGCGAGGAAAAAGCCCCATCCCGAAAAGCTCGACACCCGAGGATGCGTAGACCACCAAGCATACGCCGAGGCCCATGCCCGTGAACAGCACCGCGGCGAACACCGGCAGGGGCGCGGGCGGAAGCAGGAAAAGCAGCATGCTCGCGCCCAGGAACGCCTGGGAAAGGAAAATGGTCGAACGCGTGCCGAGGCGGTCGTGAACCTGCCCCCAGCCGATCCGGCCCATGGCGTTGCCCAGGGCGAAAACCGAAATGGCCAGGGTGGCCGTGGCGCCGTCAAGCCCCTGTGACAGGGCGAGGGGCTTCAGATTACCCACCACCAGCAGCCCGGCGAAGGTTCCGCAGAACATGCCCAGGCACAGGAGCAGAAAATTGCGCGATGTCAACATGCGAAGCGGCAACGCGCCCGAATGTTCGCATCCCGTGCTCCCGGTCCGGCCTGCCCGTGGCGGTTCGCGCAGCAGCAGCGCGCTCGCCAGGGCGACAGCGCCGGAGCCCAGGCCGATGAAACGGAAGACGTGCATGACGTCCATACCCTTGTCCACGAGCAGGTGCTCGGCCACGAAACTCAGCAGGATGGCGCCGGCCCCGAACCCGGCCACGGACACGCCGGTCACGAGCCCCTTTTTGTCCGGAAACCACTGCATGGAAACCGTCAGGGGACAGATGTACCCGAATCCGATGCCGGCCCCGGTGACCAGGCTCAGGCCCACAAAAAGGGGAATGAAACTGCCCTGGGAAAACGAAGCCGTCAGGTACCCGGCGGCAAACAGCAGCGCGCCGACCGTCGCCGTCACGCGCGCGCCGTACCGCTGCAGGATCTTGCCGGCGGGAATCATGACGCAGGTGAACACCGCGATGGTGGCACCGAACACGAGCCCGCACTGGCTGGAACTCAAACCGTACTCGGAGGTCAAAAGCGGCACAAACTCGCTCCAGGCGTAGATGCCTCCGAGGATCATCTGGATCAAAACACCGGCAAAAAGGACAACCCATTTCATCTGGAGTCCTCCGTCACCCGCTCCAGCACATCCAGAACGTCGCCGATGCGGCATCCCCGCTCCAGGGGGTGACGCAGGTGCTTATCCCGCAGGATGGTGTACTCCACCCGCCGGCCCTCGCGCTCCCCGTCCAGATAGCCGGCGGCGCGCAGTTCGGCCACGATGCGCTGGACGGCGCGCTCGGTGATGCCGATCTCCAGGGCGATGTCCCTCATGCGCATGTCCGGGTTGCGGGACAGGCAAAAAAGGACGTGGGTATGATTGGTCAGAAAAGTCCACATGGACTCGTGTGACGTTGTGGTCATGGTCGGTCTCCGATGATGGGGTTGCGGATCGGCGCGCTCGAACAGGCCGAAGCGCCTCTTAATTCACGAAATCAATTTCGTGAAAGAGAAGTCCATATCTCTGATGACACCCTCCCCTGTCAAGGAGGAAGATTTCAATCGGATGCCCGGCGCCCGCCGTGTTCGACGGACCTCGCCCCCGAAAAACCGCACGCCTGCGCGCATTTCGACAGAAAAGAAACGCGTCGAAACGGGTTTCATAGACCCAACCTATGGAACCCGCCCGAATGCATCACACCTTTCGTTTTGACAGATTTTTCCAGATGCGTTCACTGGCGGTATGCAGGAATACGGCGTGAAAAGAATCGAGCACATTCTCGAACAGGGCTCCGGCGCCCGCAACGAAGACTGCCTGATCATGGACGGCGCCGTCTTCGGGGTGTTCGACGGCGCCACCAGCCTGGGCGGGGCTCCCCTGCCGGACGGCGCCAGCGGCGGCGCTCTCGCGTCCGCCATCGCTGGCAGGACCTTCCTGCGCAACGGACACCCCCTGCACAGCCTCGGCATCCAGGCCAACGAGGCCATCAGGACCGGCATGGAATCCCGCGGGGTGGACATCACGCAACGCCTGGGCCTCTGGAGCTCCAGCGCAGCGGTCGTCAGGCTCCGGGAAGGGGTCATGGAATGGTTCGTGACGGGAGATTGCCAGGTGGTCTTCGTGGACCGGGACGGACGCTACAAGGTGGCGGCCGAGCGCGAGGACCACGATTACCCGACCCTGTGCATGATCCGCGAGCGCGGACGTTTCCACCCCGAAGTGACCGCCATGATCGAGGCGGTCCGGGAAGGCATGAACCGGGACTACGGCGTGCTGAACGGCGAACGGGCGGCCGCGGACTTCTTCCGCACCGGCATGGAACCGCTCGACAACGTCAAGAGCGTCCTGGTGTTCACCGATGGGCTGAGCATCCCGTGCACCTCTCCGGGCAGGTACAGGGACTACTCGTGCCTGATGGACATGGCCGGGTCATGCAGCCTGCGCGGCCTGCGGAACCACGTGCGCGTCCGTGAGGCGTCCGATCCGGACATCGAGCGCTACCCGCGTTTCAAGAAGCATGACGACATCGCCGCCATAGCCCTTCATTTTCAAGAGGTCGCCTGATCCTTCAGGGCGGCCGCGTACACCCCCTCGATACGGGCGAAAATGCCCGCCCACCCGAAGGGCTCCGTGATCCTCCGGACGGCCTCGTGATCCGGCTCCGCGCCGTCCGTCACATCCGCCATGGCGCCCCGCAGCGCGTCGGCCAGCCGCGTCTCAAGCAGAGGCTCGTCTGCCCTGTAGGGCCTGTCCACGGTCTCGAGCTCCGTCAGCTCCACCAGGCGCACCATGGGCGGCGGCGACTCGCCGAAAAGCTCCCTGGCGCCGGGCAGGTCCGTGGTGACGATCCGGCAGCCGCAGGCCATGGCCTCCAGCAGGACCAGGGGCAGGCCCTCGAAGAACGAGGGCAGCACGAAAACGTCGCACTGCCGCATGAGATCGCCCAGCACCTCATGCGACACGGGGCCGTGCACCGTGACCCGGTCGCCGTGGCCGGCGGCCAGGCGCAGGCACTCATCCCTCTCGGGCCCGCTGCCGCCGCCGGCCAGGTGAAGACGCCAGGGCCCCCCGACCTGCTTCAGGCTGCGCAGAAGCCAGGGAACGCCCTTGGAGGAATCGAGCTTGCCCGCATAGAGCAGGTTGACGGTCTCGGACTCCATGGGGCGGTCCTGCGCGTGAAAACACAGTTCATTGTACCCGCCGCTGATGACATGCACCCTGTCCGAGTCCACGGCCAGCAGGTCCACGATGTCCTGCTTCTGACGCCCGAACAGGGCGATGATCCGGTCGATGCCCCGAAGCCGCTCCACGAGCGAACGCCCCAGGTCCGGGCAGAGGCGATGCTGCCGCAGGCACGACCCGTGGCAGGTGGTCACCAGCGGCAGCCCAGGCGCCGCGTCCCTGGCCACGGCCGTGGCCATCCAGAGATGATTGCTGTGGATGACGTCCGGGGCGAACTCCGCCACGGCGGCGCCGACGATCCTCCGAAACGCCGCCTCGTACTCCGCGAGCTGCAACCGCCCAAGGGATGAACAGACCGTGCTGGGATAGGGCATGACGTCGCTCATGCCCATGACGGGAAAGGACAGGTCATGCCCGTCGAAACGGACCAGCTTCACGCTCTCCGGGCCGATAAGGGAGGACGGCACCTCGAAATTCGCGGACACACCCGCCACGAGAAAGGGCTCATGCCCCTGGGCGCGGCCCTGCAGGATCATCTCCTGGACGTATTTGCCGCTGCCCGTGAAATCCGGTTTCTGGCTGAGGATGTGAAGGATGCGCATGGCGCGTCAGATACTCCAATTCCTTCCGGACTTCCATCGGA